>JAZOOH010000056.1:0-2580 GCA_045654905.1 Acutalibacteraceae bacterium | reverse complement strand
AGCAGTTGTCTCCCTAAGCCCGCTTGGCCTCCGACTTCGGCAGAGCATTCTGCCTTCTTTTTGCTTGCTGATAAAGTCGCTGAAACATAAACGAAATAATGAGTATGGGTCGGCGAGCCGATGACCCGAATGCAACGTCAGGTCTATCAAAAACAAGTCTTTGAATAATGAATAGTTGTTTTTCGTTTATTTGACGTTTTTTCTCCCATCGACGTACCTTTGTACGCCTTCGGTCGAATAAAACGCCATTCAGCTTCCTTCCTCGGCAAGCAACTGCAAAAATATTTTAAAAAAACTTCCATTTCTGCACTAAAGTACAATGTGCAAACCGAAAAAAGATGATAGAATTACGATGTAAGAATGTATACTGACAAAAGTATACCCATTATGAACAACACGAAAGGAGAAAATTTCTGATGAAAATTTTCAAAAAATCATTCGCAGTGATGCTTTGCCTTCTTATGGTAATGAGCATTATTCCTCTTTCTGCAAGTGCAGCAGAACCGACTGGTTTGTATTACAAGGGTGCAGATGTTAGTATAGGAATGTATTATGTTCCCGGAAGCACCACACCATTATCCAGTAAACCCGCAAGCGACAAATATATGTATTATAAATCATACAATGAACTTGTGTTGCATAATTTCTCTGATTATGCGGATTCTTCATCAAAAATAGTCACAGCTGATAGAAATTATTATGTAGGCACAATAACATTTTTCGGCAATACTGATGATTTTAAAGTGACATTAGAAGGTGTAAACGCATTAACCGGTAAAAACGACATCGCGGTATTTGAAATGAGAAATTCTTCTCTGACGATCACCGGCTCGGATAACGCATCTCTTGTTTGCAACTCGTTGGTTGCTAATCAGGGAATTAAAATCACGAATGTCAATATATCTTCTAATAACACACAAGCAATTATTACCAGTAGTTTAAATAATGACGTTGTTTTTGAAAATTCAGTTCTGAGCAACCTTAATTTTACTGGTGTAAATTCTGTTGTTATGAAAAACTGCACGGCAAGCGGTATTAAAATAACATCTTATTGTGGCGGTGCCCAAATAGACAACAGCACTTTTAACGGCAGTGTGATCGGTGGTAAAAATTTTTATAAGTTTGATACTTCTGACAATATAACCGGCACAATGCAGCTTGGCAGTAACTCAGCAGTTACTTATAATAAAGCGCAAGCAAATACTCATCTCTTATCCGGTGGTACTGTTACTTTTGATTTAATAACCTCTGCCGCAGCAGAATATTCAATCACTGTTACAAACGGCACAGCTTCACCTACAAAGGCTAAAGCAGGCGAAACAATCACTCTTACTGCAAATGCAGCTCCCGAAGGTACGGTGTTTAATAAGTGGGTTGTAACAGGTGCAACAGTTGCGAATGCAACTAGTGCAACAACAACTTTTGTTATGCCCGAAGGGAATGTATCTGCAACTGCTATATATAAAGAAAAGACTGTTACTCCGCCTTCACCGGATGATCCTTCACCTGATGTTCCTTCGACAGGAAATTCATCGCTTTCAATTGCAACTCCCAGCCAAACAAATATTAACTATAAAGACGGAATCGTCCTTCACGCAACTGCTCAGAATCTTCCTGCAGGAGCAAAAATTGAATGGAGTGCAAATAACAATAATTTCACAACAACAGATGATTCATACGGCAGTCTGACTGCAATTTCAAACGCAAATGGTGCTACCGTTTTCACCGCAAAAATCAAGCTTACAGACGGTACATACGCCAAGGGTGCTGATGGTAACGAAATCAAAGCTGAAGTTACCCTCAATTCAAAGGCAGGCTTCTTCCAGAAGATTATCGGCTTCTTCAAGGGTCTGTTCGGACTTACAAAGATTCACGAATAAGATGTTAAAATATGTAGGGCGGCTTGCCCACAAGCCGCCGCAAACGTCAGTATCATTCAACGGCGGGATGAGGGCATCCCGCCCTACACAAACAAATTTGGCGGCAGAGAAATCTGCCGTCTTTTTTTATATAAAATATTTTTAAAAAAAGTTCCATTTCTGCACTAAAGTACAATGTGCGATTTATTTTTATTTGTTAAAATTAGGATGAGAATTAATATATTTCAGTTATAAGGGGTGAGGCGGTGAAGAACAGACCAAAGGGCAACGGATTCTTTTCGGCGTTGCTGATAAACCTCGTATTCGACCTTGAATGGACTGTTCCTGCATGGCTTTTGCTTGCGGCACATTTCATTTTCAAAATTTCAATATGGTGGTTTGTCGGAGCGCTCGCCGTATGGGTTATCGGCGTTGCGATAAAAACAGCAGTTTTTTCGTGGCTTGTTCATGTCGGCAATATTCCCGACCCGCCCAAAGAAAACAAAAATCCCTATTCATCAACGGGATATAAACCGAATAAATAAGGAGGTAACATATGAAAATTCTGAAAAAAGTCATATCTCTTGCCTTGTGTGCCGTTATTCCTTTCACCCTTGCATCCTGCTCCGATGAAGGCGGCGAAGAAAAAGTTGCTTCAACAACACAAGCTCCGTCAATCGAAAGTACAACGGAGAGCAAAGAAGATTTGTTGGCAAGGGTA
>JAZOOH010000055.1:0-36225 GCA_045654905.1 Acutalibacteraceae bacterium | reverse complement strand
ACTATATAGTTGCCAATACGAGTACGCAAGAGGTAAAACTCTTCTATTCAAGAAAAACCCGTCGCATGTTGCGACGGGTTTTTCTTTTTGTTTTTTAATAAATAATATATTGCATTTTATTAGTTTTTATTATATTATTTAATGGCAACAAAAATTATAACTTTTTTTATATATAACTAAATAACAGTAGGTGAAAACTTTGGTAATTTATCCGGATTCCTTTGGCATAAAGCCTGACTCAGAGGTCACGGCTGCCTTTAGTAATCTTTTAAATACAGCCTCAGAAAACGCTCACCCAAAAAGTCTTTTGCTGGAAAAGGGCAACTATGTTTTTTTGAGCAAATATGCAGGTGAGCGCAAGCTTTATATTACAAACACAATTAGTGAAAAAGAATATTCTGAGGGTGAAAAAAAGCACGTTCATAAAATTGCGCTTGATTTAAAGGGCATTAACGATTTAGAAATAGATTTTAACGATTCTACTTTTATTTTTGATGGTATCATGACAAATATTGTCATAGAAAACTGTGTTAACGTTACGCTTAAAAACCTTAACATTGAAACGGTTCAGCCAAACGTTCACAAAATAACAATTCTGCAAACCTCACCCTTTTATGTTACCTTTAAAATAGATGAAACAAGTAACTATAAGGAAGAAAACGGTGAGTATTTCTGGTACGGTACTGATTACGAATTAGGCTTTACAGAGCTAAAAAACTCAGGTAGCTGGACGCCGACTGCAAAGGCATCTAACTACAACCACATTAAAAGAAACGGCTCACACCCGTTTTTTGGCGTTTCTACCATTAAAGAAATATCGCCGCGAGTTTTTAAAGCAAGGTATTTAATTCCTAAGGATTTCGAGCCGGGTCAAGTTTTTTACGTTTTCCCGAAGGCACGGAAAAACGTAGGCATTTTTGTAGATGGCTCTAAAAATATTAAGCTTGAAAACGTGCGTCAATCCTTTAACTATTCCTTGGGCTTTGTAGCGCAAAATTCTGAGGACGTTACGCTTGAAAAGGCAGACTTTTCACCACGAGAGGGTGCAGAGGTGGATTTTTCTTCACTTGCAAATTTTGTAACCGCGTGTATGTGCCGCGGCAGCGTAAAGGTGAAAAACTGTAACTTCAATTCCTCGGGTGATGACGGCTGCAATATTCACGGAATATACTTTAAAACGGTTGAAAGCACAGGGGATACAATTATAGTCCGTTATGCTCACAGGCGTACCTACGGCTTTAATCCGTTAAGAGTAAACGACGTTATAGCATTTATAGACCCTAAAACTCTTATGGAGCACGGCACCGCAAAAATTCTTCAATCCGAAATGCTTGACCGTTACCACATTAAGCTCAAGCTTTCAACAACAAACAACCCTACGGGTGCAATTATTGAGGATATTACCGCCTGCCCGGAGGTTGAGTTTTGTGACAACACGCTTAACCGAGTTGCCTCAAGAGGGCTTCTTGTTACAACGCGCGGCAGAATTTTAGTTGAAAACAATAAATTTTTGAATACAGGGAAGTCGGGCTTGTTTGTTTCGAATGACGCCCTTACCTGGTTTGAAAGCGGCAGTGTAAAATCTATGATGATTCGCGGTAACGCTTTTATGAATTGTGAGGAAAATGCGATACTCATAGCACCGGAAAATCGACGCTTTGCAGGCTTTGTGCACGAAAACATATTCATAGAAAACAATCTTTTTATGCTCAATTTAATTCCTGCACTTAACGTAAGCTCAACAAAAAACGTTACAATGAAAGCAAACGTTTACAAGGGAAAGCCATCCTTCGGCAAATATATTATTGCAAAAAACGTAGAAGGCTTAACTGCCGACACACCTGATAAGTAAAAAACGGCAGATTATTTTTTCAATAATCTGCCGTTTTTTTATTCAAGCGTTTTTATTTAACCTCAAATGATTGACAGCAAGTGTTATCTACTGTTTTTGCGTTGCAGTTGCATGCACTTACCTCAATAACATTTTTTGTACAATAGTTTGAGTCCTGTGAGTGATACTTACAGGTATCTACTGTGCAGCCGATAGAATTGTTCTTCTTATCCATTTTCAATTACCTCCTTGATTTTTCAAAGCGAGCGTAATAACGATTATAGTTAGTCGAAACAGTGTAAAGTTACACTATTTCGAAAATTAGACTAATTACAATTATTATAAGCGCCAAGAGTTAGCGCTTGGGTTTACTCGCTTGTACCTTTAGTATGAGCAAAAAATAAAAAAATAAACAAAGGGAAAAAATATAATGACAAAAGAAAACGTGCTTTTAACTTGTTACTCACTTTTAAGGAGAGAAACACCTTTAAAATTTGATTGCGGAAAAATTTGTGGCGGAAGATGCTGCAAGGGAGATGAAAAAATAGGGATGCTTTTGTTTCCCGGTGAAGCGGCTCTTATAGATGAAAGCATAGAAATAAAGGAAACGGAGTCGGGCGATAAAATTGCTGTGTGTAACGGCAGCTGCAACCGAAACAAACGACCGCTTGCCTGCAGAATTTATCCGTTGTTTCCGCTTGTATCAGAGGAAAACGAAAAAATAAAAATTAAAACAGTTTTAGATTACAGAGCGGACTGTCCCTTGAAAAACGGTGAATATAATTTTAACAAATCTTTTGTAAGAAAGGTTAAAAGAGTAGGAAAATACTTGTTACAAAACGAAGAAACACGGGTATTTTATTTAAGTCTTTGCGAAAACTTTAATGAGTACGAATCACTTTTAAATTTATTAGAAAAAAATTTTTAAAAAAGTGTTGACAAAATTAAAAATCTCTGTTATAGTGATAACAGTAATCATTACTACTTATTCAAAGGGCGGTGAATGAATGCGGAAATCACGACAGCGAGATGCAATTCTCGATTACGTAAAAGGCTCTGTTGAGCATCCTACGGCAGATATGATTTATGAAGCGGTGAAAAACGAAATTCCCAACATAAGTCTCGGGACGGTTTACAGAAACTTAAGTCAGCTTGTAGATGAAGGCTTTATTACAGTGGTTGAAACGAGTGATAAAAAGGTACACTACGAGGGTAACCTTAACGAGCACGTTCATTTGCTTTGCAAAAATTGTTGTAATATTACAGACGTCTTTATGAAAAGCTTGGTTCCTGACGTTTACAGAGAAACCGGTTTTCGTATAGAGTCACAAAAAACAGTCTATTATGGCATCTGCAAGGAATGTCAGAATACATAGGTGAAAGCCTAAATATATTATTTACATGAAGGAGTTTTTAATTATGAAAAAGTGGAAATGTTTAGTATGCGGTCAAATCGTTGAAAGCGAAACAGCACCTGAGGCTTGCCCTCTTTGCAAAGCACCTGCAGAGAAATTTGTAGAGGTTAAGGATGAGGAAATGACTTGGGCAGCAGAGCACGTTTTAGGCGTTGCTAAAGGCGTTAGCGAAGAGATTATTGAAGGTCTTCGTGCAAACTTCAACGGTGAATGCACAGAGGTTGGTATGTATCTTGCAATGGCAAGAGTTGCTCACAGAGAAGGCTACCCGGAAATCGGCCTTTACTGGGAAAAAGCTGCTTACGAGGAAGCAGAGCATGCAGCAAAATTTGCTGAGCTTTTAGGCGAGCTCGTTACAGATTCAACAAAGAAAAACCTTGAAATGAGAGTTGAAGCTGAAAACGGTGCAACTTTAGGTAAATTCGAGCTTGCTAAAATGGCTAAAGAGCAAAATCTTGACGCTATTCATGACACTGTTCACGAAATGGCTCGTGACGAAGCTCGACACGGTAAAGCATTCGAAGGTCTCTTAAAGAGATATTTTGGATAATAAATTAAATTTTTCGTAGCAATTAAAAAAGCCGATAGGGAAATCCTGTCGGCTTATTTTAAAATATAGTGAGGGTAAAATATGGATAATACTGCATTATTTAACTTATCTTACGGCGTTTACGTTGTTACCACCTGGGGGGAGGGAAAGGCAACGGGCTGCACGGCAAATTCTGCTATGCAAATAACTTCAACCCCTGCAACAATTGCCGTTTCAATTAACCACGACAACTACACAAATAAGTGCATTAAGGATACCGGTATTTTTGCGGTTAATATTTTAGGTGAGAATGTTGACCCGATTATAATAGGCTCTTTCGGTTTCAGAAGTGGTAAGGATGTTGATAAATTTGAAGGCATTGAACCACTCGTAAAGGAATTTACTCCTGTATTACCGCAAGCAATTTCTTACATAACCTGTAAAGTTATTAACACTATGGAAACTGATACCCACACTATCTTTTTAGGGCAGGTAACAGATGCCGGTAATCTTTCAAACGATACACCTATGACGTACAGCTATTATCATAAAGTTGTTAAAGGTTCTACACCAAAAAATGCACCTACCTATAAAGGTGAATAGTATTATGTAACAAGGTCTGAGTTTGCGAAACACAATGTGCCCTTTACATTTTTTAGCACTGTGTTATAATACCCTTAACAAAAAGGGGTGAAGTAATATGAAAAGAGAGCCCAAACCGCTTAAATGTGCGCTTACGGGATTTGTGTTTTTTGCTTTGGCTTTTGTGTTAAATCTTTTAGAGAAAGAAGCAGGTATTGTTTGCTACGTACAGTCGGTAAATTTAAATTTTACAAATTTTGTACCATTCTTTTACGTAGTATCAATTCTTTGGTTGGGTCTTGCTGTAAACACTTTGGTTTTAAGAAAAGTCAAGCGTAAACAGTTTAAAATTTTAATAATTGTTTTAGTTGCTGTTTTGTCATTGTTTTTTATTTGTTTACAATTTCTTTTTTATGAAAAGGATGTTTTTGTGGAGTTTAATTCCGCAAATGGTGAACACGTCATTTATGCTTCAGAAAAGTCTTGGCTGCAATCGGGTACAGTTAATTTTTATGAAAAAAATTCACCTGTTTCAGTAAAACGGCTTGGTAGTGTACACACAGATGACGGCTTTTTGCCTGTTGAGCATAATGCTTATAATATAGTGTGGAATGATGATGGCTTTTCTTTTGAGTACAAATTAAGAGAAAATGATGAAGGGTATAAAACACGTCAGTTTTTTTATCTAAAGTAACGTCTTGTTGAATAACACTTGAAAAAAATAAAAATAAGTGTTAAAATAATGTTAATTATTCAACATATTGTTTTGAGGTGTGAGATGTGGCAAGTGTAAGTAACAGAAAAGATTTAAGAACAGAGCTTCGTACAATGCGTTTCGAGTTCGATTTATTACAGAGAATTCCTTGTACTGAAGATGAAAACAGAGCGTTTAAGCGCTATCTTGATGACGGTGTAGATTTACCGCAGGGCGTTTTTCGTTACAGAACGGCAGACGGCAAAAACTCTGACTCGGAGTTTTACACAGTATACGAGCCGGATTTAACAGAAAGAGAAATCAACGAATTTCTTACAATGAGAAAGCTGCAGATTTTAAAATCAATAAAGGCTGCAATTACCGTTTTTGGTGCAATAACTGCGGGCTTGCTTTTCGTTATATTCATTCTTTTGATGTTAAGCGCAAATTAAAAAATAAAAAAACAAAAACCTTCTATCTTGCCGATAGAAGGTTTTTTATTTTTAGAATATTCCGTAGGTTATAAGCGACATAATAAGACCTGCAACAAGAACACCGAGTGCTATAATTGGCAGGGCTTTTTTTATTCGCATATCCATAAGCGCGGCTATTAAGGCGCCTGTCCAACCGCCCGTGCCGGGGAGGGGGATAGCCACGAAAAAGAGCAGACCCCATTCCTTGTATTTTTCCATTGTACCCTTTTTCTTGTCTGAGCGTGCCTCAAGCTTTTCCACTATTTTTCTGAGATGCTTGTTTTTTCGCATAAGAGAAAAAATCTTTTTAATAAAAAGAAGAATGAAGGGTATTGGAAGCATATTGCCTAAGTAACAAATAAAAAAGGCTTTTATAAAATCAATATCAAGAAGAAGTGACGCTATCATTCCGCCGCGTATTTCCAATACGGGAAAGAGAGAAATAACAAAAGCAATAAGCTCTGCGGGAATGTCGTTTTTAAAAAAATCAACTACCGCATTAACTATACTATCTACCATTTTTTATACCTCGTCCGGTGTAATTAAACCCTTTGAAATCAAGTGCTCTCTTGCATCATGGAGTATTGTTTTGTCGTTTTCAAATTTTAAACTTTTGTAAGCATTTTCGTAGGTTAACCAAATGTAATCTTCAATTTCTTCCTTTTGAATAATTGTTTGAGTATCATTGGTTTTTGCCACAAAAACAAAAACAGATTTGTGAATTTTGTTCTGAATTGTGTATTCAGATTTTGAAACGAAATCAGGTATAATATCTATATGAATACCTGTTTCCTCAAGCACCTCTCTCATAGCGGTTTGCTCTGCAGTCTCGCCGTCCTCCATGTGCCCTTTAGGAAATCCCCAGTTTGAGCTGCGGTTGTTTTTAATGAGAAGATAGCGTATTTGACCGTTAATGTTTCTGTAAATTACGGCACCGCAGGAGCGCTCGTATCTGCACTCAAGGTTGTATTTTCTGCCTTCTGTAATAAAAGCAATTGCATTGCGAATTTCGCAATCTATAAATCTTTTGGATTTTGGTGCGGCAATCAATTTAACCTCACCGTTGTCAAGAAAACGAACAGATGCAATAACTCTGCCGTCAAAGTGCCTTACAGGGTTGTCAATCCCCATTACAAGAACGCCGCTAATGGGTGTGTAGGGCTTGAATTTGCCGATTGGCTGACCCTGGTTGAGCTTGTAAACTCTGCCGGTATCACCCAAAGGTGTGCCTACCTGCTCAGTTATACTGAGCCTTATTAATTTGCCTAACATGAAATAAACCTCGCCTAATTAAAGAAAATCTAAAAAATATTATAATCCCAAAACTATAATCTTGCAATATAAAATTGTAAGTTTTTGGATTATTTATTAAAAAATTTTAAACAAATACACCTAAAAACACGAAAAAAGGGGCAGCAAAAAAGCAACGAGCTTTTTTGCGCCCTTTTTAGTTTAAAGAGATTTGAATTTTTTAATAATTTCTGCAGACTGTCCGCAGGTCATAGCACCCTCGGTGCATTTGTTTACGAAACAGCTCGGACCATAAAAATTAAATATAGTCGGGTCTGCCGCGCGAAGCTTTTTAAGCATATCCACGGCAAAATCTCTTATTTCCCATTGTGCACGGTTGCAGGAGCGTAATTTCATAAATAAAAGTAACTCTCTGCCGTTAATGGTTGTAACAAAATCTACTGTGTTACCGCTTAACTGAACGTATGCTAAAAGTCCTTCGTTTACACCTTGTGCCTTTAAAGCATCATAAAGGTCGGCAGTTTTTTCAAACGCTGCCTTGTAACGCTCAAGAAGCTCAGGCTTTTTAACAATTGTCTCAGGTAAAATGTATCTTCTTCTGTTAGTGAGTGTAAGAGACGGTATGCCTATAGACTGAATTCTGTGACGTGCAAAGTGTGTAAGGCAGGAAAGTGATACGTTGTTGATTCTGAAGGTGAAGGTAGCAGCTTCAAGAGGTCTTTGTCTCTTTGAGTTTATGACCTCTTTTATTATTTTTGCACATTCCGTTTCGTCACTTATAATGCTTTCAATTTGTGAGGTAGGTAAGCCTAAGGACTCAATAAGAGCAGCTCTTGCAACACATTGTGAAGCATTTGGTGTGTAGTTAAGAAGCTCAACAGCGTCTTCACTCTCAACAATTGAATCGTCCCTCTTGTAGTTAAAACGAGGCACGTCCTGAATTCCAGGGCGGCGTGTTTCAAAGTCTGTGAAAATACCGGGTGTTAATTTTTTTGCCTGCTCGTAAAGAGAAAGGCCTAAATTTTTAAGCTCCGGGAAGGAGGCTCCTCTGCCGTAAATCATAGCATAGAGCATATTTGTTAATTCTCTTGCATTAAGTGTGCAGTAAAAATTGCTGTAAAGTGAGTATGGAAGAAGAAAACGAGCGTCTTCCTTAGGGATACCCTTGTTAATAAAGTCATTGTATTCTTTGTAAAGGTAAGCCATGTGCTCAGAGTATTTGTCTTGTACAGACTGTGAGTCGAATTTAGGAGTAAAATAACCAAGCCCGCCAAAGTCTACGTATCTTCTTGATTTTACCGTGAAGGATGCAAGTCTGAATTCAATAACAAACTGCTCAACAAGAACGGAAACGTTCTGGAAAGCAAGGTTGAAAACTGTGTGCTCTATGGTGGACGTGTGTCCTGAGCGTGTTACCTTAGAAATAAGGCTCGCGTTCTTTTCAGCATCCTTTGAGGCTTCAAGAATTTCAAGCGCAGTACCCGGTTGGGTGGAAATTCTGCCGGAAGCAGCAGGAATTTGCTCGCCTGTGTCTGTGAGACCTACTATTAATGCTTTGGAATTTGTGTTGTATTCCATAGGTTACCTCCATTTAGAGTGGGTAAAGTGTATCCGAATCAGATTTTGGGACAGTCTTTTCCCCACATATTTTAAAGCAATTCTTTCGCCATTTTACCACATTTTATTTATTTCTGCAACCCCAATTTTAACGGGCAAAAAAAGTTATAAAAATATATAAATATATAAGCAATTTATATTGAAATTTTATTGCAACTATGGTATTATATTTTTAATTGTGGAAATGTGCGCTTTTTTAGGTTTTTGTGCTTAAAAGCGCCGACTTATATTCAGAAAAGAGGTAACAGGTTATGGCAATTATCAAGAAGGAAGCGTATTACAATTCTTCAACCGGTGTGAACAAAATTCGCGCATTGATTTGGCTTGATGATGAGGTTGAGCATATCGGCGTTTTTCAGATTGCCCACGGTGTAAGTGAGCATATCGACCGTTACGACCATTTTGCAAGATTTTTAGCTCAAAGGGGCTACGTTGTTTGTGGTAATGACCACATAGGTCACGGTAAATCTGTTTCCTCACCTGAAGATTTAGGCTTCACCGCGGAGGAGGATGGTTTCCGCCGCTTTGTGGATGATATGCACATTCTTTACAACATTATGCACAAGCGTTACCCTGAGTTGAAATATTATTTGTTCGGCCACAGCATGGGCTCTTTTTGTGCAAGGGTTTATGCAGGCACCTTTTCTGAAGATTTAGCAGGACTCATTATTTGTGGTACGGGTCAGGCTCCGCAAGGGCTTGAGTTTGCAATAAACTCGTTAAGAGAATTAACGCAAAAGGTCGGCACAAGAACACGAAATAAAGTTATGGCGGGTGCGCTTAACAAAGTTTCTTCCTTAGGTATTAAGGACAAAACCTCTGAATTAGACTGGTTAAGCTACAACAAAAAGAACGTTGAGAATTATAAAAACGACCCACTCTGCGGTATTGAGCTTACCGTTGCAGGTATGAGAGATTTAGGCTCAATTGCTCTTTTGGCGTCAGATAAATTATGGCCCGCATCCATAAGAGTAGGTCTTCCGATTCTCATTATATCCGGCGGTGAGGACCCGATAGGTATGAACGGCAAGGGACCTGTTGCTTGTGCAGACAGCTTAATTGCCTGCGGTCACGACCCTGAGGTTATTATTTACCCGGGCATGCGCCACGAAATTTTGAACGAAGAGGATAACGAAAAGGTGTACCTTGATATTTTAGGCTTTCTTAACACCGCAGCATTTTGAAAGGTAGTTTAGTATTTTGCAAAAAAATAAGTTTTTCGTTCCTGAGCCGGAAATGGCAGAGCAGAACGAGTACAAGAAAAAAGTTAAAAATATTATATCGGCAAAATTCAAGGACAAGCAGCCGAAAGCATTTGTGCACACCTATGGCTGTCAGGGCAACGTTGCAGACAGTGAGCACATAAAGGGTCAGCTTATTGAAATGGGTTACACTATGACTCAGACGCTTGAGGAGGCAGATATAATTATTTATAATACCTGCGCAATACGCGAGCACGCCGAGGACAGAGTTTTTGGTAACGTGGGTGCATTAAAGTCACTTAAAAAACAAAATCACGATTTAGTTGTTGGTCTGTGCGGTTGTATGATGCAGCAGGAGCACGTTGCAGAAAAAATTAAAAACAGCTATCCTTACGTGAATCTTGTTTTCGGAACACACGCACTTCATAAATTACCGGAGCTTCTTTTCAAGGTTTTCAAAACGAAAAAAAGAGTGTTCAGTACAGATGAGTGTGACGGCGTAATTGCCGAGGGTATGCCAAATGAACGTGACAGTGGTGAAAACGCCTGGCTTCCCATAATGTACGGCTGCGACAATTTTTGTTCTTACTGTGTCGTGCCTTACGTAAGGGGCAGGGAAAGAAGCCGTGAGGCAGACGTAATTTTACAAGAGGCGCAGGACTTAATCAGAGAGGGCTACAAAAAAATAACTCTTTTAGGGCAGAACGTTAACTCCTACGGCAAGAGCCTTGAGGACGGCATAAACTTTTCGGAGCTTATAAGAAGGCTTGATGCAATTGAGGGCGACTATATTTTCGATTTTATGACCTCTCACCCAAAGGATTGCACAAAGGAGCTTATAGACGTTTTAGCCTCTGCAAAGCATTTTTGCGGTCATTTGCATTTACCTGTTCAATCGGGGAATAACAGAATTCTCAGGGAGATGAACAGAAAATACACGAGAGAGCATTACCTCGAGTTAGTCAACTACGCAAAAGAAAAAATTCCGGGTGTGGATATTACCACCGACATAATTGTAGGCTTCCCGGGAGAAACCTACGAGGAGTTTCTTGACACCGTTTCCCTTGTGAAGGAGGTAAGGTACGGCTCTATGTTCACCTTTATATATTCAAAGCGTAAGGGTACAAAGGCAGCCGAGCTTCCCGACAGCGTATCTAAGGAAGAAAAAACCAAATGGTTTATGGAGCTTCTTAAGGTGCAGGAGGAAATAGCAAAGGGTAGAGTGAATTCATAAACAATGTTTCTTTGAAACATAAATATAAAAACAAAGGAGAATAACAATGACAGTTATCGAACTTACAAGAAAATTAGGTGCAGCTATTCAGGCTGACGAACGCTACAAGGCTTTTGACGAAGCAAAAAAAGCAAACGACAACGACAAGGAATTAAACGATCTTATCGGTAAAATCAACCTTGTTCAGCTCAACTATCAGCAAGAGGCCGCAAAAGGTGATGCTGCAGACGAAAGCGTTATGGAAGGCTACGGCAAGGAGTTTGAAGAGCTTTACCGTGCAGTAATGCTTAACGGCAATATGGTTAAATTTGAAGCAGCAAAAGCAGCAATTGATGATATGATGAATGAAATTATGGGTATTCTTGCTCTTTGCATTGACGGACAAGACCCTGAAACCTGCGAGCCTGCTCACGAGCATTCTTGCGGCGGTAGCTGCGACAGCTGCGGCGGTTGCCACTAATAATTCTATTTATCCAAATTTACAAATTAAGCGTTGAGGTGTAGTATGGCCGGTCTTTCCCCTATGATGGAGCAATATTTTCAAATCAAAAAAGAATATGCCGATACTCTGTTGTTTTTCAGATTAGGTGACTTTTACGAAATGTTCTTTGAGGATGCAAAAATTGCGTCTAAGGAGCTCGAATTAGTTCTTACGGGCAGAGATTGCGGTCAGGAGGAAAGGGCACCAATGTGCGGTGTACCTTTCCACAGCGCCGATTCTTACATAGCAAAGCTTGTTTCAAGAGGCTACAAGGTGGCTATTTGCGAGCAGGTTGAGGACCCGGCTCAGGCAAAGGGTATTGTAAAGAGAGACGTTGTAAGAATTGTAACACCGGGTACCGTAATTGAAAGCAGTATGTTAGATGAAGGTAAAAACAATTTCTTGGCATCTGTTTATATTACGGACAAGTCTTGCGGAGCAGCTTTCGTTGACGTTTCAACCGGTGAGGTGCATCTTGATTCCTTTGCGGATTCCTCAGATGCGGCTCGTCTTATGAATCAGTTGGGCTGCTTTGACCCAAGCGAGGTTTTACTTAACAAGTATGCTTCCTCAATAAAAGAGGTGGTAAGCTTCGTTAAGGATAGACTTTCTGCAAGGTATCAGGTTTTAGATGATGGCGATTATAACGAAGAGGCCTGCAGAAAAGCAGTTGTTTCACATATTGATGAAAACAGTGAAAAGTTTGCAGAGTTTACAAGAAACAATGCGTTGCTTTTAGCATTCGGCTCTGCACTTAATTATCTTGAGAATGCACAAAAAACAAAGCTTGAAAATATTAACGACGTTGAATTTTTCGGTGCGGATAAATTTTTGAATTTAGACCTTACCGCAAGAAGAAATTTAGAGCTTACAGAAACACAAATAAGACGTGAAAAGAAGGGCAGTCTTTTATGGGTTTTAGACCACACCAAAACTGCAATGGGTAAGCGTCTTATAAGAAACTGGGTAGAGCAGCCGCTCCTTAACTATTCATTGATATCCGCAAGGCAAAATGCGGTTGAGGAATTGGTTAACAACACTATCCTTTTAGATACTGAAATGTCACTTCTTTCAGATATGTACGACTTGGAAAGAATTATGACAAGAATTGTTTACGGCACGGCAAATGCAAAGGAGCTTCGCACGTTGAGTCTTACAATAGACAAGCTTCAGGGCATAAAAGCATCCTTAAGCGGTGTAAAAACAAAAATGCTTTCGGGTATTTTTGAGGAGATAGATTTGCTCGAGGACGTAAACGCACTTATAAATGCTGCAATTGTAGACGAGCCACCGCTCACCGTAAGAGAAGGCGGTATGATTAAAAAAGGCTACAATGAGGAGCTTGATTCTCTTCACGATATTGTTGAAAACGGTAAGGGCTACCTTACGGCGGTTGAACAGTCCGAGCAAGAGAAAACGGGCATTAAAAAACTTAAAATAGGCTATAACCGTGTATTCGGATATTATATAGAGGTAACTAACTCCTTTAAGGATTTAGTACCCGAGCATTACATAAGAAAGCAAACTCTCGCAAACTGCGAAAGATATATAACACAAGAATTAAAAGAGCTTGAGTCAAAGGTTTTAGGCGCTCAGGAAAGAATTGTAAGAATTGAGTTCGAGCTGTTTTCCGAAATTCGCACTAAAATTGCAAACGAGCTTGAAAGAGTAAGAGTAACCGGCAAAGCGGTTGCAAGGCTCGACGTTTTGTGTTCGCTTGCTTATACGGCTGTAACTAACAATTACGTAAGACCTACCGTAGATACCTCGGACGAGGTTATTATTAAAGACGGCAGACACCCGGTAGTAGAGCTTATGCTTGGCGGCGCACCGTTTGTTCCTAACGACACACACCTTGACTGCGGTGAGTACAGAAGCGCAATAATTACCGGTCCTAATATGGCAGGTAAATCTACTTATATGCGTCAGGTTGCTTTAATAGTTTTAATGGCGCAAATAGGTAGCTTTGTTCCTGCAAGCAGTGCAAAAATAGGCATTGTAGATAAAATTTTCACACGTGTAGGTGCATCAGACGATTTGTCTCAGGGTCAGTCAACCTTTATGCTTGAGATGACCGAGGTTGCCGATATTTTAAAGAACGCAACACAAAAGAGCCTTATCGTGTTTGATGAAATCGGACGCGGTACGTCTACCATTGATGGTATGAGTATCGCAAGAGCGGTTTTGGAATACACGGCAGATAAAAAGAAAATAGGCGCAAAGACACTTTTTGCAACACACTACCATGAATTGACCGAGCTGGAAAATTCTGTTGAAGGTGTGAAAAACTACAACACATCCGTTAAAAAACGCGGTGATGATATTACCTTCTTAAGAAGAATTGTAAAGGGTGCTGCAGACGGCAGCTACGGTGTAGAGGTAGCAAAGCTTGCGGGTATTCCGAAAGCAGTTGTTGAAAATGCGAAGGTTATTTTAAAAACACTTGAGGAGCAGCAAAGGGTTAATTTAGGTGTCGCTCCTAAGGTAGTAGCAAAAGAGCCTGCAGAGGAAGAGCTTCAGCTTTCATTTGCTTCAAGCAATAAAGAGGCGTTTATTGAAAAGGTTAAGGATATTGACGTAAATACACTTACACCTATTGAGGCTTTAACAAAGCTTTTCGAGCTTCAGAAGGAAGCGCAAAATATTTAAATTTAAATCAGAAAGGGGGCGTTCAATATGCCGCGTATTAACGTATTACCTAAAAATATCGCAGATTTAATTGCAGCGGGCGAGGTTGTTGAGCGTCCTGCTTCAGTAATAAAGGAGTTTTTAGAAAACTCCATAGATGCAAAATCAAAAAATATTACCGTAGAAATTAAAAACGGCGGTAAAACGTATATAAGAGTAACTGATAACGGCTGCGGTATTGACCGTGAGGACGTAAGAAAAGCCTTTTTGAGCCACGCTACAAGTAAAATAAGCTCGGCGGAGGATTTAGACAGTATATCAACACTCGGCTTCAGAGGTGAAGCATTAGCGTCAGTTGCTGCAGTTGCAAGGGTTGAGCTTCTTACAAGAACCGAGGCTGAGGAGGTAGGTACCTCCTACAAAATTTTCGGCGGTGAGGAAGAAGAGCTTGAGGATGCAGGCTGCCCGGTAGGTACAACGCTTGTTGTCAGAGATTTATTTTTTAATATTCCCGCAAGAATGAAATTCTTGAAAAAGGACGTGCAGGAGGGTAACTACATAGCAGCAATATTAGAAAAAATTGCTGTGTCTTACCCACACGTTGCTTTTAAATTTATAAGAGACGGTAAGCTTATTTTTTCAACTCCCGGTGACGGTGATTTAAAATCAGCAATATACGCCGTATTCGGTAAGGAATATACAGAGGGACTTATTCCTGCAGAGTATGAGGGTAACGGTATTTCTGTTTCCGGCTTCACAGGTAAGCCTACCGCAGGCAGAGGCAGCAGAAGCGGTCAGCACTTTTTCGTTAACGGCAGATACGTAAAAAGCCCTATGTGCATTACGGCACTTGAAACTGCCTACAAGAATTCTATTATGTCCGGCAAATTCCCGCCCTGCGTTATCTTTATAAAAATGCCTTTTTCTGCAGTTGACGTTAACGTGCATCCTGCAAAAACAGAGGTAAGATTTTTTGAAGAGAAAAAGGTTTTTGACGCTGTTTACGGTGCCGCACTTAACGCCTTGACTCAGGACACACGTCCTAAAGCAAGCTTTTCAATGGCGAAGGCTTTTATGCCCGAGGCTATTAAGGGTGAGCAGTTAACCATAAAGGAAGCTGCGCCGGTAAAAACGGAAACAGCTCCTGCTTCTCAAGTTAAAAACGATGTAATAAAAATTGTTGAAGAAAACAAGTCAGAGGAAAGACCTGCTGCAAGGGTGGAAAAAGCCCCTGTTGCAACAACGCTTACCTTTAACTCAAGGGAAGCCCAAACAATAGATTTTCTTAAGGATGAATACGTAAACAAATCTGAGAAAAAATTCAACCTTTCAATAAATATAAATTCTGCTAAGGCTGAGGAAAAGCAAGAGCCGATAAAGGCTTATGAAAAAGAGATTGTGCACGAAGCAGAAAAGCAGGAAGAAATAATAATCGAAAAGTCAAGCGAGACCATTGAACCTGAAAAAGAGGTTGAGGCGGAAGCTGCTTGCAATACCCCTGATTTCAGAATCGTCGGGGAGGCTTTTAAAACGTATATATTTGTTGAGCTTGAAAATAAGCTGCTTATGATAGACAAGCACGCTGCACACGAAAGAATTTTGTTTGAAAAATTCAAAGCACAGCAAAAGTCGTATCAGCAAATGCTTTTAATACCGGTTACGGTTTCCTTGTCACCGGATGAATATAATGCAATTCTTGAAAACGAGGAGCTGCTTTACAAGGCGGGGTACGAGGTTTCAGATTTCGGAGACAGATGTGTTAAGGTCAGCGCGTGTCCTACGGAGCTTATAAATGAGGATATAGCCGCAATTATAACAGAAATTGCAAGCTACCTTTCTTCTAACGCCAAAACCGTAATGCCCGAAAAGTTAGATTGGATTTACCACTCAATGGCTTGCAGGGCGGCTATTAAGGCAGGCAACACCACAACAGAGTATGAAATGGAAAAATTCGTGGAAAATTTACTTTCACGTGAAGATATTCGTTACTGTCCGCACGGCAGACCTGTTATGGTAGAGGTAACCAAACGCGAGCTTGAAAAACAGTTTAAAAGGATAATTTAATGAAAAAAACAAAAATTATTGTTATTGTAGGACCTACAGCTTCGGGCAAAACCTCGTTAGGTGTTCACGTTGCCAAAGCAATAGGCGGTGAGGTCGTTTCGGGAGACTCAATGCAAATTTACGAGTCTATGAATATTGCAACGGCTAAGCCTACTGTTGAAGAAATGCAGGGTGTAAAGCACCACCTAATAGGCTTTGTGAATCCCGAAAGAGAGTACAGCGTAGCCTCCTTTTGCGAGGATGCAAAAAAAGCGGTAGAGGAAATTACCTCAATGGGTAAAATACCGGTTTTGGTAGGCGGTACAGGTCTTTATATAGATTCATTCATAAATAATACAACGTTTTTTGAGATGTCGGGTTCAAAGGCTGTAAGAGAAAAGCTTTACGAGGAGCTTAAGGAATTCGGTATAGAAAAGCTTTACAATGAATTGCTTGCGGTTGACAGTGAGGCGGCTGAAAAAATCCATCCGAATAACGAGGTAAGGGTTATAAGGGCGCTGGAGATTTACCGCACCACGGGTGAAACTCTTACAGAGCAAAACAGACGCTCTCACGACGAGGAAGGTAAGTACGAGCCGCTTTATATAGGCATTGCATATAAGGACAGAGAAAAGCTTTATGAAAGAATCAACAAGCGTGTAGATTTAATGCTTGAGGCGGGGCTTTTAGAGGAGACAAGGGCGTTTTACGAAAAATATCCGTCTCAGACTGCAGCAAACGCCATAGGCTACAAAGAATTAAAACCGTTTTTAGATGGTAACAAGTCCTTAGAGGACTGTGTTTCTCACTTAAAGCAGGCAACAAGAAGATATGCAAAAAGGCAGCTTACCTGGTTTAACAGAAACGAAAAAATAAATTGGATTTATCCCGATACGTATAAAGAGAGCGAGGAGGCTTTTTACCTCGCAGAAAAGCTGGTAAAAGAATTTTTGAAAGGAGAGTAAAAAATGCTTAATAAACGAGTAAAATTAGTTTTAGCAGGTCTCGTAGCAGTTTTTATGCTTTCATATTTTATTACCCAGTTAGTTTTGATTTCCAAATCGGGAATTGAAACGCAAATTGCAATGAGTGAAACAGTTTACAGCACAATCAACACAAAATGCTTTGTGGTAAGGAACGAGCAATATATAGAAAACTCTGCAAAGGGCACAACAATTTCCTTTGCGGCAAACGCACAGCGTGTTGCAAAGGGTGATACTGTTTCAATGGTCTTTAAAACGAATGAGGATGCAACTACCTACTTAAGAATAACAGAAATTAAAGAAGAGCTTGAGCATTACAATACCTTAGCAGGTCAGGCAAATATTCAAACGGTGGACGTTGCAGCCCTCGGCAAAAAAATAGAAAACAAGCTTTCAGATTATCTTGACAGTGTAGATAAGGGTGACTTTGAAAAATCCGAAAAACACATAGATTCATTCGGCAACTACATTACAAGTAGGCAGATTTCAACAGGTGAGGTGCTTAACCTTAACGAAAAAATCAGCGCCTTAAACGGCGAGCTTGAAACACTTAAAGCAAAGAAAATTGCATACAGTGAAATAAAAAGTCCTGCCGCAGGATATTACTTAAAGGGTGCGGACGGTTACGAGAAAACAGTTGATTTTTCCAAAATAGACGACCTTACGCTAAAGGATGTTGAGGCAGCTATTAAGGCAAAGCCTAAAGAGGTTAAAGGTGACGTTGTAGGCAGAACGGTAAGCAGCTTTGAGTGGTATATACTTTGTGCAGTACCCTCAGATGAAACGGTTGACTTAAAGGATGACGAGGAGCTGTATGTTAACTTCCCTTATTCAGGTGTTGAAAAGCTGCAGGCACGTGTTTATAAAATCGGTGAAAGGACGGGCAATAAAACGCTTGTTATTCTTAAGTGTAATTTAATGAATGATGCACTTGCCGATTTCAGAATAGAAGAAATACAAATAATAACCAAGGAGCATACCGGTTATAAAATTAAAAATTCAGCCATCAGAACCGTTAACGGACAAACGGGCGTTTACGTGGTAAGCGGTAACCTGATAGGCTTCAGAAAAATAAATATTGTTTATAATGACGGTGAGTATTCAATTGTAGATAATCCAAAGGGTGAGTCTGGCTACATAAGGCTTTACGACGAGGTTGTTACAAAGGGGGTTGAAATGTATGACAATAAGCTCGTTTGACAATGAAAGATGCTATTCAATATCTGAAAATCTCAAGCTTATTCGTGAAAACATATCAACCGCCGCAATTAAATCGGGCAGAAGCCCTCAGGATATTCAACTTATGGCAGTTACAAAAACCGTTCCCGTAGAATATATAAATTATTCCATTGATAATTGCGGAATAGATTTAATTGGTGAAAACAAGGTGCAGGAATTCATTTCTAAAAAGGATGCGCTTCACCTTGAAAACGTCGGCAAGCACCTTATAGGTCATTTGCAGACCAATAAGGTCAAAAAAATATTGCCGTTAGTAGATATGATTCAATCGGTAGACAGCCTGCATTTAGCGGAGGAAATTTCCAAGCAGGCAGTAAACAATGAGCTTAACTGCAAAATTCTGTTGGAGGTAAACGTTGGTAACGAGGAAAGCAAAACAGGCTTCGACAAAGAACAGTTTTTCGACTCTCTTGCACGAATTTCGGAGCTGCCCAACGTAACGGTAAACGGAATAATGACAATACCGCCTATTTGTGATGATGAAAATGAATTAAAAAAATATTTTCTGACAATGTCACAATATTTTAACGATATTAAAGAGAAAGGCTACAAGAACTTTAATATGGAAATACTTTCAATGGGTATGTCGGGTGACTACGAGTTAGCCATTGAATGCGGTGCAAACTTAGTAAGAATAGGCTCCTTAATTTACGGAGCACGAATTTATAAATAAAAAACGGAGGATACAAAAATGGATTTTTTAAAGAACGTATTAAGCAGATTTACAGGTGATGACGGTTACGAGGGCTTTGATGATGAGGATATGGTAGACGAAGAGGTTGCTGCCCCTTACCATAACCAAAGACAAGCATCAAGAAACGAGGATAATTATTATCAGGAGCAAAGACAAGCCTCAAGACCTCAAAGAAGACTCCAGCCTGTACAGGAAGAGGACCCTTCAAAAATTGTGAACATTCACACAACGGCAAAGCTTCAGGTTGTATTATCAAAGCCTGACAGATTTGACGACGCTTCAGGTATAGCAGATAATCTTAATGATAAAAGAACGGTAGTTTTAAATCTTGAGGGTACAAATCGTGACACCGCAAGAAGACTCATAGACTTCCTTTCAGGCGTTGCTTATGCAAACGGCGGACAAATTAAGAGAGTTGCTAATAATACTTATATAATTACACCATACAACGTAGATATTTCCGGTGATTTAATTGACGAACTTGAAAATACAGGTATGTATTTCGGTAACTAATCACAAGAAAGAGAAAATATGGAAGCAGGTAACAAATTATGATGACACCATCACAATTAAAGGAATACGAGTTTAAAACAGCAGGTCGTAATGCTTACAGAGCAGACGACGTTGACGATTTTTTTGCAGAGGTTGCAGCAAATTACACAAAGATGTTTCACGAAAACGGTGAGCTTGTAAGACGTGTGGGCCTTCTTGCAGACCGCCTCGAAAAATACAAAAAAGAAGAGGATGAAATTAAGAGTGCTGTTGTAAGTGCGCAAAGAGCAGCAGATATTATTGTGCGTGACGCAAAGAATTCCGTAGCAGATGCAGAGAATGAAGCAAAAGCAGTTTTAGATGCAGCAAAAAGTGAAGCAGAGCTTATTAAGAGTGATGCCGAAAAACAAGCAGTTGCAGATTCAGAGCTTCTTCTTTCAATGACAAGAGACAAGGCTCAGGAGATTATAAGAAGAGCAAAGGAAGAGGCGCAAAGCATATTGTTAGAGGCAAACTCAAATGCAAAGAATGCAATGGGTGCTGCAACAAGAACTATGACAAGTGAATCTCTTCATTACGAAATGCTCAAAAAAGAGGTTTCTCAATTCAAGTCAGAAATACTCAGTCAGTACAAGACTCACATTGAGTTGATTTCAAAGCTTCCGGATTTAGCTGAGGAAGAGGCAAAGAAAATGGAGCCTGCCGAAAAAGAAGAGCCGCAGCCGCAGGAGCTTCCCGAGGTAGAGGAAGCTAAGGTTTACTCTCAGGAGGATGTAAAGGAAGAGGTTGCAGAAATTAAAGCCGAATTTTACGCAGCCAAGGAGGAGTATGCCGAAGCTGAGCCAGAGTATTTTGAAGACGAGACAGAAGCTGAAGGCGAATTAAACGTATGGGGCGTGAATACAGATTTAGATGCAAGTCTTGACGATTTAATGGAAGACCAGATACAAATAAGTCTTGATGATTCCACAGCGTTTTCCGCAACAGATTTTGCAGAGAACAACGACTCTATTCTTTCAAGGGCAGAGGAAAGCAGCCTGCAGAGCGAAACAATTGAATATTTTGCTCCGGGTAAAACAACTGAACTTCTTACAGTAGATGATGAAATGCTTACAGATGACGGTGAGCTTGTGGTAAAAACAGACCTTCCTTTAAGCTTTTTTGATGATGCAGAAAATCTTGAGTTTATAGATGATTTTGAAGGTATGGAAAAAGAGCCTGACGTGGGTTCGTTTTCATTCTCTTCAGTACAAACAAATAACGCTGCAACAAAAAGACCAAGCAACCGAGTAACGGTAGATTCTGCTTACCTTGACTTTTTAGCAGCTGAAAGTGAAGCCGAAAACGTTGGCGTTGAGGAGCCGGACTACGAGGACGACGAGGATGACGCAGACGACGACGGTGTTACAACAAGAAAAGGTTTTTTCAAGAGGAGATAAAATGTCAATTATAGGTGCAGTTCTTTTCGTCGCAGCTCTTGTAGCTGCTGACCAGGTAATAAAATATTTTGTAATTGAATATTTAATGCCGATAGGCACCTTAGAGGTAATTGAAGGCTTTATTCGTTTAAGGTACGTTGAAAATACAGGTGCGGTTTTCGGCTCGTTTTCGGCACACACCGCGGTGTTAACAGTAGTTTCAATTGTGCTGCTTATTGCTACTATTTACTTTTTGATTTCGCAAAAAAATAAATCAAAATTAGTAAGCTTTACCTTGCTTTTAATGATAGCAGGCGGAATAGGCAATATAATAGACAGAATCCGTCTTCATTACGTAGTAGACTATATTGAACCAACCTTTATAAATTTTGCGGTTTTTAATTTTGCAGATTGTCTTATAACAGTAGGCGCATTTATTCTTATGGCTTACCTTGTTGTGGATATTATAAAGGACGGCAAAAATAAAAAGCCTGCAACAGAAAGTGAATTTTTAAGCGAAGCTGCGGTGGTGGAAAATGAAGATAATTGATTTGACTGCCACTGAAGAGGTACAGGGCTTCAGAATAGATAAGGCTGTTTCGGTCCTTTGCGAGGAGCTTTCAAGAAGCGCCGTGCAGAATTTGTTAGAGGAAAAGAAAATTTCCTTAAACGGGGTAATTGCCAAAAAAAGTCAATGCGTTAAAGCAGGAGACGTGTTAACGGTGGAAATTCCCGAGCCCAAAACCTTGTCCTTGGAGCCTCAGAACATCCCGCTCGAAATAGTCTATGAGGATGAATATTTACTTGTAGTAAATAAGCCTAAGGGTATGGTTGTGCATCCCGCGGCAGGCAATTTAGATAAAACGCTTGTAAACGCGCTGCTTTACCATTGCGGTGATTCGCTTTCGGGCATAAACGGCGTAATAAGACCGGGAATTGTTCATAGAATAGATAAGGATACAAGCGGCCTGCTTGTTGTTGCAAAAACAGATGCAGCTCACGTAGGCCTCGCAGAACAAATTAAGGACCATTCTTTTAAACGAGAGTACCGCACAGTAATTGTCGGTAATATTAAGGATGATAAGGGTACAATAAATCTGCCTATAGGCAGGCACCCGACAGACAGAAAAAAACAAACGGTAACAGATAAAAATTCAAGAGAGGCAATAACACATTACGAGGTTATTGAGCGTTATAACGGCTTTACGTTTTTAAAAATAACGCTTGAAACCGGCAGAACACACCAGATAAGAGTGCATTTTTCTCATAGAGGCACTCCCGTTGCAGGTGATGCAGTTTACGGAAATCCTAAAAAGACCTACGGCTTAGAGGGTCAGTGCCTTCACGCTGCGGTTTTAGGCTTTGTACACCCCATAACAAAGGCGTATCTTGAGTTTTCGTCAGATTTACCTGACTATTTTAATGATTTTTTAAGGAGAATTAAGTAATGTCGGCAGACTATTCAAAATGGCTTGTTGTTTCTGATATTGACGGCACGCTCAATAACAAGCTGCGTAAATTGCCAAAGGTAAACAAAGCAAAAATAAAAGAATACGTCGATAACGGCGGTTACTTTACTCTTTGCTCAGGCAGAAACCTACAGTCACTTACACCACATTATAAAAAATTAGGAATAGAAACGCCTGCGTTGTTTCTTAACGGGGCAGGAATATACGATTTCAAAACTAATAAAATGTTAAGCTTTACGGGTGTCAGCGAAAAGGCAGAGGAAGCTGTTATAAGCTGCGCAGAGCTTGTAAAGCAAGCAGAGGTTTCAGTTTTTACAGATGATATGATTTACCACGTTAAGCCTAAAAGCTTTGGCTACATAATGTCGTGGGTAGATAATTTAGATAATACGGTTTGCAGGTCGTTTGATGAGGTGCCAAGGGGAAACTGGGGTAAAATTATTTTCTTCGGACTTCCACACACCTTGAAAAAGGTGCTTAAGTTTTTTGGTAGTGACGAAATAAAGCCTCTTTGCAATACATTCAGAAGCTCTCTTTTGACGGTAGAAATAGTTGCAAAGGACGTTGACAAGGGCAAGGGTGTAATGAGGCTTGCAGAAATTTTAGGAATTGAAAAAGAGAAAATCGGCGCTATTGGCGATTATTATAATGATGTTGCAATGCTTAAAACAGTAAGCCATCCCGCTTGCTGCGGTCAGGCACCGAGTGATATAAAGGATTTAGCAGAATACGTTACCTGTCATTGTAATAAGGGTGCGGTAGCAGACTTCATAAATTATTTAGAAAATAAATATATTAAATCAGATAAATAATTGGAGGGTTAAAAATGGATATGAACGCAAAAAAAGAGCTTTCTGTTATTGCGACAAAGGTTCGCAAGGGTATTATAGAGGGTACCTTCAATGCAAAATCCGGTCATCCGGGCGGCTCATTGTCAATTGCAGAAACACTCACGTATCTCTATTTTAAGGAGATGAATATCAATCCGGAAAAACCGGTTATGGAGGAAAGAGACCGCTTCGTTCTTTCAAAGGGACATGCTGCGCCTGCTCTTTACTCGGTTATGGCACAAAGAGGCTTTTTCCCTGTGGAGGAGTTAAAAACTCTTCGTAAGGTTGGCTCAAAATTACAAGGTCACCCAAGTATGCGCTATTTAGAGGGTGTGGATATAAGCACAGGCTCACTCGGTCAGGGTATTTCCGCTGCTTGCGGTATGGCTTTAGGCTCAAAGCTTAAGGGTGACACCTTCAGAGTATATACAGTTTTAGGTGACGGTGAAATTCAAGAAGGTCAGGTTTGGGAGGCTGCTATGTATGCAGCAGCTAAAAAGCTTGATAATTTAGTAGCCGTAGTAGATAACAACAATCTTCAAATTGATGGCAGCGTTGAAGAGGTTAACTCTCCGTATCCTATTCCTGAAAAATTTCTTGCATTTGGTTGGAACGTTATAGAAATAGATGCTCACGATTTTGACCAGATTGAAGCAGCCTTTAATAAAGCCCGTGAATGTAAGGGCAAGCCTACGGCAATTATTCAAAAGAGCGTTAAGGGTAAGGGCGTTTCATTTATGGAGAATCAGGTTAGCTGGCACGGCTCTGCACCAAACGCGGAGCAATACGAGCAGGCTATGGCTGAGCTTGATGCAAAATTAAAGGAATTGGAGGCGTAAAAAATGGCAGACGTAATTAAAACAGCAACTCGTGATGCTTACGGTAAAGCATTAGTAGAGCTTGGTGAAAAAAATAAAAATGTAGTTGTGCTTGACGCTGACTTAGCGGCAGCAACAAAAACCGGCGCTTTCAAAAAAGCCTTCCCGGAAAGATTTTTTGACACAGGTATAGCAGAATCAAATATGATGAGCCTTGCAGGCGGTCTTGCAACAACAGGCTTCACAGTATTTGCAAGCACCTTTGCAATGTTTGCAGCAGGCAGAGCGTTTGAGCAGGTAAGAAATACTATTTGTTACCCCGGTCTTAACGTTAAAATCGGTGCAACACACGCAGGTATTTCCGTTGGTGAGGACGGCGCAAGCCATCAGTGCTGTGAGGATATTGCTTTAATGCGCTCAATTCCCGGTATGGTTATTTTAAACCCTGCAGATGATATAGAGGCAAGAGCAGCTGTTTTTGCAGCAGCAGAACACAACGGCCCTGTATATATGCGCTTCGGTCGTCTTGCTGTTCCGAGAATTTTTGACGAGGATTATAAGTTTGAAATAGGTAAGGCTGTTACTCTTAAAGAGGGTAGTGACGTTACAATTATTGCTACGGGCCTTATGGTTAACGAGGCTCTTGAGGCAGCAAAAGCTCTTGAGGCAGAGGGCATATCTGCTGAGGTTATAAATATGCACACAATTAAGCCACTCGACAACGAGGCAGTTGTTAGCTCTGCAAAGAAAACAGGCTGTGTTGTTACAGCTGAGGAGCACAATATTATTGGTGGTCTCGGCAGTGCGGTTGCAGAGGTTCTTGCAGAAGAATATCCTGTACCTGTTGTAAGAGTTGGTGTTAACGACGAATTCGGTAAATCAGGGCCTGCGGTAGAATTACTTCATCTTTACGGACTTGATGCAGAAAATATTGTGAAAAAAGCAAAAATTGCAATTGCAAAAAAATAAGACACGTTAATTAGGGTGGGTTAAAATGGCAAAAACAAGATACGAAAGTGCCAAAGAAATATATGCTTCTTTTGGCGTCGATACGGAAAAGGCTTTGTCAGCTCTTGCAGACTTGAAAATTTCCATACATTGCTGGCAGGGTGATGACGTAGGCGGCTTTGAAAACAGCGAGGCTCTTTCCGGCGGTATTCAGGCAACCGGTAATTATCCGGGTAAAGCAAGAACACCTGAGGAGCTTATGAGTGATATTGATATGGCTTTAAAGCTCATACCGGGCACTCACAAAATAAATCTTCATGCGATTTATGCGGTTACGGAAAGCGAGGTCCCACGTGACAAGCTTAAGCCTGAGCATTTTGAAAAATGGATTACCTTTGCAAAGGAAAGAGGCTTGGGTATAGACGTTAACCCGACGCTTTTCTCACATCCGATGGCAGCGGACGGACTTACACTTTCACATCCTGATGAAAAGGTAAGACGCTTCTGGATAGACCATTGTAAGGCTATGCGTGAAATAGGTGCATATATCGGTAAGGAATTAGGCATAACCTGCCTTAATAACGTTTGGATTCCCGACGGCTATAAGGAGGTACCTGCTGACCGTTTAGGTCCTCGTATGCGCCTTAAGGAATCACTTGACGAGATTTTTTCAGTTAAATACGACAAAAAGTATCTTGTGGATTCAGTAGAATCAAAGGTATTTGGCATAGGCGTTGAATCCTATACCGTAGGCTCTCACGAATTCTATATGAATTACGCTGCAAAATCAGATGGGGTTATGTGTCTTTTAGATAACGGACATTTCCACCCTACAGAGGTTTGTTCCGATAAAATTCCGTCGCTTCTTTTATTCTCGGAAAATATTGCGCTCCACATAACAAGAGGTGTTCGTTGGGACAGTGACCACGTTGTTGCTTTTGATGATGAATTGAAGGAAATGGCAAAGGAGCTTGTTCGCTGTGATGCACTTAAAAGAGCGTACATAGGTCTCGATTTCTTTGATGCATCTATAAATCGCATAGCAGCGTGGGTAATAGGTACAAGAAACCTGCAAAAGGCTATTTTAGCAGCGCTTCTTACACCATTTGCTGAGTTAAAGGACAGTCAAGATAATGGTGACTTTACCAAAATGCTTGCACTTTCAGAGGAGCTTAAGACACTTCCGCTTTACGACGTTTGGGAGGAATTTTGTGCTCGTTCTGCCGTAGCAGCAGGCTTCGATTGGTATAATGAGGTTTTAAAATACGAAAAAGAAATATTAAACGGTAGAGGTTGATTGAGTTGGGTAACGTTGAAAAAGTAAAAGAATTATCCTTTGTAAAGGGATATGTAAAAATGGCAAACGAAGGCTATTTAAGGGGCTGGCACGAAAGAAACGGCGGTAATCTTTCATACAGAATAAAGTCCGAGGAAATTGAAGAGGCAAAGGCTCTTGGTTGCTTGGATTTTTCTAAAGAGTTTGTACCAATAGGCGCAACGGTAGAAAATTTAAAGAATGAATATTTTTTAGTATCCGGAAGCGGTAAATTCTTCGGTAATATAAAGGAAAGCCCCGAGGATAATATCTGCATTATTGAAATTGATGATACAGGTAAGAATTACAGAATTATATGGGGACTCGAAAAGGGTGGCAGACCAACAAGTGAGCTTCCTGCACACCTTATGAATCATTCTGTAAAAAAAGCGGCAACAAACGGTGAGCATAGAGTAATTTACCATGCACACCCCGTTAACGCTATTGCAATTACTTTTGTATTCCCTCTTGAAGCAAAGGTTATTTCTCATTTGCTTTGGGAAATGATGACGGAATGTCCTATTATATTCCCTCAGGGTATAGGCGTAGTTCCGTGGATGGTTCCCGGTGGAGAGGAGATTGCTATTGAATCCTCAGAGCTTATGAAAAAGTATGACGCAATTCTTTGGGCACATCACGGCGTTTTCTGCTCAGGTACAGATTTTGATATTACCTTTGGTCTTATGGATACAATTGAAAAAGCAGCAGAAATACTTGTAAAGGTGCATTCAATGGGTGGAATTAAGCAAACCATTACAGATGACGGCTTCAGAAAGCTTGCTAAAGATTTCAAGGTGCAAATCAACGAGGATTTCTTAAATTGATTGCTACTCATATAAAATTTTCTTAAAAACATTGTGTTTTTTATTGAAAATGCAAAAACGTTGTGTTATAATGAGATAGTTATTAGTATATTTTTATTCAGATAGGGGTTAATGTTATGGCTAACTGTCCTAAGTGCGGTTATAAGCTTAAGTTTACTGATTTCAGACCGGAGTGTCCCGGCTGCGGTGTAAACCTTATGTATTATAATCATCAGGAAAGACTTGCAGAGGATGCCGACAAGGCGGAGGCAGAGCACGTTCAAATGCAACCAAAGGTAGACAGAATTAAGTTTGCTTTTATTGGTACAAAGCTTTCAATTGCTCGTTTAGTGCTTCTTTTCCTCCCAATTGGTATGCTTTTCTTACCGCTCGTAAGCGTAGAGGCAAGCTTGCCGTATAAGGATATTGATATGAACGTTTCCATTCTCAATGTTGTTATGGACGTTGTTATGAAGCTCAATTTTGAGGTTCTTTTAGATATGATTGCAGGCTCACAGGTAACAAGAATAGCGTTTATATTCTACGTGCTTGCAATTCTCTATATTTTCTTAGCTGCAGTTATTGCAATTGCAAGAATTCCTGTTGTAGCTACCTCTTGCTCAGTCAAATCAAACGGTGGCGACAGAAATATTACTCTTGCAACATTAGGTATTATTTTCACAGCACTCAGCATGATTTGCTTTATGGTATTCACAACTCAAATTGCCGGTGCTTTTGGTGAAATGTACCACGGTTCACTTTCAATTGGTGGCTTCCTTGTTATTTTAGGCTTTGTAGCAGGTATTGTTATAGACGTTTTAATTAAAAAGGCGGATGCACCTGTTAAGTACAAGGATATTTCCGAATTTGTTGAAAGAGTTGAAGCAAGAAAAGCAGAAAAAGAAGCTGCTTTAGAAGAAGCAAGACAAATTATAGCAGATTACGAAAAGGCAAAAGCAAATTAAGCTTGAATTAAAAAATCACCCGAAGAGTTAAGCTTTTCGGGTGTTATTTTTAGGTTGGAATTATGAAAAAAGTAAAAGTGATTTTAATAATAGTGATAGCTGTACTTGTTATAGCGGGCGGTGTTTTTGTAGCTGATTTATTTTTTGGCTTTAATGCACCTGAAATAAAAAGCGTAAGTGACGGCAATATAAAAAATATAGAAGAAATATATCTTACAGCACACCGCGGGTTTTCGGGTATTGCGCCGGAAAACACTCTTGTTGCGTTTGAAAAAGCAGGTGAGTATAATTTTTACGCGGCGGAGTGTGACGTGCATTTAACCAAGGATGGTGTGTGGGTTGTGCATCATGATGAAAATATTTTCAGACTCACAAACGGCTACTTGAATATTGCGGAGTCGACCTACAAGGAGCTGCAGGAATACGTAGTAGATAACGGCGTTAACGTGAATAAATATCCTAATCAGAAAATTGCAACGCTTGAGGAATACCTTGTTGTGTGTAAGGATGTTGGTGTTATTCCGCAAATAGAAATAAAGGCGGGGTCTGAAGAAAAGCTGCAGGAGATTTTAGACCTGCTCGACAAATATGCTTTAAGAGAAAATGCAATAATAATTTCTTTTAATGTTGATATGCTCAAAAAAGTGAGAACACTAGACGAAAGCATAGAGCTGTGGTATCTTGTTGAGGAAATTACCGACGAGTCTTTAGCGGAATGTAAAAGCTATTCCTTTGCGCTTGCCTTTAATCATTTGAAAAATGATGATGCTTCCGTTAAAAAGGTGCTTGAGGCTCAGATTAAAGCCTGCGCTTGGACTGTGGATGATATTGAGGCGCTGGAAAGACTTTACAATTTAGGTGTAAAATACTTTACCACCAATGCTATAATCCCGTGAATTTTTCTTTTTGGAAATAAAAAACAAAATTTGTATATAGATTACAAAAAAAAGGTTTAAATTTATAACATTTACTACTTTTAGATAATTAAATACCTCTTTTAATTTGCATTTAAAAGTGTTATAATATAAAAAGTGGTTTTATGCACTATTCATTAGATATTTAACTTTATTTATATAATACAAATTACGGAGGTGCCGCAAATGGAAAGATTTGTAATTCGTGGCGGTAATAAGCTTCACGGTGAAATTAAAATCAGCGGTGCAAAAAATGCGGTTTTGGGTATTATGCCTGCTGCAATTCTTGCAGATGGTCCTTGCAGAATAGAAAATATTCCTGATATTAGTGACGTAAATATGATGATTAAAATATTACGCCATATTGGTGCAGAGGTAGAAACCCCTGAGGATGGTGTAGTTATTATAGACGGCAGTAAAGTTGATGCAACCCAAAATATTCCGGATAAAATGACTCGTAAGCTCAGAGCATCCTATTATCTTTTAGGTGCGTTATTAGGTAAGTCGGGTACTGCCAGTGTTTCTATGCCGGGTGGCTGTTATTTTGGTGAAAGACCTATTGATCAGCATATTAAAGGCTTTGAAGCTTTAGGTGCTACTGTAGATACAGAAGGCGCAATTGTTGCGGCAAGTGCAGAGGAGCTAATGGGTGCATCTGTTTATATGGACGTTGTTTCTGTTGGCGCAACAATAAACGTAATGCTTGCAGCTGTAAGAGCAAAGGGCCTTACGGTTATTGAAAATGCTGCGAGAGAGCCGCACATAGTTGACCTTGCAAACTTCCTTAACTCTATGGGTGCCGACGTTCGCGGTGCAGGTACAGACGTTATTAAAATTCGCGGTACTGCTAATTTGCACGGCTGCACATATTCAATAATTCCCGACCAAATTGAAGCAGGTACTTATATGGTGGCTGTTGCAGCAGTCGGCGGTGACGTAACAATTCAAGACGTTATTCCAAAGCACCTTGAATCAATAACAAGCAAGCTTGAGGAGTGCGGTGTTACCGTTCTTGAGGGGGATGAAAGCGTTCGAGTTATTTCTGATTTAGAAAGAGTTAACGCTTGCCGAGTTAAAACAAGACCCCACCCGGGCTTCCCTACAGATATGCAACCGCAAATGGCTGTGTTGCTTACAACCTGCAAGGGGACAAGCCACGTTGTAGAAAGCGTGTGGGATAATCGTTTTAAATATACCCAGCAATTAAAAAGAATGGGTGCAAATATAATTGTAGATGGTAAAACAGCTATTATTACCGGTGTGGAAAGCCTTAAGGGTGCTCCCGTTGAGGCAGATGACTTAAGAGCGGGGGCCGCAATGGTTATTGCAGGCTTAATGGCAAAGGGTACTACTACGGTTACAAATATCGAGTTAATTGATCGTGGTTATGAAAAAATTGTAGACAAGCTCAGTGCTGTCGGTGTTGATATAACCCGTGAAGTATTTGACGAGGAGTAATTTAATATGATAAAGTTTTGTCCGCTATTTTCATCAAGTAGCGGCAATTCTGTTTACATAGGCGAAAATAATGCAGGTGTTTTGGTGGATGTAGGCAGAAGTGCTAAACAAATTCGTGATATGCTCAGCTCAATAGACGTCCACGAAAGCTCAATAAAAGCGGTTTTTTTAACACATGAGCATGCTGACCATATAGATGGTCTTTCAGTATTTTTAAAAAGAAATAACATTCCTGTTTATGCCTCGGCAGGCACCATTCTTGCTTTGAAAAAGAAGGGCGTGCTTACAGATTGTCACACAGATTTAACGCTTGATGAAAACGGTGTTGAGGTTGCAGGAATGCTTATTAAGCCCTTTAAAACCTCGCACGACTGTGCCGACGGCAGGGGCTACACTATAACGGGTAGCGACGGTGCCTCTAAGGTTGCTATAGCTACTGATACAGGTGTTGTAACACCTGAGGTTATGAATGCAATTAAGGGCTGTAATTTAGCTTATGTTGAATCTAATCACGACGTCAATATGCTGAAAAACGGTGCTTATTATTTTGAGCTTAAGAAAAGAATTCTTTCAGATAAGGGGCATCTTTCAAATGATGCGTGTGCCGAGCTTTTAAAGGCACTTGTAAATAACGGCACAACACAGTTTGTGCTTGCCCACCTCAGTCTTGAGAATAATACGCCTGACTTAGCTTACAGGACCTCTACTCATGCGCTTACCGAAATGGGTGCGCTTATTAACAGAGATTATCTTCTCAGAGTAGCTGAACCTAAAAATACACAAAAAATAGTTCTTGTATAAAAGAAAACTCTATCATTTAAAGCAGTGGCTTTAAATGATAGAGTTGTTTTATTGTGTCGGTTAGCAAATCTTGTCAAAGGCTGCAGAAAGCTCTTTTGCAATAAGCCCGTGTCCTGCTGCTGTAGGGTGTACGCCGTCAGCAAGCCAATAGGTTGGTTCGGTGTTTTTGCAAGCTTCATCAAATTTATCCTGCAACGGAACAAAGGTTAAATCATATTTTTGCGAAAGCTCTTTTACAGTCTGCGCTCTCAATGCAGTTTCATTTTTAAAGGTATCCCAAGCTTCTTTTGTTGCAGGACCTTTTAAAACAAACGGCTCAAGCATAATGATTTTTATATTGGGTAACGCTTCTTTAATTTCTTCTATAAACATAGAAAGAATTTTTTTGAATTTTTCGTTATCCACACCGTTTTCGGATTGTATTTCGTGCCATACGTCGTTGATGCCGATTAAAACACTGAGGTAATCGGGTTTAAGGTTGATTAAATCTATTTTAATTCTTGCATAAAGGTCTACGCATCTGTTACCGCTTATACCTTTATTGATAAATTTATATTCATTCGGGTATTCGCTTAAATATTTTGCAGCAACTATATTAGGGTAGCCGTAGCCTAAATCTGCTTCGTTGTCACGGCGTCTGTCAGCATCCGTTATAGAGTCGCCTTGGAAAAGGAAAGTTTTCATGAAAACACCTCGTAATAAATTTATGGTTTGATAACGATTATAGTTAGTCGAAACAGTGTGGAATTACACTGTTTCGATACCCAATTATGTATTTGGTATCGAATTTTCTTTGAAAATTCGAGTATAATCCTTTCAATGAGTGTAATGCAAAATTGTTTTTTAACAATTTTGCTAAAGGCCGATATAATCGGCTTTTGCGAAACGTAACTGCGTTTCGACAAATTACAATCATTATAATAGCATATTTCAGTCGTCTTTTAAAGTGTTTTTTAATAAAAAATTATATTCTGTTGACATAGCATTTTATTTGTGATAACATCATCCAAAAGTGTATTTTAATAATAGATTTGCGGAAATATGTTTTCAAAAATTTGTTTGCGATTATAAAAAAAGGGGGTGCCGAAATGTCAATTGCATTAGAGGTTTTTTTGCTGGTGATTGGGTTTACCTTAACCATAAAGGGTAGTGACGTTTTTGTTGATACAGCTACAAGAATTGCAACAGCCGCAAGAATACCAAAATTTATAATAGGTGCTACACTTGTAAGCGTTGCAACAACTCTTCCTGAAATTTTCGTTTCAATTTTTGCATCCTTGCAGGGCAGTCCTTCAATGGCATTCGGTACGTCTGTGGGCAGCGTAATTGCAAACCTGTGCGTTATGATTGCGCTCTCGTTTATTTATATGCCTGCAATTTTTAAAAGGCTTGACTACGTCCACGAAAGCGTTCTTCTTTTGCTGTCGGTAGGCGTTTTATGCTACTGCGCATTTACCCGCGAAATAGGTGCGGTAAGCGCTATTGTGCTCTTGTTTATTTTTGCTTTGTTTATAATGCAAAATATAAGAATTGCATACAGCAACACCGTTCCTGATGTTTTCAAATTTAAATCTCAGGAGGAAGAGGATCGAGAGGCAAAGCTTCTTAAAAGGCGTAACCACGCATTGGATTTTTTAAAGTTCTTTTTAAGTGCCGCTTTTATGGTTTTGGGCTCTCAGCTCATAGTTTATAACGGTGCGGAAATTGCTAAGGTAGCAGGCTTGAGTGAAAGGGTGATTTCAACAACCGTTATTGCTTTAGGTACCTCCTTGCCTGAATTTGCAACAGCTATTTCTGCCTTCTCTAAAAAGCAGGCATCTGTTTCCTTTGGTAATATTATAGGCGCAAACGTTATAGATTTATCGCTCATTATACCGTTAGCTACACTCGTTTCAGGTGGCTCAATTGCTCTTAGCTGGGAGCAGGCGGGAATTGATATTACAATATGCGCCGTAGTTACACTTTTAACGCTGGTGCCCTCTTTCATAACAAAGCGCTTTATGCGTTGGCAGGGTGCGTTACTCGTGTGTATTTACTTAGCATATTTCTCCATAACCTTTGGTTGGATAACTGTAACGATATAAATAAAAAATGCGTTGTAGCTTCTACAACGCATTTGTTTTTTTGTTATTTGTTTTCCGCAAGGAGTGCTTCTTCAGCAGAAGGCACCCACGGACAGTCAATTTCCTTTGCAATAAAGTTAGGATTTGCCCAGTGTACAGCATTTGTTATTATTTTTTGTACAGCCTCTATGTGGTAGGTGGGGTTAGATTCGTGACCGGGTTGGAAATAGAAAACTCTGCCTAAGCCCTTGTTCCAAGCGCAGCCGGAGCGGAAAACCTCTCCGCCTGAAAACCAGCCTATGAAAATAAGCTCATCCGGTGTAGGTACGTCAAATCTTTCACCGTACATTTCCTCAACCGGAATAACAATTTGCTCGGGCACGTCCTTTGCAATTTCGTGAGAAGGTAAAACACACCAGAGTCTTTCTCTGTCGCCGTCACGCCATTTTAAGGAGCAGGTTGAGCCCATAAGCTTTTTGAACGGTTTTGAAAAGTGTGCAGAGTGAAGAGCAATAAAGCCCATACCACACATAACTCTATTGTAAATTTTTTCAACTAATTCATCAGGTACCTCTTCGTGGTGGCAATGGCCCCACCATATAAGCACGTCGGTAGCGTTAAGAACGTCGTCAGTAAGACCGCAGCACTCCTCATCTAAGGTAGCTGTGCGTACGTTAAGCTCGTCATCCTTTTGTAAAAATTCCTTTATACAATTGTGAATTCCGTCAGGATAAACTGCTTTTACCTCGTCATCTTCTCTCTCGTGACGAAACTCATTCCATACGGTTACGTTAATCATTTTAATCACCCTTTATTGTTATTTGATTTAATAATAACATTTTATAGAAATAAGTCAATAAATATATTGTTTTTGCTGCTAAAAAATGTTAAAATAAAAACAGTGAGTTCGAAACCATCCTCACTTAAATAAAAACTATGGAGATATAAAAAATGAAAAACAAAAACAAAATTCGCAGCATTGCAATAAGTGCGGTTGTTGCATCACTGTACGTTGTGCTTACTTACCTTACAAATTTGTTGGGGCTTGCAAGCGGTGCAATTCAAATACGCTTTTCGGAGATGCTTACCATTTTACCGGTGTTCACGCCCGCAGCTGTTCCGGGTCTTTTTATCGGTTGCGTTATAGCTAATCTTCTTACAGGCTGTGCCTTGTGGGACGTCGTTTTCGGCAGCCTTGCAACGTTAATTGGTGCAATTGGTACCTATCTTTTGCGAAAACGTCCGTTGCTTGCGACTATTCCGCCGATTCTCGCTAATGCTATAATAGTACCGTTTGTGCTGCTTTTAGTATATGCGCTTGAGGGTACGTATTTTTATTTCTTTGCAACTGTTTTGCTGGGTGAAATAATTTCTTGCGGTGTTCTCGGAACGGTTTTGTCAAAAAGCCTGAACAGACGAAATATTTTTATGAACAAACTGTAAAAGTGGTTTATTTTTATAAAAAAGTATAGTATACTTAAACAGTGGGATTTTGTAATATGAGAGGGTTTCCTTTATGAATATAGAACAAGCTTTAGAAAATGCAAAAAGAATTCATTTTATTGGAATCGGCGGCAGCGGTATGTGCCCGCTTGCAGAAATTCTTCACGAAAAGGGCTATTATTTAACAGGCTCAGATAATAATGAAACCGATACCTTAAAAAGAATAAGAAATTTAGGCATACCTGTAACACTCGGACAAAAGGCGGAGAATGTTGACGGTGCGGATATGGTTGTGTTTACTGCAGCTCTTTTGCCGGATAATCCCGAATTAGTGGCAGCAAGGGTTAAGGGTATTCCTACCTTTGAAAGAAGCAAGCTTTTTGGTGCAGTAACAAGAAAATACAGTAATTGCGTAGGTGTTTGCGGTACTCACGGTAAAACAACGGTTACATCTATGATATCACAAATACTTATAGAAAACGGCTTTGACCCATCTGCTGTTATTGGCGGTAAATTACCGCTTACAGGTACAAACGGCAGAGTAGGTAAAACAGAAACACTTATTTGCGAGGCTTGTGAGTATAAGGACACGTTTTTAGATTTATCTCCTGACGTAAGCGTAATTCTTAACATAGATTGCGACCATATGGAATATTTTAAAACGCTTGACAATCTTATAGCATCCTTTACAAGGTTTGCTGAGATGTCAAAGGTTATTATTTTTAACGGTGATGATGAAAATACTGTAAGGAGCGTTCAGGGTGTTAAAGGTAAAGAAAAAATTACCTTCGGAAGCGACGCCACAAACACATATTATTATAAAAATCTTAACTGGGTGCACGGTGCATTCCCTGAGTTTACCGTTTATAAAGACGGTGAGGAATTAGGCGTGCTTCAGCTTAACGTGCCGGGTGAGCACAACATATTAAATGCATTAGGTGCAGTTGCAACTGCTATGTATTGTGGCGCAAGCTTTGAGCAATGCAAGGCAAGTCTTTACAATTTTAAGGGCGCAGGCAGGCGCTTCGAAATTTTAGGTGAGTATAACGGTGCAGTTATTGCAGATGACTACGCTCACCACCCGAAAGAGCTTGAGGTAACTCTTTCTGCTGCTATGAAAATGGATTACGAAAGAGTATGGGCTGTTTTCCAACCGTTTACCTTCAGCAGAACAAAAATGCTGCTCCACGAGTTTGCAGAAGCACTCTCTATTGCAGATAAGGTAGTTATGACGGAGATTATGGGCTCAAGAGAAATAAATACCTTTGGCATTAAAACTCAGGATTTGGCAGATGAAATAGAAGGCTCTGTTTGGTTTCCTGAATTCAGTGAGGTTGCTGACTACTTAAAGCAAAACGTTAAGCCGGGTGACTTGGTAATTACCTTAGGTTGCGGTGACGTTTATAAAATTGCAAAAATGATATTGGATATTAAGTGAGAACAGTATCCGATTAAGGTGACAAGAATAATCCGAACTTGCCTCAAACCGGCATATTTCGGTGCTTTTCACCCAATTTATTCTTGTAAGGCGACAGCCTTACTGCACCTAAATTGAGCAAAAATCCCTCGAAATCTCCTCGCCTTGAGGTCGG
>JAZOOH010000054.1:0-2229 GCA_045654905.1 Acutalibacteraceae bacterium | reverse complement strand
TACCTCGGGTAAAAAGAGAGCAAGCTCAAACGGTTAATTTATCCATACCAAATCAATAGTTACGTTTCCATAAAATGTATTTTACTTACACAATCAAGTCTTCACATTGTTAATAATTACATACATATTTGTGGGTAGGATATTTGCTATTATTTAATATATTAATCAACAAGTTATGGTAACTTTCTAACTTACACTTGCATTTCCGTTTTCTCTATGCTATAATACTCATAACAAGGTCACACTATATTGAGGGGCAACCCATTTTTCCTCTCAGGGGCAAAAATCTTTAACCTCTGAAAAACTAAGAAACATAGTAAAAACATCAGACCTTGTTCATTCGAACAAGGTCTCAGTCTGTCGCAAAAGTCCACCAAAAGGTGGACTTTTCTGCATAAATATGGTATAATAAAAAGCGGTGATAAAAGATGTTGAACAAAGAAAAAGAAGACCGCTATCAAATAGAGTTTTACTGCATAGATGATTTGGTGCCCCAAAATCATCTGCTAAGAAAAATAGAAAAAGCAGTGGACTTTAAGAAAATATACGAATTAACAGATGAACTGTATTGCAAGGACAACGGCAGACCAAATGTGGATTCCGTTGTACTGTTCAAAATGGTATTGATACAGCACTTGTATGGATTAAATTCACTTAGAAGAACACACGACGAAATACAAATGAATATTGCATACAGATGGTTTCTTGGGTATTCACTTCACGAAAACATCCCACACTTCTCAACAGTATCCCGCAACTTCAAGCACAGATACAGTCTTGAAGTCATCGACAGCGTATTTGAATGGATACTGTCTGAAATAGAAGAAGCCGGCTATCTCTCGCCTGAAGCCGTTTTTATTGACGGAACGCACATCAAAGCAAATGCAAATATGAAGAAGGCAATAAAAAAAGCCGTTCCCGAAGCAGCAAAAATCTACGAAGAAAGACTTGCCGAGGAAATCGGTATGGACAGAGAGGCACATGGCAAAAAGCCTTTGAAAGATAAAAATAATGATGATGATGACACACCGTCAGCACCGGCAACTAAAGAAATACTTGAATCAACAACAGATCCCGAATGCGGAGTGTTCCACAAAGGAGAACACAAAAAATGCTTTGCATATGCAGCACAGACAGGGTGTGACAAACACGGTTATGTAATGGGAGTGACAGTAAATCCCGGAAATGTACACGACAGCGTAGCATTTGACGGGCTTTACGATGAGCTTACCGAAAAGCACCCCGAAATTGAAATCGTAGCAGCGGATTCGGCATACAAAACGCCTTGGATTTGCAAAAAGATAACGGATGACAACCGCATAATGTCAATGCCGTACAAAAGACCTATGGGCAAAGACGGATTCTTCAGACCTCACGAATATGTTTATGATGAATATTATGACTGCGTAATATGCCCCGAAAATCAAGTTTTGAAATATTCAACAACCAACAGAGAAGGCTACAGAGAATACAAAAGCAACAAGTGTATATGTCAAAATTGTCCTTCAAGAGAAAAATGTACGCAAAGCAAGGAATGTCAAAAAACAGTAACTATACATATTTGGAATAATTATGTCGAGCTTGCCGAAGATTACAGGCATACGCCATACATAAAGCAAATATATGAGAAACGAAAAGAAACAATTGAGAGAGTATTCGCAGATGCAAAAGAAAAACACGCAATGCGATATACTCAGTATCGAGGCTTGGCTCAGGTCACTAAATGGGTCAAGCTTAAGTTTGCTGCCATGAATCTCAAAAAATATGCAATTCATAGGTTTGGGGAACGTTTGCTATACGCTTTTCTTGATGCTTTTTGCTTTTTGGGGTATTATTTTACCCCATTTTCTTTTCGAAAATGGGGTTTTGATACAGACTGCGGCGTACATTTCACAACGAAATGTACGCTGTTTTTTTACAGCTTTTATCCCATTTTCTGCTGTTTCTTATATTTCATATCATGTTAATTTAATATTTTCCAAAAGTGTGTATATTAATTGGAACATTTGTGCTATAATGTGTATATCAAAAAAACAGAAAGGACAAATATAAATGAATGAAATATATATAGCATTAATCGGACTTGCAGGAAGCGCAATCGGCTCAATGTGCGGAATTGCAGTTAACAGCAAGCTGACGCAGTACAGGCTGAGAGAGCTTGAAAAACACGTTGAAAAGCATAACTGCTTAATTGAACGTACATATGAGCTTGAAGAAAGAGCTGTTGTT
>JAZOOH010000053.1:0-11806 GCA_045654905.1 Acutalibacteraceae bacterium | reverse complement strand
TATACCAATGAAGCATCAGCCAAAACTGCTATGTCATATGGTTGCAAGCAAGTAGATGAGTTTTCTGACGAGATAAATGAAATTACAAAGGTATTTGCGATTTCAAAAGATGAGTGGATTAGCCGATAAATTACAATTTTTCGATATTTTGAAGATGGTTCTAAAGTGAGACGTACTCCCAAAAAAAGACAAGTTTCGACAGAGACTTGTCTTTTTTTATCCAATCCGAAGGATTGGTATGTAATCGTCGTCAGGCGTATGTAATCAGCGAAGCTGTATGTCATCACTTTGGTGTATGTCTTTTTTCGGATTTATTACATACCTTTTTTCGAAAGGATTACATCCACACCTGAGGTGTGATTACATTCCGTCTGCGACGGATTACATGCAATGCTTCGCATTGATTTTTTGACACCCGCACCCGATTGTAAATTCTTATAAGATGTGGTAAAATTAATTCGAATAATAAAATTTTGTCCCAAGGAGATTTTTATATGAGTAAATATTTTAAACATACCCCTGCAGTTTTTGCGGTTGACAAATACTATCAGATTATGATGCCCTGCGAAAAATCCTGCTTTTTCTTTGTTAAGGTTGGCAATAAATTTTATTATGACGAATCAAACGGAATTATGTGTTCAAGGAATAAAATACATAAAGTTAAGGTTCCTGCCGTGGAGCTTGATAAAGCCAAAGAATATACGATTTGCATCAGACCCATTATCATAAGAAAAGCATATTTTTCTAAAACCAAAAAGGTGCTTGAAAAAACATATAAATTTTACCCCATCCCCGAAAACAACATCAGAGCATACCATATCGCTGATGCTCACAACAATATTGAAGAGCCGATAAAAGCTGCACAAACTTTCGGTAACATTGATTTTCTGATTTTAAACGGTGATGTTATCGAGGACAGCAGTAACCCCAAAAATTTTATGAATATATATGTAATCAGTTCACGTTTAACAAAAGGGGAAAAACCTATAATCTTCTCAAGGGGCAACCACGATTTAAGGGGTAATTTTGCCGAGAAATTTGCGGAATATACACCTACTCATCAGGGCAACACGTATTACAGCTTCCGCCTTGGCAATATCTGGGGAATTCTGCTTGACTGCGGTGAAGACAAGAACGATGATCACGCAGAATACGGTCACACCGTTGCCTGTCACGTTTTCAGAGAACGTCAGTCAGATTTCCTCAAAAAGATTATTGAAAACAAAGAAAGTGAATACGAAGCAGAGGGAGTCAAGCACAAGCTTGTCATCTCACACAACGCTTTTGTTCACAGATATCAGTCCCCATTTGACATTGAGCAGGATATTTTTGCCGAATGGTCAAAGTTTCTCAGGGAAAATGTAAAACCTGAAGTTATGATTTGCGGTCACGCGCACGAGTTAAACATCTATTATCCTGAAAACAGCTCGTGGAACACCAACGGCAGCATTTGCCCTATCGTAATCGGCAGTACAATCAAAAAGAAGAAACCCGTTTATTTTGCAGGCTGCGGTTATGTTTTTAATGATGAAAATATTGAAATTGTTTTCACAGACAGCAATGGTGAAACGTTAAGAAAAGAGCAGTTGCCATTCTAAAAATAAATCAATATAAACCTTCTCAGATAACAGCCGAATAATTGAAACGGTTTTGTTTTTTAGGCTTTAAGCTGAAAATTTGTAGATTTATTATGGTTTAAAATAAAACGTATTAACAAAAAACAAAGGATTTTTTTGAGGCGCCCTCCGTAAGGAAGGTGCCTCAGTTATATTCGGCTAAAGGTGAGTTGTATTCCTTTGCATTGGTTTTATACACCCGCACCCGATTGTAATTTTATATCACGTGTGATATAATCAGTTCGACAAATTTAAATTTCTGGAGATATATTATGACAAGCTTACTTTTAATCGTTATTTATGTTGCTTTTATAGGTCTCGGCGTTCCCGATTCGCTTATCGGCTCTGCTTGGCCTGCAATTCACACAGAACTTGGTATTCCTGTTGAAATGGTGAGTATTCTCACGTTTTTAATTTCGGGCTGTACAGTACTTTCAAGTATGTTCAGTACAAGAATTCTCAATAAATTAGGCACCGCAAAGGTTACAGCTTTTAGTACTGCCATGACTGCGCTTTCTTTGCTTGGTTTTTCTCTGGTGCCATCATTCTTGTTTATGATACCTTTAGCCATTGTCTTAGGGCTTGGTGCAGGTGCAATTGATTCCGGTCTTAACAATTATGTGGCTCTTCACTGTAAAGCAAGTCATATGAATTTTCTTCACTGCTTTTATGGTGTAGGGGTGTCATTAAGCCCTTACATTATGGCGCAAGCCTTCAGCAATGTTGGTTGGCGTGGTGGTTATCGCTATGCTTTTTACGTTCAGCTTGGCATTGCATTGTTATTGATATTTTCTATTCCGTTGTGGAAAAAGAACTCTTCAACACAAGAAGCAGAAGAAGCAAGCGGCGTAACCATTTCTATTGCAGAAATGATAAAAAAATCGGAAGTAAGACAAGTTTGGATAATTATGCTTATGACAAATGCAATTGAGTATGCTTGCGGAGTTTGGGGAAGTACATATTTAGTCGAAGAAAAAGGGTTCGAAATTGAGCACGGAGCACTTGCACTTACTATATATTACGTCGGAATGTCTATAGGTCGTTTTGTTTCAGGTTTACTTGCAAATAAAATTAAAACGTGGAAACGTGTTTTTATAGGTTGTGTAATTCTTGCACCGGCAATTATTATTATGATTCTTCCTTTAGGTAATATTTTTGCAGTTTTGGGGTTATTCCTTATAGGTCTTGGTAATGGCTCTATTTATCCGAATATGATACATTTAACCCCACACAATTTTGGTAAAGAGCTCTCACAATCAATTATGGGCTCACAAATTGCCTTTGCGTATATCGGCGTTATGTTAGCGCCGCCTATGGTAAGTCTTATAAGTGGTTTATTTGGGATAAAGGTTTATCCGATTTTACTTGCCTTACTTTATGTTGTGATGGTTATAACTATTAAATGTTTTGTAAATCGTTTAAAAAAACAAGGCAGATATGTTAAGGATGTTTAAAATGAAAAACAACGATATTTTCAATATAAATAGTTTTCTTGATCCGGATGTTTCGTGTGCACCTGTATATGTATGGGTCTGGAACGATTTTTGCTCAAAAGAAATTATTGATGCTCAGTTAACGGAAATGCAAAATCTCGGTATAAGAGCGTTCTATATTCTTGCTGAGCCAAAAGATTTCCGCCCGGGTAGTATGCCGACAAATCTCACTCCGGATTACTTCACAGATGAGTTTTTTGAGCTTTGTGCCTATGCAATAAAAAAGGGTAAATCATTGGGAATGAATTGTTGGATTTATGATGAAGGCGGCTGGCCTTCCGGTAGTGCTTGCGGTAAGGTGACAAGCGCACATCCTGAATTTGCAGTAAAAGATTCTAAATATCCCGATTTACTCAACAAAAAAGCAACAGAGTTTTTTATAGAAATTACTCACGAAAAATATGCTTCTGCAATAGGAGAAGATTTCAAAAACTACGTTACTGCAGTCTTCACAGATGAACCAAAAGCACCGTTTACTGCTTCTAACAAGGAGTTACAAGACAGATATAAAGAACTTTATGGTGAATCAATATCACAGTATCTTCCGTTAATTAAAGGTGAAAAAGCACCAACAGAAGAAGATATTCATATTTTGCGTAGGTGGTATGATTTATGCAGTCGTGCGTTCTGTGAAAATTTTCTTTTACCTTGCAAAAAATGGGCAAATGAAAATGGTATTGCTTTTACAGGGCATCTTGATGTAGACCACAGCCCGGATGGTTGTATGAACGGCGGCTTCAATTTTAATCTTATGCGTGCCCTCAGGTGCTTCGATATTCCGGGCGTTGATTTTATATGGCGTCAGATTTACCCTGAAAATAGAGTAACTTATAAAAATGATTTTAATGCATATAACGGATTTTTTCCGCGATATGCTTCATCTGCTGCAGCACAGAATGGCACAAGGTTTGCGTTAAGTGAAATTTTTGGTGTAGCAGGGGCAAGTGTTACTTACGACATAATGCGTTATACAGTAGGCTACGGGGCAGTGCGAGGAATAAATATTTTTAATCCGTTTAATTTTCCGCTTGGAAGAAGCGGTCAGCTTCTTGCTCAAGAATTGCCGGTATTCACAGAGAAACAACCATTCTGCCGGTATCTTAGTCACTTTAACCGATATACGGAAAGATTATCTTACGTAAGCTCACTCGGTGAGCGTGTATATGACACTGCTCTTTATTATCCTGTATCAGATTTTCAGGGTGGCTTGAAAAAAGAGCAAATAGCAAAAGAGTTTGACTCTCTCGGAAGAACGCTTGAAAATATGTTGGTTGATTTTGATATTGCAGATGACTGTGTTTTACAAATGTCTGAAATTACAGATAATGGATATATGTGCATTGGTAGTGCGAAATATAAACATATAATTATTCCTTACAATGCTTACATTCCCGAAGCTACACGAATTGTGTTAGATAATTTTATAAAACGCGGCGGTAGTGTTTCACACGAGCTTTTAAATCTCACACCGGTAGTAAAAGTAGCTGGTAATGGACTACGTGCTATGCACAGAAAAATTGAAAACGGAGATTTATTAATCCTCTTCAGAGAAACAGGCGAAAATGGTGATTATAGTATTCAATTACCATCGGCAAACGGTTATTTGCTTGACTTAACCAATGGTGAGTTGCAACACGTAGAACCTGAAAATGGTGTTCTTAAAATTTCTCTTGCCATAGGTGAAACAGCAGTTGTTTTATTAACCAACGAGGTTTTGAAAGCAGAAAACCAAAACCATTTTAAAGATGAATTTAACATTGCAAGCAGCTTTACCTTCAAAAAAGAAGCGGAGCTTATTTGTGATGAAAACGGATTTACTAATATTATACACTCGGAAAATGCAGTTTCTACACACCTTGGCGACTGGTCTTCGTTAGTTGGTAGCGCTTATTCCGGTAGCGGTATTTACGAAACAAGTGTTACACTCCCAACAGAGAAAACAGGAAAAAAAGGAGAGCTTGATTTAGGTGACGTGCGTTTTGCGGCATCAGTATATCTTAACGGGCATTCTCTTGGTGTAGGCTTGGCACCGCCATATAAGTTTAAAATACCTGAGGGTGTGCTAAGTGAAAACAATATACTGAAAATAGTTGTGACAAATACCTCGGCAAACTGGTATGTGCATACTGATTATTTTAAAAAGTGGAAAACTGAAGAATTATCCGAGTATTTTGATGGCGAAATAGAATATGCAAAAGATTTTCTCTCGGGCGGGTTATGTGGTCCTGTTACACTTTACACGGAATAATGGAGGCAATCGGTACTATAAATTAAACCTTTGCAAAGGAGTATGTTCTATTAAAAAAGAATAAAAAGCTCATCGGTACAGATATGGGAATTATCTTTTCTGTTATAGGAATGATTGCAAGTATTGTTGTAATTGTAATGAATTTTATTGATGGTGAGAGCAAATCAGTGGGCATTGCTTTGTTTTGCTCTTGCACGGCAGTCTTATCTACAAACGTCAGAAACAAAAGAAATGAACAGTAATTTTTTATAGACAACAATATTTTTTTGTGTTAAAATTCAAACGTTGTTAACAAGTAAAATCAAAGGAGCGTAAAAAATGAAAAATGTATGTGTAATAACAGGCGGCGGCAGCGGAATGGGACTTGCTGCAGCAAAATTTATGCCTAAGGAAAAAATTATTGTAATTTCAGGCAGAACTGTTTCAAAGCTTGAAAATGCGGTTAGCGAACTTAAGGAATTGGGCTACGAGGCTTATGCCTTTGCTTGCGATACCTCAAATCGCGAAAGTGTAAAAAAACTCGCAGAATACGCTGCTTCACTTGGCGAAATTAAGAATGTAATTAATGCTGCAGGTATTTCACCGGCAATGGGTAGTGCAGGTGACCAGGAGAAAATCCTTCGCATCAATGCTCTCGGTACTGTTTATGTGAATCAGGAGTTTTCAAAGAAGATGAATGCCGGAAGTGTAATTTGTGACATTTCATCAAACTCTGCATATTCTCTTCCCTCATTTATTCTCCCGAAAAAGGCTTATCCTCTTGCTGAAACAGATGAAACTGCATTCCTTGCAAAGCTCATCAAAAGAGCAAATATGGCAAAAACCGATTACGAAAAGAACGGTTTTGCATACGGTCTTTCAAAGAATTTTGTTTGCTGGTATGCCGCAAAAAGCGCATTTGACCTTGGTCCTAAGGGTATTAGAGTTGTTTCTCTCAGCCCCGGTCTTATTGCAACAGATATGGGGAAAATGGAAGAAGAACACGGAGGATTTCTTATTAAATTATCCTGTGAAGAGCGTATGGGTACACCGGAAGAGCTTGGTTACGCTATTGCAACCGTAGCAGACGAGCGCAATGGTTACCTTGCGGGTGTTGATATTCTTTGTGACGGCGGTAGCACAAGAGGTCAGAAGGAATTTAAGAAAAAGAAGTAAAATCCGCTCAATTTCCGCAACACACGAGGCTCAGGCATCTATTAGAATAATGCCGATTTGCTGTTGCTTAGGTGAGGCTGCAGGCACAGCGGTTGCCATAGCACATAACACAAACAAAAATGCGCATACGGTTGATGTAAATGCATTACAAAAAAAGCTCGTAGAAAACGGTGCGGTATTGTAATTATAGGTTTTAGTAAGCTTTGAAATTTAATAATTTGTACCGTTATCGGCGGTGTGGATGGTGAAAACGTTATGAACGGATTTAATAACTGCGAATTTGAAAAATATGAGGCAGAGGCTCAGGAAAAATGGGGCAAAACCGATGCGTACAAGGAGTACGAAGAAAAAACAAAAACTCATTCAAAGGATAAGTGGAGTGCTCTTGCCAAGGGAATGGACAGCATTCTTGCAGACCTTGCCTTGTGTATGAAAAACGGAGCTGCACCCGATTCCGACGAAGTACAAAAACGCGTGAAAACACTTCGAAATCATATTACTGAGAATTACTATCCTTGCACAAATGAGATTTTAGCGGGTCTTGGTCGAATGTATGTTGCGGATGAACGCTTCAAAAATAACATTGACAAGCACGCTGATGGTGCTGCGGAGTTTATCTGTAAAGTAATCGAAGCTTATTGTCGCAAGTAAATCAACTTATTTTAACCACTGTTTATTGCATTTTTCTGTTTGTCAAAAATAATTTAAAATACTCAAACTCCGGAAAAGCAACACTATTTTTTGTAAATTGTTGACAAAATATGTATTAATTAATGGTTTTATTACGTCCGTAGCTATTCATTTTTTTGTGAGTAGCTGCGGGCTCTTTTTATTTCCTTGAATTCACTTTTAATTAACAAAATAACTCTTTACTTTTTTTCCTATATATAGTAAAATATAGGGTGGAATATTTAGGTGTATCCGGGCTTTGAAACGGATGCAAAAAAGGAGTAGTGTTTTATGAACTTAAAGTACAAAAGAGTGCTTCTCAAATTAAGCGGTGAGGTGCTTTCGGGCGAAAAAGGTCACGGCTTCGACTTTAACGTTATGAACAACATTTGCTCTGCAATTAAAACTGTTGTAGATGCAGGTGCAGAGGTGGGCATTGTTGTTGGCGGCGGTAATTTCTGGCGCGGTCGTTCAAGCGGGGATATGGACAGAACCCGTGCCGACAGCATTGGTATGCTTGCTACCGTTATGAACTCTTTAGCACTTCAGGAAACTTTTTTACAGTTAGGCATTGACGCCCGCGTTCAGTCTGCTGTTCAAATTACAGGTGTTGTTGAAACCTTTAATAAAGACAGCGCTGTAAGACACTTAGAAAAGGGCAGGTTGGTTATTTTTGCAGGCGGCACAGGTAATCCTTTCTTTTCTACAGATTCAGGTGCTGCTTTAAGAGCTGCACAAATAGGGGCAGACGTTCTCTTAAAAGCAACAAACGTTGACGGTGTTTACGACAAAGACCCTAACAAGTTCAGCGACGCTGTTAAGTTTACTGAAATAACTCATAATGAGCTTTTAGAAAAGCATCTTGCGGTTATGGATACAGCCGCAGCGGCAATTTGTCAGGAAAACAACATTCCTATTCTTGTATTTAATCTTAATGACCCTGCAAATATTGCTAAGGCAATGTGCGGTGAAAATACAGGAACGGTTGTTAAATAATAAATAAAAAAATCTAAAAATAATTTTATTGGAGGCTTTTACTATGGAAACAGTTTACGCAAACACAAAGGAAAGAATGGAAAAATCAATTTCATCATTAAAATATGAGTACAACTCAATCAGAGCAGGCAGAGCTAACGCTGCTATTCTTGATAAGGTTTTAGTAGATTATTACGGAACACAAACTCCTGTTAATCAAATGGCTGCTATTTCAGTACCGGAAGCAAGAGTTTTAGCAATTCAACCTTGGGATGCTTCTGCTTTAAGTCTTATTGAAAAAGCAATTTTAGCTTCAGATATCGGTATTAATCCATCTAACGACGGTCATACCATTCGTCTTGTTTTCCCTGCACTTACAGAGGAAAGAAGAAAGCAGTTAAGCAAGGACGTTTCAAAAATTGCAGAGGATAGCAAGGTTGCTGTTCGTCAGATTCGTCGTGATTCAATCGAAAAGGTTAAAGCGATGAAAAAGAATTCAGAAATCACAGAGGATGACCAAAAGAAGGCTGAAGAAAAATTACAAAAGATTACTGACGAATACGTTAAGAAAATTGACGAAATTTGTGCTGCAAAAACAGCAGAAATTCTTGAGATTTAATTGACCTATGGAAAATAAAAGGTTTGAGGTTTTACCAAGGCACATAGGCTTTATTATGGACGGTAACGGCAGATGGGCAAAAAACCGCGGCTTAAAGCGTGGCGAGGGTCATATTGCCGGTGCAAAGGTGTTCAAAAAAATTGGTGAGTACTGTGCCGATATTGGTATTGAATGTGTTACTTTTTACGCTTTTTCAACAGAAAATTGGTCAAGACCTGAAGACGAAGTGCAAGGCCTTATGGACTTGTTTATTGAATATTTAATAGATGGTGACTCGCGTTTAGAGGAAAACAAGGAGCGCCAAATGAAATTAAAATTCATAGGTGAAAGAGAAGGCTTGCCGGAGGAGCTTTTAGAGCTTATTGAAAAGGCTGAAAACGAAACAAAGGATTATAATAAAATCACTGTAAACATTGCCTTGAATTATGGTGGCAGAGCAGAGCTTGTACACTCAGTAAAAGCAATTGCGCAAAAGGTAAAAGACGGTGAAATTTCAATTGATGATATTAATGAGGATTTAATTTCTCAAAATATCTACACAAGCGGTCAGCCCGACCCGGATATTATTGTAAGACCAAGCGGGGAGTACAGACTTTCTAACTTTCTTACCTGGCAGTCGGCTTATTCGGAATTTTGGTTTTCTGACATTTTGTGGCCGGATTTTACTACGGCTGACGTGGATTCAGTTTTAGAGGATTACCAAAAGCGACACAGACGCTTTGGTGGTGTGTGATTTTAGAAATTTATTTCTATTCTGAGAGTGGGTTTTTTATGAAACAAAGAATTATAACAGGTTTAATTTGCGGCGTGCTTTTTATCGGCTGCTTGTTTTTAATGAATACAATTTTCTTCCCCGTTGTGCTGTCACTTATGTCAGCAATAGCAGTGTACGAGGTTGAAAAGGCAGTAAAGCTTAAAAATAAATTTATAATGGCAATCAGCATAGCATTTTCAGTTGCTATTCCGATTCTTGCACATTTTAACGTAAAGGTGCCTGTTGCAGCAGTTGGCGGAATATACGTTGTTTTGGTTTTCATTCTTATGCTTGCTCAATTTGAGAAAACTAAGTTTGAAGAAGCTGTTACGGCAATTTTTGCTTCAGCTGCTATACCGTATTCATTCTCGTTATTTATTGTCTTCCGCGACATAAACGTTCGTTTTTCAACATATACCAAAATAGACGGTATATTCCTTATTATTTTTGCATGCTTCTGTGCTTGGCTTACAGATATTTTTGCATACTTTGTAGGAAGCAAATTCGGTAAACGTAAGCTTTGCCCTAAAATAAGCCCTAAAAAGAGTGTTGAGGGGGCTATTGGCGGTGTTGTTGGCTCCGTTGCATTAAACGTACTTTTACTCTTTGTTTTCAAAAAATTCTTTTTTGAAAGTGAAACAGGCCTTTCCTATGCTTCCGTAATTGTAATGAGCGTTTGCCTTTCAATAGTGAGTATGTTTGGTGACCTTGCAGCTTCAACCATTAAGCGCAATTTCGGTATTAAGGATTTCGGTAAGCTTCTTCCGGGTCACGGTGGCATAATGGATCGTTGCGACAGCTTGTTGTTTGTTTTACCGGTTCTCTATTCATTAGTTTACATAATTAACCTTTTTTAACATAAAATATCAGTGCATATGAAAACTATAAATTTATTAGGTTCAACCGGTTCAATTGGTGTTCAAAGCTTAGACGTTGCGAGAGCCCGAGGCTATAAAATCGAGGCTCTTGCAGCTTTCTCAGACGTAGAAAAAATTGAACAGCAAATAAGAGAGTTCAAACCGGAGTATGCTGCTTTGGTAGATGAAAAAGCAGCACAGAATTTAAAGGTAAGAGTTAAGGATACACCTACAAAAATTCTTTCGGGGGTTGAGGGTGTTACTGCCTGCGGTGCAGAGGCTAAGGGTCAAATTACTCTTAATGCAGTTGTTGGTATGGCAGGTCTTGGACCTACGCTTGCCGCAATTGAAGCAGGTAAAACAATTGCTCTTGCTAATAAAGAAACACTTGTAGCGGGCGGCAGACTTGTTACGGATGCCGCAAAAAGAAAGGGTGTTTCAATTCTTCCTGTTGACAGTGAGCATTCAGCCATATTTCAGTGCCTTTTAGGAAAACCAACAAACAAAGCGTTAAAAAGAATAATTCTTACCGCTTCGGGTGGTCCGTTTTTCGGCAAAACAAAAGAGGAACTGGAAAAGGTTACGTTAAAAGATGCTTTAAAGCATCCAAGCTGGTCAATGGGACAAAAAATTACCATAGACAGTGCTACAATGTTCAATAAAGGACTTGAGCTGATAGAAGCAGTTTGGCTTTTTGACGTTTCACCCGATATGATTGACATTGTTGTTCATAGAGAAAGTATTGTTCATTCGCTTATTGAGTATGACGATAATTCTGTTATTGCACAGTTAGGTCATCCTGATATGCGTTTGCCAATACAATTTGCGTTGACTTATCCCGAAAGATTCGAGTCACCTGAAAAACAACTCGATTTGTGGGAAGTTGGTAATCTTACATTCTTTAAACCTGATTACGAAAACTTCCCTTGTATGGATATTTGTAAAGATGCAATAAGGGCAGGGGGCTTAATGCCTGCTGCTGTAAACTGTGCTAATGAAGAAGCAAATCTTCTTTTTAGACAAGAAAAAATATCTTTTAACGATATTCCAAGACTTATTAAAGAGGCTTCTGCTACCCTTAAAAATAAGCAAAATTATACTTTAGAAGATGTTTATAATACAGATATTTTAATGCGTGAAACTGTAAGAAGGTTAGCAGGTTCTTAATTCAGTCAGGTTCTTAATTTTTAAAAAGAGGTGTTTTCAATAAATACTTTAAATGTTGCCGAAACAATTGCAAATGTTTGGGGCGTTGTATGGCCATATTTAGTTGCAATTTTACTCTTTGGTATTATTATTGCAATTCACGAATTCGGTCACTTTTTCTTTGCAAAGTTATTCAAAGTAAAGGTTAATGAATTCGCTCTTGGTATGGGTCCTGTTATTTTCAAAAAGAAAATAGGCGAAACTCAATATGCAC
>JAZOOH010000052.1:0-6821 GCA_045654905.1 Acutalibacteraceae bacterium | reverse complement strand
TACGGTTTTGGTGCAGACTCAGAAAGAGTATGTGAAATAGTGTTTAATACCGCTATGGCTGGTTATCAGGAAATGGTTTCTGACCCAAGTTTTGCAAATAAAATTGTTGTTATGACTTATCCGCTTATCGGTAACTATGGTGTTGCAGATGAGGACTTTGAAGCAAAAGCAAGTTCACTTGGTGGTCTTGTTGTAAGAGAATATAATGATATTCCTTCAAACTTCCGTTACACAAAAACACTCTCAGAAGAAATGGAAGAAAACCACATTCCTGGTATCTGGGGTGTAGATACAAGAGAAATCACAAGAAAAATCCGTGATAATGGTAGTCAGCGAGTAATTCTTACAAATGCTGATGTTCCAACAGAAAAAGCTCTTGAAATCATTAAGAATACACCGGTTGAAACTGATGCAGTAGCAAAGGTGAGCTGCAAAAAACGTTGGTATTCAAGAACAACAAATGCAAAGTACAACGTTGTTGCTATTGACTGCGGTATTAAACTCAATATAATCCGTCTTCTTAATAACAGATATTGCAACGTTACAGTTGTTCCATTCAATACCTCTGCAAAAGAGATTATAAAAATGAATCCTGACGGTGTTGTAATTTCTAATGGCCCGGGCAGCCCTGAGGCGGTTTCATCAATTGTAGATGTGTTAAAGGAGTTAAAGGGTAAATTCCCACTCTTCGGTATCGGCTTAGGCTCGCTTTTAATCGGTGCTGCTTACGGCGCAAAGAGCAAGAAGCTTAAATTCGGTCATCACGGCGGCAACCACCCTGTTATGAATGTAGAAACAGGTAAGGTAATTACAGTTTCCCAAAGTCAGGACTATACTCTTGATGAGGAATCTGTAAAATCAACAGAATTAAAAATCACACATTACGATATTCTCGACAAAACTGTTGAGGGTGTTGAAAATGCAAAGGATAAGGCTTTCGGTGTGCAATTTAATCCCGAGGGTGCACCGGGTGCTGTAAACGAAGCATTGTTCGACAAATTTATCACTATTATGAAGGAGGGCGAGTAAGATGCCAAAAAGAACTGATATTAAGAAAATACTTGTTATAGGCTCAGGCCCTATCGTAATAGGACAAGCAGCAGAATTCGACTATGCAGGCACACAAGCGTGTCTTGCACTTAAGGAGGAGGGCTACGAGGTTATTCTTTGTAACTCAAACCCTGCAACAATTATGACCGATACCTCCATGGCAGATAAGGTTTACATGGAGCCGCTTACACTTGAATATATTGCAAAGGTTATCCGTTACGAAAGACCTGATGCTATTGTTCCGGGTATCGGCGGTCAGACAGGCCTTAACCTTGCTATGCAGCTCGAGAAAAAGGGCATTTTAAAAGAATGTGAGGTTGAGCTTTTAGGTACAAAAAGCGAAAGCATTGAAAGAGCAGAGGACAGAGAGCTCTTTAAACAGCTTTGCCTTGATTTAGGTGAGCCTGTTCTTCCTTCAGAAATCGCAAACACAGTAGAAGAAGGCCTTGCAGCCTGCGAAAGAATCGGTTACCCTGTTGTTCTTCGTCCTGCCTTCACCTTAGGCGGTACGGGCGGCGGCTTTGCAGATAATGAAGAGGAATGCCGCGAGCTTCTTAAAAACGGACTTAAGCTTTCACCTGTTCATCAGGTGCTTGTAGAAAAGAGCATTAAGGGCTATAAGGAAATTGAGTTTGAGGTAATGCGTGACTCAAATGATACAGCAATAGCTATTTGTAATATGGAAAACGTTGACCCGGTTGGTATTCACACCGGTGACTCAATTGTTGTTTGCCCTTGTCAGACACTTACAAATAAAGAGGCAGGTATGCTTCGTGACAGCGCTTTAAGAATTATAAAGGCTTTAGAGATTGAAGGCGGCTGTAACGTACAGTTTGCACTTGACCCGCTTTCATTTGATTATTACGTAATTGAGGTTAACCCACGTGTTTCCCGTTCTTCAGCGTTAGCATCAAAGGCAAGCGGTTACCCAATTGCAAGAGTTACTGCAAAAATTGCGGTAGGTATGCACCTTGAAGAAATTCAGCTTGCAAACATTCCTGCTGCTTGTGAGCCTGCACTCGACTACGTTGTTGCAAAAATGCCTCGTTTCCCATTCGACAAATTTGCAACGGCAAACAACAAGCTTTCAACTCAAATGAAGGCAACTGGTGAGGTTATGAGCCTCGGCAGAACAATTGAAGAGGTACTTTTAAAGGCAGCGCGCTCACTCGAAATAGGTGTTTGCCACCTTTATATGAAAAAATTTGACAGCTACACAGAAGCAGAGCTTCTTGAGTATATCAAGGACGGCACAGACGACAGAATTTTTGCTATTGCAGAGCTTATCAGCCACGGAACAGATATCGGTATGATTTATGATGCAACAAAAATCGATATTCTCTTCCTTGAAAAAATCAGAAACATTATCCGTATGGAAGAAAAGCTCAAAGCAAACAAGAACGACCTTACCGTTCTTTACGAAGCAAAGAAAATGGGCTTCTGCGACCAGTACGTAGCTCGTCTTTGGGAATGCAATGAGCTTGATGTTTACAACCTTCGTGTTGAAAATAAAATGTTCCCTGTTTACAAAATGATAGATACCTGTGCAGCAGAGTTTGAGGGCACAGTTCCTTATTTCTACTCAACCTACGAGGCAGAAAACGAGTCTGTTGTTTCAGATAAGGAAAAAATCATTGTTCTCGGCTCAGGTCCTATCAGAATCGGTCAGGGTGTTGAGTTCGACTATTCAACAGTTCACGCCGTTCAAACCATTAAGGCTTCAGGCTACGAGGCAATTATTATAAACAACAACCCCGAAACAGTTTCAACTGACTACACTTGCTCAGACAAGCTTTACTTTGAGCCGCTCACAGTTGAAGACGTTATGAATATTATCCACCTTGAAAAGCCAATGGGTGTTATTGCATCATTAGGCGGTCAAACGGCTATTAACCTTGCAGAGCCGCTTAAAAACCGTGGTGTAAAAATCATTGGTACAGACTGTGATGCTATTGAAAAGGCAGAAAACAGAGATTCCTTTGAAAAGCTTCTTAAGGAGCTCGATATTCCTCAGCCGGAGGGTAAGGCGGTTACAAAAATTGAAGACGGTCTTGAGGCAGCAAAGAAAATAGGCTACCCTGTATTAGTTCGTCCATCCTTCGTTTTAGGTGGCCGTGCAATGCAAATCGTTGCAGATGAAGAGCAGTTAAAGCACTACCTTAAAACTGCCGTTGAAATTGATGAGGACAAGCCTGTTCTTGTTGACAAATACATTTCCGGTAAAGAGGTAGAGGTTGACGCTATTTGTGACGGTAAGGACGTTTTTGTACCGGGTATTATGGAGCTTGTTGAAAGAACAGGTATCCACAGCGGTGACTCAACAAGCGTTTACCCAACCTTCAGCATTTCTCAAAAGGTAAGAGAAACAATTCTTGAATATACCAAAAAATTAGGCCTTGGTATAGGTATTGTTGGCCTTTACAACATTCAGTTTATTGTAGATAAGGATGAAAACGTATTTATTATTGAGGTTAACCCACGTTCCTCAAGAACAGTACCATTCCTTTCTAAGGCAACCTCTTACAGCCTTGCAGATATTGCAACTCTTACAATATTAGGCAAGAGCCTTAAGGAGCAGGGTATAGATTATCTTTATCCTGAGGATAAAAAGCGCTGGTACGTTAAAGCGCCTGCATTCTCATTCTCAAAGCTCCGCGGACTTGATGCATACCTTTCACCTGAAATGAAATCCACCGGTGAAGCAATTGGTTACGACAACAAGCTCACACGTGCTCTTTACAAGGCTTTACAAGCATCAGGTATGAACGTAATGAACTACGGCACCGTGCTTGCAACTATTGCAGATGAAGACAAGGAAGAGGCCTTACCAATTATCCGCCGCTTCTACAATATGGGCTTCAACATTCAGGCAACAGAGGGCACTGCAAAGTTCTTAAAGGAAAACGGTATAAGAACTCACGCTGTTAAGAAAATAAGCGAAGGCAGTGAAGAAATTCTTAACAATATGCGTCAGGGCTACATTAACTACGTTATAAATACACGTGACATTAATCAGTCAGGCTACTTGTCAGACGGTCACGAAATTCGTCAATGTGCAGTTGAAAACAACGTAACACTCTTCACGTCACTCGACACAGTTGCTGTGCTTCTCGACGTTCTTGAGGAAACAACCCTCTGCATTTCTACAATTGATGAATAATATTTTGGAGAATTGATTTAAAATGCATCAAGGAATTTACACAATTAAAGAAAACAAGAAAATCGCAAAGGACGTTTACAAAATGGTTGTGTCCGGTGACACCTCTGCGCTTACAGCAACAGGCCAGTTTGTAAACATTAAGGTTGACGGGCTTTATCTCAGAAGACCGATTTCCGTTTGCGATTATGACGAAAACACAATAACACTCATCTACAAGGTGGTGGGCATAGGTACTGAGATTATGTCTACTAAGGTAGCGGGTGAAAGCTTCGATATTTTAGTAGGACTTGGTAACGGCTACAATACCGAAAAAAGCGGAGATGCTCCGCTTTTAATCGGTGGCGGCGTAGGTGTACCGCCTATGTACGGTCTTTGTAAAAAGCTTGTAGCAGAAGGTAAAAAGCCAACCGTTATTTTGGGCTTTAACACTGCAGACGAAATTTTTTATAAAGATGAGTTTGAGGCGTTAGGCGCAACCGTTTACGTTACAACAGTAGACGGCAGCGTTGGTACAAAGGGCTTTGTAACAGACGTTATGAAAAATCTTTCCTACTCATATTTCTTTACCTGCGGTCCAATGCCAATGTTCAAGGCTGTTGAAAATACTGCAGTAACAAGCGGACAGTATAGCTTCGAGGAAAGAATGGGCTGTGGCTTCGGTGCTTGTATGGGCTGCTCCTGCAAAACAAAATACGGCAATAAGCGTATTTGTAAGGATGGTCCTGTGTTAGAAAGGGAGGAGATTATATGGTAAATCTTGAAACAACGCTTTGCGGTTTAAAGCTTTCAAATCCATTAATTCCTGCAAGCGGCACCTTCGGCTACGGCTACGAATTCAGTGAGCTTTACGATATTAACGTTTTAGGTACCTTCTCATTCAAGGGTACAACAAAGGATGCACGCTTCGGTAACCCTACACCAAGAATTGCAGAGTGCGAAGCAGGTATGATAAATGCAGTTGGCTTGCAAAATCCCGGTGTCGAAAAGGTTATTTCTGAAGAATTACCAAAGCTTAAAGAGGTTTTCAATAAACCTGTTATGGCAAACGTAAGCGGATTTTCCGTAGAGGATTACGTTTATACCTGCGAAAAATTAGATAAGGAAGAGCAGGTAGGCTGGCTTGAGGTAAACGTCAGCTGTCCTAACGTTCACGGCGGCGGAATGAGCTTCGGAACCTCACCCGAAGCAGCTGCAGAGGTTACAAGAGAAGTAAAAAAGGCAACTAAAAAGCCTGTTATTATAAAGCTTTCACCAAACGTTACAGATATTGTTTCAATAGCAAAGGCTTGCGAGGAAGCAGGCGCAGACGGCATAAGCCTTATAAACACACTTTTAGGTATGCGAATAGATTTAAAAACCAAAAAGCCTGTTATTGCAAATAAAATGGGTGGCTTTTCGGGTAATGCAATTAAACCTGTTGCCGTAAGAATGGTTTATCAGGTTTACGAGGCTGTAAATATTCCTATTGTAGGAATGGGCGGCGTTTCAACCGCAGAGGACGTAATAGAATTTATGTTAGCAGGTGCTTCAGCCGTAGAGGTAGGCGCTGCGAACTTAATAAATCCATACGTGTGTAAGGATATTATTGAGGCTTTACCGGGCGTTATGGAAAAATATGGTATTACAAGTTTAAAGGATATTATAGGAGGCGCACACTAATGGGTAAGGACGTAATTATTGCTTGCGATTTCAGCAGCAAAAAGGCTTGTATGGAGTTTTTAGACAAATTCACAGACGTAAAGCCATTTGTTAAAATCGGTATGGAGCTTTTCTATGCAGAGGGCCCGCAAATTGTTCGTGAAATCAAGGAAAGAGGTCACAAAATCTTCCTCGACTTAAAGCTTCACGATATTCCTAATACAGTTAAAAAATCAATGTCAGTTTTAAGAAACTTAGACGTAGATATGACAAACCTTCACGCAGCAGGCACACAAGCTATGATGGAGGGTGCTTTAGAGGGTCTTACACGTGAAGACGGCACAAGACCAATTCTTATTGCAGTTACTCAGCTCACCTCAACAAGTGAGGAAAGAATGAAGAACGAGCTTCTTATAAACGAGCCAATAGATAAGGTTGTTATGCACTATGCAAAAAATGCAAAAACAGCAGGTCTTGACGGCGTTGTTTGCTCACCGCTTGAGGCAGGCAAGGTACACGACCTTTGCGGTAAGGAATTCCTTACAATAACACCGGGTGTACGCTTTGCAGACGGTGACGTTGGTGACCAGGTAAGAGTTATGACACCTGAGCAGGCAAAGAAAATCGGCTCAGACTACATTGTTGTAGGCAGACCTATTACCGCAGCAGAGGACCCGGTTGCTGCATACAAAAGATGCGTAAACGAATTTTGTGATTGATTAAGGTGACAAGAGCAATCCGAATCTGCCTCAAACCGGCATATTTCGGTGCTTTTCACCCAATTTATTCTTGCAAGGCGACAGCCTTGCGGCACCTAAATTGACTGAAAACTCCTCGAAATCTCCTCGCCTTGAGGTCGGAGATTTTAAAAAGTGAGGATTTTTGGTCAATCAAGGCACAAAACGCAGTTAATCCTTTCGGATTAACGAGTATTTTAACGAAGAGTGAGCAAAATATCCGCCTTTTTAAAACA
>JAZOOH010000051.1:0-34702 GCA_045654905.1 Acutalibacteraceae bacterium | reverse complement strand
AGTTCAATAATCATTTAACTACCTCTCAATACGCCTAGATATTATATTTAAATAATGTAGTTTTGTCAATATATAATTTTAAAATCTGTAATTTTTTTCAAAAAAATCCGCCTATCCACAAAAGACAGGCGGACTAAAATCATTGATTTATGCTTTTTGTGCGTATTCGAAGAGTCTTGCAGGAAGTTTTTCTTCGTCTTCTGAAACTGTGGATACAAAGTCTGTATCTGAAAGTTTTGAAATATCACTAACCTTTTTAATAAGGTCTGCAAAAGCTTCGTAATCTCTGCCTACGATTTTAAATGTAGCATCAACAAAAATTTCTGTGATGTCGTGGTCCTGAGCGATGATACCGCAAATCATACCATAGAAAGCATCTGTGCCTTCAACACCATATCTTTCTGTTTCAATAAGTCTTGCTTTGTGAGTTACCTCGTAAGTAAGTAACGGTGATTTCTCAATACAAACGACTGTTCCGTTTGATTTGTCAACAGCCTCATTGATAAGAGAAATGAGTTTTTTTGTTTTTCCGGAACCTTTGTTGCCGATAATAAGTGAAACCATAGTGTTTACCTCCGTTTATTTTTTTGCTGAATTGTCTTCAGCTGATTTACATTATTTTTCGAGTCTTTTTGAAAGCTCTGCCTGCAGGCTTTCATAACCCGGTTTGCCAAGAAGAGCAAACATATTTTTCTTGTAGCTTTCTACGCCCGGTTGGTCAAACGGGTTAATTTTAAGTGTATAGCCCGAAACCGCACAAGCCTTTTCTAAGAAATATACAAGATAGCCGAAATTGAATTCATCCATTTTATCAATTTCCAAAATCATATTCGGCACGCCACCGTCACAGTGAGCAAGTATGGTGCCTAAAAACGCTTGTTCATTAACGTAGTCAACAGTTTTACCTGCAACAAAGTTAAAGCCATCTTTGTTTTCGGCATCCGCTTTAATTACCATTTCACTCTTTGGTGATTTAAATTTAACAACTGTTTCAAACATTAATCTTTCGCCGTCCTGAACGTATTGACCAAGTGAATGAAGGTCAGTTGAAAAAATTGCTGATGATGGGAAAATACCTTTTCCGTCTTTACCCTCACTTTCACCGAAAAGCTGTTTGAACCATTCGTTCATCATAGTGTAATCCGGCTCGTAAGAAACCATCATTTCTACACTTTTGCCTTTACGGTAAAGTATGTTTCTCATTGCTGCATAGCGGTAACAGTCGTTTGTGTACACGTCGCCATCCTTTAAGGCTTCACGTGCCGCTGCTGCGCCCTGCATCATTTCATCAATATTGATGCCCGCAACCGCAATAGGAAGAAGTCCACAGGCTGTAAGCACTGAATACCTGCCGCCAACATCATCCGGAATAACAAAGGTTTCGTAGCCCTCGGAATCTGAAAGCTCCTTTAAAGTACCACGAGCCTTGTCTGTTGTTGCGTAAATTCTTTTTGCTGCTTCTTCTTTTCCGTATTTTTCCTCTAAAAGCTCCTTGAAAACTCTGAAAGCCAAGGTAGGCTCGGTAGTTGTACCGGATTTAGAAATAACGTTTACTGAAAAATCCTTACCCTCGCAGAGCTTAACTGCCTCAGCCAATGCAGAGGAAGAAATTGTGTTACCTGCGAAAAAGATTTGTGGTTTTGAAAAGCAGTTGTAATTTTGTGATTTACAAAATTCAATTGCTGCACGAGCACCTAAATATGAACCGCCTATGCCGATAACAATTAAAACGTCGCTATCGTTACGGATTTTAGCTGCCGCTTTTTTTATTCTTTCGAACTCCTCTTTGTTGTAATCCACCGGTAAATCGAGCCAACCTAAAAAGTCGTTACCTGCGCCGGTGCGATTGTTGAGAAGCTCAACTGCAGAAGCAACCTCGGGACTTATTGCATCAACGTCTGCCTTTGCAACGAAGCCTTCAAGATACTTCGTGTTGAGTTTTACTGCCAAATTTTCCATCTCCTTGCTACAAGGCATAACCGAGTGTTAACCACGCAAATTGATTTTTGCCATATGCCTTTTGTATATTGTACAATAAACGCAGATTTTTTTCAATAGGAATTTTACACTTTTTACAGTTTTTTTCTAATTTATACATTTTTACTGCTATAGCTTCTGCTAAAGCCTATTTTTTCACGCTCGACACCCGTTATATTGTAATCCGCCTTAAAGCCTACAATAAACGAGCCGCAAATTGTTGCAATTATTATTACAACAAGAATTGTGATAACGGTATATGATTTTAACAGCTTTTCAAATTCTTCCATTTTATTCACCTATATTTTCTTCTAACAATTCCGCGAGGCTGTCACCTATTAAGCGCCCCGAATAGACCGCCTCGTCTAAGGTATTTACATCTGTACCCATTTCTAAAAGCAACGAGCATGGCGTTACGTGCATATTATATTTCCTTTGGCAAAAGAATATGGGGCGCATAAGACCCTTGTAGTTTTCCTCCACCTTGTTTTGCAAGGCAATTGCAAAGGTGAGGTTTTGTGACCAATTGGGAAAATCCTCTACGCTGCCCTCCTCTGCACCGGTAATTATCATAACCTGTGCCGCCTTTTTGCCGTTTATTTCTGCCGTAGGCTTACACCTTGTGCCGCTGTCGTAATGAATTGCGTCACGGTGCACGTCTAACGTGACTACTATTGACGGATATTCCTTTAAATATTTTTCCACCGCTGCAAGCGACCTGCTATATGCGCCGTTGTAGGAGGCATCATATATATTTTTATCGTGAATCACCTTAAAGCCTGATTTTTCGAGCCTTTCTGCTATTTCGTCACCGACTCTGACAACTGTTTTTGTGGTATCCTTTGTACGAGAGTCGTAATCTGAGGAATACCAGCCCTTATCTAACAGCTCATACCCCTCTGTAGTGTGAGTATGATATATTAAAATATATGGCTCATCTTTTGTGATTTTACCGAAAGAAGCTTTTTTAGAAAGCTCGTTTTTAACGTTGACGCTTTTTGTTTCTGTTTTATTATTAACAGCTACGTTACCGTAAACTGTGCTTTTTGAACCCGCCGTAAGTCTTGTTTCTTCAATATCTCCTGTCTTTTTAAAGTTTTTATACACCGCAGCCGCTTCATCCATTATTTTTTCGATATCCCGAGGCACGGCAGTTTCGGGGTAACCGCTCACAAGAAAGCTGCCGTTACTGAAGCCTGTTATTTGTGTAAACGTCTTTGAATTTTCATTTGAATTGCTTTTTATTGCATCCCCCGCAAGGCTTTCAGCCCGTGCAGAAAAGCTGAAAACGCTTACGCTTACGTTATTCAAAAGCAAAACGAGCTTATTTGAAAAAGCAATGGTTGTAACTAAGAGAGAAATAGAAACAGCTACGCTGAAAAATGCTTGTAATCCTGTATTTTTCATATTCATATTGCACCTCCTAATACTTGTGCAATATATTTTATGATTATAATAAATTTTTTATAACAGCATTTTTAAATCATCATAGCAAAGAGTTTTTTGGAGTGATAAATTCACCGCACTTGAAATAAGCCCTGCGGCGTTTTTTATCAACGAATCTATATCCTTTGGGGTTACTATCATTCCTGCTTCAGTCTCGCATTCCAAGCTTTTGCCCGTAAGGCTTTCCGCCAAAGTAAGAGCATCTACCACGGTAGGCACGCCTATTGCAATTACGGGCACCCCTAAAAACTCTTCATCTATTCGTTTTCGTTTGTTGTTGATTCCCGAGCCCGGTGCTATGCCCGTATTTGACATTTGAATAGTTGTACCCAGTCTTTTTATACTGCGTGATGCCAAGGCATCTATTGTAATTACGCAACAAGGCTTTATTTCCTCGGCAACGCATTTAGTATACTCACTTGATTCAAGACCTGTCTGCCCTAAAACACCTGTAGATATTGCGGCAACCGGTCTTAAGGGCTCCTTGAAGCCTATGCTTTTTTGCAAGGACTCTGTTAAGTGTCTTGTGGAAAAAATTTTTGAAGCTACAAAGGGACCTAAGGCATCTGCCGTAATATCGCTGTTACCGACACCCACTACCAAAACAAGCCCATTTTCCTGTGGCAGCAGCAAATTTATTGATTCTTTAATTGTTTCTACGATTTTTTCAGTATCGGCAGAAAGAAAGCTCAGCTCAGGTATTTCTACGGTGATATATCTACCTACCGCTTTGCCTAATTTTTGTGCAGTTTCCTCATTGAGAATATCTATTACGGTTGTAGTGCTGAAATCGTTATGTCTGAATTCTTTTTTTATGCCCTTACCCTTTTCACTTGCAAGCTCGGCTCTTTCAAGCGTTAAATCTGTTCTGAAATTCAAAAAATCATCTCCTTAAAAGTAATATTGACAAAGAGTAATTTTTGTATGCAAAAATGATTGAAATACTTATTATAATGTGATAAAATGTTTTAGTAAATTTTCATATAGGAATGGTAATAAAAATGAAACTTGGTATTGTTGGTTTACCTAACGTTGGTAAAAGTACACTTTTTAACGCACTTACAAACGCAGGTGCTCAGGCTGCAAACTATGCCTTTTGCACTATTGAGCCGAATATAGGTGTAGTTTCTGTGCCGGACAAGAGACTTGATGCGCTTTGCGAAATGTATAACCCCGCAAAGGTTACACCTGCAACAATTGAATTTGTTGATATTGCAGGTCTTGTTAAGGGTGCTTCCCAGGGTGAGGGTCTCGGCAACAAATTCCTTTCTCACATAAGAGAGGTTGACGCAATTATTCACGTTGTACGTTGCTTTGAAAATGATGATATTATGCACGTTGACGGCTCAATTGACCCGCAGAGAGATATTGAAACAATCAACCTTGAGTTAATTCTTTCTGATGCTGAAATATTAGGCAGAAGAATTGACAGAAGCAAAAAGGCTATGAAGGGCGACAAATCTCTTGCAACAGAGGTCGCTTTCTTTGAAAGAGTTAACGAAGCACTCAACAACGGAATATGTGCAAGAAGCGTTGATATGACAGACGACGAAAAGGTTCTTCTTGACACGGTAGATTTACTTACCTCTAAGCCTGTTATTTACGCTTGCAATATGAGTGAAGAGGATTTTACACAAAACATTGAAACAAACGAGCGCTTTAACGCGGTTAAAAAAATTGCTGCAGATGAGGGCAGCGAGGTGCTTCCGATTTGTGCAGAGCTCGAAGCACAAATTGCAGAGCTTGAGGCAGACGAGAAGGAAATGTTTTTGTCTGAGCTTGGCGTTTCCTCAGGCGGTCTTGACAGACTTATTGAAAGAAGCTACGACCTTTTAGGACTTATGTCTTACCTTACGGCAGGTCAGCCCGAGGTAAGAGCGTGGACAATAAAAAAAGGAACAAAGGCACCGCAAGCGGCAGGTAAAATTCACACAGACTTTGAACGTGGCTTTATCCGTGCAGAGGTTGTATCCTTTGACGTGCTTATGGAATGCGGCTCAATGCAGACAGCAAAGGAAAAGGGTCTTGTACGTTCCGAGGGTAAGGAATACGTTATGCAGGACGGAGATATTGTGTTATTCAGATTTAACGTTTGATTGCTTCACAGAATTGAGAATTACGGAAGTCCTGCGGACTTGAATACAAAAAATTTCATATAATAAAAATCATCCTATCATTTAAAGTTTATAGCAAACTAAAAATGATAGGATGAATTTATTTTTATTCACTTAAAATTACAATCAAACGCGAAGCGTTTCCGCAATTCTAAATTCTCAATTATTTAAGCGCGTAGCTTCTTGTGTACACACCTACCGCTTTGTCGTAGTCGAGCACGTGTACTAAGGAGCCGTTTTCCATTGGGTAAACGGTTATGCCCTCTGCCTCATTACCACATTTTGCAGGAAGGTTTCGTTCGAAGAGCGTGTCAACCTCTCCGTTTTCTAAATCTACAGTAAGTATGTAGTCGGTGTTGCCCTCTTTAGCATCATATGAAAGGTAAAGCTTACCCTCGTAAACCTCACCGCCCTGAATTCTTGTAATTTGCTCTGAAAGCTTTATTGAGTGAGAATATTCAATTGTCTCTAAATCGAATACAAAAATCTCGTTTACATCATTAAATTGTGAGCAATAAATGTAGCCTTTTTCAGCATCCACCGCACACCACGGAAAACTACCCTGCAAAAGCTCCTGCGGCATTTCGTACGCCTCTAAAAACTCAAGCGTTTCCGCTGAAAATGTCATAAGATACGGGTTATTGTCTTCTGAATCCTCTACCGCTACGTAAAGCTTTCCGTCGTAGTAGCTCATACCGCCTAAATGGTTAAGATTTAAGTTTTCTCTGTAATCCTTTGGCATAGCAGTATAATCTGCCAGCACAACAAAGCCCTCCATATCCCACTTGGCAAGTCCGCTTGTGCTTATTCCCGTTAAAGAGCCTGACGTATAAAAATATTCACCATCTGTTGTAAGACCCTGACCGGAAACTAAAGCCTTTTCTAACACAACAAGCTTTTCTCTCACTAACTCAACCTCATCTGAGGACGTAACGTCACCTGCATCTAAAAAAAGAGTAACGAGTGTTGCTATTAAAACAAGCACACTCCAAAGCATTTTGGGAAATTTCCATAAAAATTCGAGCATAAAACTACCTCCATTTCGATTTGTTTTATTATATATCTTATGAATTTCTATTGCAATAGTTTTTTGCGAGTGTTATTATAGTTTTAACAATTACAATGGAGTTAACTAATGAAATACGAAATACACAGTCACACGAAAGAGACAAGCCAATGTGCCGCAATAAATGCAAAAGAGCTTGTAGAAAAATACAAAGAGCTTGGCTACTCAGGTATTGTTATAACAAATCACTACTCTGATATGACGTTTTCTTTAAAAGAGATGTTTAATAAAAGGCTTCGTACAGAGCATTACCTTGCAGGCTACAGAGAAGCAAAAAAATATGAAACGGAAGATTTTTCCGTACTTTTAGGTGTAGAGCTTCGTTTCTTTTTAAACGGCAACGACTATTTGATTTACGGCGTTAGTGAGGAGCTCATAGAAAAAACGCCTTTCCTTTTACCCATGTATTTAAAAAGGACTTCTCGCTTTTTCAAGAATAATGGTTGCATTATAATTCAGGCGCACCCTTACAGACCTTACATTTACAGAGCAAGGGCAAAGTACCTTGACGGTGTTGAAATTTTAAACGGCAAGTCAAGCAAGGAGGAAAATGACAAGGCTTTAAAATGGGCAGAAAGAAAGGGCTTGAAGATAAGAACTGCGGGCAGTGACTGTCACAGAGCTACAGGTGCAGGTCTTACGGGTATTGTTACAAAAGAGCCAATTAAAACAAACGACGATTTGTTGCAAATTTTAAGAAACGGAGATTTTGAGATAATTGAAAGAGCTTATGAAGAATAAAAAAGCATTAAGGCGCAGTATTCTTTTAATTTGCTTAATTACTGTGGTTATTACGCTAATTGTGCACGGCAATTTTAACCTTGAGGTAACTGAATACACATTAAAATGCGAAACCCTGCCGACAAGCTTTGACCAATTTAAAATAGTACAGCTTTCAGATTTACATAACGAAGAATTCGGAGAGAATAACGAAAAGCTATTAGAAATAATAAAAGCACAAGAGCCCGACGTAGTTTTTGTTACGGGTGATTCGATAGACGGAGTTTACACCAACATTCAAATACCCATTAAGTTATTTGAAGAAATTCTTGAAATTTGTGACGTTTATTTTATAGTTGGTAATCACGAAATAAGGTCAGACGCAAATCAGTATTTTGAATTTATAGATACACTTACCGAAATTGGTGTTGTTGTTTTAAAGGATGACTACGCTTACATAGAAAGAAACGGTGAAAAAATACAAGTAATAGGTTTAAATGATGCTTCAAATTACAAGGTGATTTACGGTGACGACTACAAGACGGAAATTGCAAAAGCAATAAGCGAGCTTGATGATGAAAATAGTTTTTCCGTTTTACTTTCTCATCACCCTGAATTATTCCCCGAATATTCTTCTACAAACGTTGATTTAGTATTTTCAGGTCACGCTCACGGCGGGCAATTCAGAATTCCTTTTATTGGTGGAATTATAGCACCCGAACAAGGGTTATTCCCTGAATTTGATGCCGGTGTTTTCAACGAAAACAACACAACAATGATTGTGAGCCGAGGACTCGGTAACAGCATTATACCAATAAGAATAAACAACTCGCCCGAGGTGGTTGTTGTAACACTCGAGTGCTGAGTGATGAGCCAAAGTAGTGCTGAGTGATGAATGCTAAGTGCTGAGTTGAGGAAGGCTTCGCCTTGATTGTAACTATTTATGAATAAAAACAACTACATCCTATCATTTAAAGTTGGTTTTTGCATCAACTAAAAATGATAGGATGTTTTCATTTTAATTACCGACTATCGACTTACTGATACTTTTTAATTCTACTTAAAAATCCCAAACAGCAAAGAAAAGAAGTTTATGAGTATTTCAAGCAATCTTAAAAATCCTGTTGTTTCCATAGAATTATTTGAAGGAGTTAAGGCTGTTTCGTCAGTATAATTACCTATTCCGACTACATAAGATACATTTTCGCCTGTTTCATCGGTACGATTTTCAATTTTGTAATCCACACCTTCAACAAGTGTATATTGCGAGTCAATTACTTTAACGTCACCTGTTGAAACAATTTTTGTTACAGTAATACTTCTTGGTAAAACCTCTAAAGTGAAATTTTTAGTTCCGCTAAAGTTACCTTTACCGCTTATTGAAATATTATAAACACCAACATTTTTCACTTTATCGAGACCTAAAACCTCGTAATGTTCACCCTCAACAAGCTTATCTTCACCTAAATAAAGCGAAAGCCTCGGTTTTACACCATTCGGAGTATAGTAGGCAAAGTCGTAATAACTTACAACAACATCATTTAACTGACGAGGTAAAATGTTAAATCCACCTTTTGCTACAAGATGTTTAAAATCACCTAAGCCCTTTGCAGTAACACTTGCAACACCTGACTCAATATTATCTGCAAAACTTACCTTATATTCTTTTTCGAGAGTTAATTGTTTGTTATTTGCTTTAGCCTTAATCTCAGGCTCTATTGCTTTGCCTGTGTAGGTCTGGTTAGGTATTGCCTCAAGCACAAGTGTTGTGTACTTAATATTGTTCTGTACCGCGTACTGCTGAGCGTAAGAGCCTTCATTACAGTAAATAACAAGATTTTCAGTTGAATTAGCGAAGGCATCGTCACTGATAGCTTTAACACTATCAGGAATAACAACAGTTTCTAAAGATGAGCAATCGGCAAAAGCACTTAAACTAATTTCTTCTACACTACCGCCGATTACGACTTCTTTAAGGAATTCGCAATCTTCAAATGTTTCTTTGCTAATATAGCTTAAACTTTCAGGTAATACTATTCGTTCTATTTTCGAACGAGAAAAAGCACATTCACTGATCCATGTAATGCTTTCCGGTAAAACAATTTCTTTTATACCTGTTGCCGCAAAAGCCCAGAGACATATAGTTTCTACACCTTCAGGAATTTCAACATGCTCTAACAAGCTACAACCCCAAAATGCATGGTATTCTATACTTTTTACAGTACTCGGTATTTTAACTGATGTAAGCTTATTTCCTCCAAATCCACTCAAATATTCCAACCCTTCATTTAAATTCAGTTCTGAAATTTCATTACCTGCAAAAGCACCATCCCTTATAACCTTTATACTATCCGGTAATGTAACGCTTTTAATCTTATTTTCGGAGAATGCATAACTTTTAATTTCGGAAACTCTTATATTCGGGTGGAAATTGATTACTTCTATACCAGCTTCTGCTAACCCATATTCATCAATTCTTTCTACCTTTTCACCTAATGCAACTTCTTTTACGCCAAAATTTTTGAGGGCGTATTTCAATATTTTATTAGCCGAATTACCTTCTGTTATAGTTAAACTTACAAAGCTTTTTGGTTTACAAACGTCATAATTCCTATTCGGAATATCCACAGAATCACACAGTTCACCTTTACAAACTGAACAAGTTTTTTGCGTATATTCAAACCACCATTTTATATTTCTGTCATCTGTTTGTACTTCTCCAGATAAATGCTTTGATTTGCCAATGAACGGAACTGTCAATTTTTCCAATCTACACATTCCCGCAAAAGCATTTGATGCAATATACTCTATTGTATCCGGCACAACAAGCTCCGTTATTCCTGTGCAGCCATAAAAACTGTATCCGTTTATTCTCAATATACTTTCCGGTAATTTTACAGAAATTATATCTTCCCTGTTTTTAAATGCATATTCAGCTATTGCTGTTACACCTTCTGGAATTATTACCTCAACATCCTTTCCTAAATAGGAAATAAGTTCACCGTTTTCTGAAATAACGAAATCCGGCATTTGCTCTTCTTCCGGTAATTCCTCAACAACATCATCACCCGAACCAGAATTTTCAGCATACGGAGTCCCCTCAAAAACACCTACACCCATTTTTGTCAAATTCAAAGACAAAACCACTCTTTTCAAAGCACTACACTGGGCAAAACAATAATCCCCTAGTTGCGTTACTGTATCCGGCAAAATAATTTCTTCAATTCCTGTACATCCGTAAAACGCTTTATTTTCAATGCTTTTTAATTGTTTGGGGAAAGTAACCCCGGATAAATTCACACAATTTTCAAAAGCACGAGCACCTATACTGATAGTTGCACCGGGCATTTTTATATTTTTAATTGAACTACAATTCGCAAAAGCACCGGAACCTATGCTTACAATTGTATCCGGAAGTTTTAAATATTGTAACGACGTACAATTTTCAAATGCGTTTTCCGAAATCCTCTTAGCATTACAATTTATTGTTACTTTCGATAAACTTTTACAATTCTTAAAAGATTGCGAGTTAACATCTTCAATTAGTGAACCGGCTTCAAAACAGACTTCTTTTAACGAAGAACAGTTTTGAGCAAAACCTATTGAAATAGCCGTGGACTGTATAGTACTGCAAAAAGTTATTTTTTCAACAATCGGTACACCTGTAAATTTTGAATAATCAACCGATTTAGTAAGCTTGACTTCTTTTAAAGTATTCGGAATATAATAATATTCGTCGTTAGCAGAGTATCTTGTTGCATCCGAAAATTTTTCCTGACCAAAAATCCAACCTAATGAATGATTTTTGTTTCTGTATTTTGCGTTTTCTTCCGGTATAACATCCGGTCCGATAAACGGAATTGTAAGACTTTTCACGTTTGCATCTGCGAATGCACCAAGACCTATGTAGTCAACACTAAAAGGGACAACTAAATCTGTACCGTCAAAACAGTCTGACCCTTTAAATGCACTTTCACCGATTCTTTTCAAATTTGAAGGAAGCACAAAATCTTTCAGTGCAACCGCATTAATAAATGCTTTTTCGCCTATTTCCGTTACCGTGTCAGGTATCTGCACACTCTTTAAAGAAGTACAGTCTGCAAAGGCAGAATCGCCAATAATTCGCAACAAAGAATTAACTGTAACAATTTCAAGGTAAGGGCAGGCATGGAAAGAAAAAGCACCTAAAGTTGCTACATCACCGTTAATTTGAACGGTTTTAAGTTTAGCAAACTCTTTAAAAGCGGCGTTACCTATTGCTTGAATCTCCCCCTCAACTACTATGTTTACACACTCTTTTTTTATGGTTTTCCATTCTTCTGTAGTAGTGTAATCAGAGGAAAGCTCACCTTTACCCGTCACCACTAAATTTTGACCGTCGAACGTCCAGTGAATATCGTTCTCGTACTCTGACGCACTTACGTTTACCGGTGATACTGACAGTAATATTAATATAGCTAACAGTCCCGACAATGTTTTAACCAACTTGTTATTCATTATAAAACCTCCTCTGTTTCACTGAAAAACTGAAAACTGCAACCCTGATATTCAACTGTTACAATTACACCGTTTTCAGTTCCGTCGTTAAATTCTTCGGTTGTTATTGTGCAATCGCTTTGGGGAATTTCTTTTTCGGTACCATCACTGAATACTGCAAAAACTCTCATTTCATCTATTGTATACTCATTCTCAAAAGTACCATAAATAGAAGTTATCGTTTTAGGATTCAGCTTTTCTTCAGGTAAAACTGTTACATAAATATAGGTTTCAAAGCCTTTGTAGTTAATAGTAATTTTAGTTTCACCGCTTGCTTTAGGCTCACCAATTGTAACGTTGCATTTACTTATACTGATTATTTCACTTTCGCCATTTGTATAGTTCACCCTGACAAAGGTGTTTTTTAAGCTTATTTCTTCTACGTTATGGTACAGCATGATGCTACCGGGAGCAATAATTGCACTAATGCCTTTTATTTGCTTTCCTGTAACCTGAGCTGCATTGTGTGAAGAGGAAAGCTCCTCAGTAATTTGTATTTCAGTTGTTTTTTCACCCGATGCTTCGGGTGATTCTGTTGTTAAAGGTTTACGGGTCAGTTCTTCTTTTTTAAAAAGTTCTTCAAATCTGCCTATAGCAGTTTTAAAAGCATTCCCCTCAGCCAACGTTTCACTACTTAAGGTAAAGCTCGTAACACCAATTGCAAGGATTGCCACAGCAGCACATGCAACTGAAACTATTCGTTTTTTTCTTTGACATAAGCTGTATTTTTTAATTATAGTGCTTATATTTACTATATTGTTTAATTCTTCCCCTTCACCACTTTGCAGCTCGTAAATCGACTGCAATGCAAGGCAACAATCATCTATAACTTCAGCATTTATCTCTTCGTAATCTTTGTTTAATTCATCTTCAATTATTTGGTTAAGCTCCTCAATTAATGAGCTATAAAACTTTTCATCATTCATATTTTCGATTTTAACAAAACTCTTCTCTAATGAAGTTCTCAAAATACGTCGCCTCCTTCAAACTGTTCTTTTATTTGTTCTTTTACTTTTTGCCGCAATCGTGATAGTCGCTTGGCTATTACATCAAATGACAAATTTAATTCTTCTGAAATCTCTTTAATAGATTTGTTTTCTATATATTTTAATTTGTATATCGTCTTCTCATTTTCATTGAGCGTTAAAATCAGATTTTCTGCTAGTGAATCATAATCTAAATCTGTGTAATTATTTTCTTTTGCTGCAATAGTTTCTGCCATAGAATCTATCTGAATTGTATTTTCAGATTTCTGATTTTCACGCCATTGTTCTTTTATTAAGTTGTCTGCTATCTTATATAAAAATCCTGCTACATTTTTTATTTCTTCGTTTTTTATATAATGTTTATATAGTATGTAAAAGCTTTCCTGAACGCAGTCATCTGCTTGTTCTTGATTTTTCAATTTGATTCTACAGAAGCGTTGCAGATTGGTATAATAAAGCTTGTAATCGCGTTCTAATTTTTCATTTGCTATTTGTTTTTTACTCATCTGCACACCCCTTTCAATTTTGCTTTCTGTTATATAGTGTAAAAAAGATTAAAAGTTGACATAAAAATTTTAAAATTTTTTTTAATACTGAAAAACCGACTGATTGAAATTCAACCAGTCGGTTTTCTTTTAAAACGTTTCTCTATAGAAATCGAGCATTTTATCAATAGCGTCGTTTCCGCTTTCTGAATACGGGTAAAGAACCGAAAACACATGCGGAAGATGCTTGCCGTCAACCTTGCCGTAATTATAAAGCTCGGTTTTAATGCCTAACTGCTTAATTCTGTTATATATAGAAATTGTTTGCCTTTCTGCTAAAACGTCACCTGACGAGGTGAATAAAACTGTTGGCGGCAATTGGGCAAATTTTGCAATATCCTTAAAATTCATATAACGTGAGGTAGGGCTTGAGGCGTAGTTTTTGCCCCACATTCCCCTTGTGTAGGCGCTCATAGGGAAACCTGAGTTCATATCTGCCACAGCAGAGACAAGCGCAAGGCAGGTAAAAGTAAGACCGCAATCCTTTACGGAAAACACGTCTCTTAAAACACTGCTTTTTGAAAGCACTGCAGAATAAAGTGCTAACTGTCCGCCTGCACTGTCACCTGTGAGCATTATTTTTTCTTTGTCGCATGGGTAAGCTGTAAGATTATTTTTTATCCATAAAAGCGCTGTTGCAATCTCCTTCAGCTGCTCGGGCACAGTTGATTCCGGCCACAGCGTGTAGCTCATACTAAACACGGTAAAGCCTTTGCTTGCAAGCACCATATTGTAGTATTTGTTGAGTTCCTTGTCGCCATACATCCAACCGCCTCCGTGAATATCTATAATCACGGGGAGCTTTTCATTTTCTGCATTCTCAGGATAGTAAACGTCTAATTTGTGCTGCCATTTGCCGTCATCTATATAGGAAAGGTCACAAATTTCAGTTACGCCGTTTGGTGCAGATTGAGTTGCGAGTCTTTTTTGGTCACCGCGCTCGGTGTTTTTCCAAAAAAGCTTTAACACGGGTGCAGGAATCATTCCACTTACCCCCTATAACAAAATTAAGAAAATTTATTTAATAAGACTTTCTTCCCAGCTGTCGTAAGGCTCAATGCCGAAAATGGTTGCTACTGTAGGTGCAACGTTTGCAAGTCCGAAGCTGCCATCCTTAAGCTCATACTTATTTTTGCTGTAAATGATGAACGGAACAGGGTTAAGTGAGTGAGCTGTTCTTACCTGTAAATCACCCTTTTTGTTCTTTTCGAGCATTTCATCCGCATTACCGTGGTCTGCTGTAATAAGAACTGTTACACCGTATTCATCTGCAACCTTTAATACACGTGCAAGTGCAATATCTACCGCTTCAACAGAAATGATAGTTGCTTCAAGTGAGCCTGTGTGGCCTACCATATCACCGTTAGGATAGTTACAACGAATAAAGTCGTATTTTTCTGATTTAATAGCTTCGATAACTGCATCTGTAACCTCTGCAGATTTCATCCACGGTCTTTCATCAAAGGAAACCTTATCTGACGGAATTTCAAGATAAGTTTCAAGCTCTTCGCTGAATTTGTCGCTCTTGTTACCGTTCCAAAAATACGTTACGTGGCCGTATTTTTGTGTTTCTGAAACAGCAAATTGATTTAAGCCCTTTGAAACAAGTAACTCTGAAAGAGTTGCCTTAATTTCAGGTGGGTTTACAAGGTAACGGGCAGGAAGCTTTAAGTCACCGTCGTACTGTAACATACCTGCATAAACAACGTCTAATTTTTCACCGCGGTCAAACTTGTCGAACTCTGCGTAGTCAAATGCCATGCTGAGCTCAAGTGCTCTGTCACCACGGAAATTGAAAAGAATTACGCTGTCTTTATTTTTAATAGCGCCAACAGGTGCGCCGTTTTCTGCAATTACAAAAGGAGGTAAATCCTGGTCAATTACGTCTGCATTTTCTGCACGGTAGGTGTTAATAGCTTCAATTGCAGAAGCAAATTGTCTACCCTCACCCTTAACGTGTGTATCCCAACCGAGCTTTACCATATTCCAGTCTGCTTCGTAACGGTCCATAGTAATTTTCATTCTACCGCCGCCGCTTGCAATTTTACCGCAGAAGGAAGCGTCGTTAAGCTCTGCTAAAGCGTTTTCAAGCTGCTCTACGTAAACAGGTGCGCTTGTTGCAGGAACGTCACGGCCATCAAGAAGAACGTGCACGCGAACGTTTTTAACACCATCTGCCTTTGCTTGCTTTAACATAGCAATAAGGTGTGAGATGTTTGAGTGAACGTTACCGTCTGAAAGAAGACCGATAAAGTGAAGTGTGCTGTTGTTTGAAAGGCAATTATCCTTAATTTCGCCCCAAGCTGTTGAGGTGTAAATTTTACCTGATTCAATTGACTCGTTAACAAGCTTTGCACCTTGTGAGTAAATCTGACCGCAGCCTAAAGCGTTGTGACCAACCTCACTGTTACCCATATCGTCATCTGAAGGGAGACCTACGGCATCACCGTGTGCCTTGAGTCTTACGTTTGGGCATTCCTTTAAAAGCTTATCAAGAACAGGTGTGTTTGCAAGTGTAACAGCATCACCTATGCCTGTTTTTGAGTAACCGATACCATCCATTACTATTAAAAGTACTTTTTCGCTCATTTTTAAATCCGCCTTTTTTATATTATAACGATTTTGCTAAAAGCCGATAAAATCGGCTTTTACGAAACGCAATTGCGTTTCGACTAGTTACAACTATTATAAATAGTTAAAGGGCAGGTTTTTTAGCCTGCCCGTATTTATTATTTGCTTGCAGCTTTAACAATAACTGCAAAATCCTCTGCCTTTAAGGATGCGCCGCCGATAAGACCGCCGTCAACATCCTCCTGTGCAACAAGCTCTTCTGCATTTGCAGCGTTCATTGAGCCACCGTACTGAATGGTGAGAGCGTCTGCAGCAGCCTTAGAATAAAGCTCCTTAACAACCTCACGAATAGCGTGGTTAACCTCATTTGCCTGCTCTGCGGTAGCTGTTTTACCTGTACCGATAGCCCATACAGGCTCGTAAGCAATAATGATGTTTTTAAGCTCTTCCTCGCTAACGCCCTGAAGAGCAATTTTAGTTTGTAAACGAACAGTTTCCTCTGTAATGCCCTGCTCTCTTTCTTCTAAAAGCTCACCAACACAAAGAATTACTGTAAGGCCTGAGTTAAGAGCTGCGCGAACTCTTTTGTTAACGGTAACGTCTGTTTCGCCGAAGTATTGTCTTCTTTCAGAGTGACCGATAATTACGTACTCAACACCAATAGACTTGAGCATTGGTGCAGAAACCTCTGCTGTGAAAGCGCCGCTTTCTGCCCAGTGGCAATTTTCAGCACCGATTTTGATGTTTGAGCCTGCAGCTGCTTCCTGTGCTGCAAAAATATCAATATAAGGAACACAAAGAACAACGTCACAATCTGCACCTGCAACAAGTGGCTTCATAGCTGTGATGATTTCCTTTGTTTCAGCAGGTGTTTTGTTCATTTTCCAGTTACCTGCAATAACTGCTTTACGAAGTGATTTATTCATTTTTATAAACCTCAATTATCTTAATTTTCACACAACCACAAACAAACGTGGTGTATATGACCTTATCTGCCAAATGGGCGTGATACATTATCTTATCTATCAACACAAATAATAGATTGCGTGCAGTTGGTAGTTTCTTTCACCCCGTAGCGTATGAAGATACGTAAGCTTGGGTGAAAAAACTGCCAAATGTGCGTGATATATTATCCTTTTACCAACGTAAATAATAGATTGCGTGCAGTTGGTAGTTTCTTTCACCCCGTAGCGTATGAAAATACGCAAGTTCGGGTGAAAAAACTGCCAAATGTGCGTGATATATTATTTATCGTTAACTGCTTCGATACCTGGGAGAGCCTTACCCTCAAGGAATTCAAGAGAAGCGCCGCCGCCTGTTGAAATATGAGACATTTTGTCACCGAAGCCTAAGGTATTAACTGCTGCTGCAGAGTCACCGCCACCGATAATTGTTGTAGCATCTGTTTCAGCAAGAGACTTAGCAACTGCAATTGTACCCTTTGCAAGAATTGGGTTTTCGAAAACGCCCATAGGTCCGTTCCAAACAACTGTTTTAGCTGACTTAACTGCTGCTGCATAAAGCTCTGCTGTTTTTGGACCAATGTCAAGGCTCATCATATCTGCAGGGATTTTATCTGCATCTGCAACCTGTACCTCGATTTCAGCATCAATTGGGTCCGGGAAGGACTTTGTAATTGTTACGTCAACAGGAAGAAGGATTTCAACACCCTTTTCCTCTGCCTTTTTGAGCATATCCTTACAATAGTCAATTTTTGTTTCGTCAAGAAGTGAGGTACCTACGCCATAGCCTTTTGCTGCTAAGAAGGTGTAAGCCATACCACCACCAATAATGAGTGTATCTGCTTTATTAAGAAGATTTTCAATAACGTTTAACTTGTCTGCTACCTTTGCGCCACCGAGAATTGTAACGAATGGTCTAACAGGATTTTCAACAGCGTTACCGAGGTATTGAAGCTCTTTACCCATAAGGTAGCCTACTGCTGCTTCTTCAACGAAGGAAGCTACACCAACTGTTGAACAGTGTGCTCTGTGAGCTGCACCGAAAGCGTCGTTAACGTAAATATCGCAAAGAGATGCAAGCTCCTTTGAGAATGCCTCGCCATTTTTTGTTTCTTCAGGTCTGAAACGTGTGTTCTGAAGAAGAACAACGTCGCCGTCCTTCATAGCTGCTACTGCTTTTTTAGCATTTTCGCCAACTACTGTATCATCTGCTGCAAAAACAACCTCTTTATTTAAGAGCTCAGAAAGTCTTTTTGCAACCGGTGCAAGTGATTCCTTTTCATTAGGTCCGTTTTTAACCTTACCTAAGTGTGAGCAAAGAATTACCTGTGCGCCATCATTAAGAAGCTTTTTGATTGTAGGAAGTGCTGCTGTAATACGGTTTTCGTCAGTAATAACGCCATCCTTAAGCGGAACGTTAAAGTCACAACGTACGAGAACCTTTTTACCCTTTGCGTTGATATCATCAACTGTTTTCTTGTTTAAAAGACCCATTTTAATAGACTCCTTTGCTTTGTTAAATTTTTTACGTGTATTATTTTATAACATTTTTCTTCCTTTTTCAAGTACATTCTACATATTTAAATGATTTTAGATATACATTATACGACCTAAAATTGTGAAATTTTTGTCACATTTGTCAAACCACCATTTTAAGGCGCATTTCCTTTAATATAACCTTTTCTCTTCTGGAAACCTGAACCTGCGTCATACCAAGCTTTTTTGCTACTACCGTTTGAGTTTCGCCCTTAAAATATCTTAGCTCGATAATTGCTCTGTCTTTTTCTGAAAGCGCCCTTAAGCATTCGTTTAAGGAAATTCTTTCGGCTATTTTTTCCTCCTCTCCCTCCACGGCAATATCTATTTGCTTTTCACCGTCCTCATCCTCTAAGGTAAGGGATACAGGCGGCAAGGCAACCAAAAGCAGCTCTGCCGTTTCCGCTACCGATAAATCAAGTACTTCGGCAAGCTCCTTTACACTCGGCTCATAACCGACTTCCTTTAAAAAGCGCTCCTTTTCACTTAAGACGTACCTTGACTTTTCTTTTATGGCTCTGCTGACCTTTACAGCTCCGCCGTCACGAAACAACCTTTTAATTTCACCTAAAATTGCAGGCACTGCATAGGTTGAAAACTGAAAACCAAGGTCCCCGTTAAAGCCGTCGGCAGCCTTCACAAGACCCACACAGCCTGCCTGAAACAAATCGTCGTATTCAACACCGCGATTTTTAAAACGATTGGCACACGAGTGGACAAGCCCTAAATTTTCGGAAATAAGCTTTTCTCTGTTATTCATGCTGTTTACCGTTTATTCTTTTTTCCATGGTGACGGTTGTGCCCACACCTACCCTTGAGCGTACCCAGAGCTTGTCCGAAAAGCTTTCCATAACAGAAAAGCCAAGACCAGAGCGGTCACCGCCGACACTTGTATAAAGCGGCTCGCGTGCTTTTTTTACATCAGGAATACCACATCCCCTATCCCTTACGGAAACTCTTAAAACACCGCCCTCAAAAACTGTGCAGGTTATGTAAATTTTGCCTATTTTTTCCTTATAGGCGTGCACTATGCAATTTGTTACAGCCTCACTGACAATTGTTTTAATATCACCCAGCTCGTCTACGGTCATATCTAACTGAGCGGCAAAGGCAGAAACCGCCACACGGGAAAAGCCCTCGTTTACCGAGCAGCTGTCTAACACCATTTTCATTTGATTTATTTTTTTCATATTTTTAACCCTTTCTGCTGATTTCTGCAATTTTTTCAATTCCTGACATTTTCATTATTTTATAATTTCTATCGTCAAGATTTTCTACCCGTACTTTTTTGCCGAGCGTTGCGGCATAACGATATCTGCCCATCACAAGACCTACACCCGAGCTGTCCATAAAGCTGACCTCTGAAAAATCAAGCACGAGAGTTGTTGCTCTTTCGCTTAAGGACAGGGCTTCATCAATAGCCTCACGTATTTCCGGTGCTGTGTGATGGTCTATTTCACCCTTTAAGCAGGCAAAAAGCTCATCATTTTTCTTTTTTATTGTTACCGGCATATTTTCACTTCCTACGTTTTATTTTTATATATAATACAATGCACCTTTTGCAAAAAAGGTCGCATTTTGGCAAAAGAAAAGCCCTTGTCCTAAATTTTCAGGACAAGGGTTAGCTTTTAAATTTCTTTGTCGTTTTCAAACAGCTCTCCTCTTAGGTCTACCTCTCTAAAGGGTGTGCTGCCTTCTACGTCGAAAATATATTTACCTAAATCTATTCTCGCAAAGTCGTGCGGGCATTTTCTTTTGCTGTAATTTGGCTTTTCCATATAATTCGGGCCGTAGTCAAAGGTTAAATACCCCGTACAATCAACAGGAATAGGTGCTTTTGTAGTACCAAAATCTACGTAAACGGTATCCTCAAGACCTTTTATGGGCATTGGTCCATCCTTAAGCTTTTTACCTACACCATCTATAAGCAGAGTTGCATTCTTTTTATTTTTAAACAATTTTATGAAAAACTCAAACCAAAAATGGTAGAAGCCTAACGGGAATATTCTTAAAAACGGAAGAATTATTTTCGTTAAGCGGTAGCTGTACTCTTTGCGAGCCTTGTTGTACCACCTTAAAATAATGCAATAATAAAGGAAAACAAGAATAAGGCTCTGAAGCACTCTGAGCGGCCTTGAATTGCTTGTTTTGTCGTAAACGATAACGTCTACAAAAATGCCGTCGGGGAAAACGTTTTTTGCAGAATAGGTTGTAGAAAAATAAGTGGATTTAAGTCTCACCTTTTCTATTGCGTAGTGACTGCCGGATTTATTGAAGGGTGAAGAAAACTCAAATTTATATCCAAGATTTTCCTCGCAGATTTTTCTGAATTTTTCGTAGTCGTCACGAAGCATACCTATATCCAGGTCATCATCCCAGGAAATAGGCTGACCGTTACGCACGGCACCCAAAAGTGTGCCGCCTGCAAGGAAATATTTAATGTTATTTTCAACACAAATTCTGTCAATTTCCTTGAGTATTTCTATTTCCAAGGCTTGAATGGTTTTAATTCTTCCTGCGTAGAACTCCGTATTGTCTGAGGTATCGTACTCTAAATCTGAAAAGAATGCTATGGCGTGCTTTACCGCTGTTTTAAGGCTAAATTCTGTTTTAAGTCCCAAAAAGTCAAATTTTAAGCAATTCATGCACGCATACTCGCGCTCTGCCTTTCTGGAAATATTTTTTTCTAACGAAAATTCATTTGGGTAAACCTCAAACAAAAGCTCCTTAATATCAGCAAGAGTTACCTCGCTTGAAGCAACGTTGTAAACGTGACCTGCCTTAGCAGCCGCTGAGGCAAGAAAAATATTTTCACAAGCATCTCTTATATAAGAAATAGTGAATTTTGTTTTGTAATCCTCATTAGTTATTGAAACCTTTTTACTGCTTACACATTCTTTTATAACCGCTTCAAAATCTACGTAAGGTGTAGCGTAAAAATCGGGTGAAAAAACATTGTCAAAGCGCAACAGGGAAACGTCTAAGTCACCGTCCTCCAAGGCTTTCCTTAAAAAGCCCTCTATTTCAAGGTAGTAGGAAAGCTCCGCTGTTTTTTCACAGCATTTTTCAAGGAAAAAGCTTAATTCTCTTTCCGCAAGTGAGGTTGGACCATTTGTAAAGCTTGGGATTTGCGGCATTATTGAAGCTACAATTACTTTAAAATCCGATTTTTTTGCAAGCTGCAAGGCTTTTTTGAGTTCACTCAAGGTAGAGTCCTTTACGGACACCTTATTTGCATCTACAAAGAAAAAGAGAACGGATTTTTCTTTTTTTCTTACAGCTACGTTTTCAAAGCTTTCGCACTCAATACCTGCTTCAGCTATGATTTTTTCACGGTATTCACTTTTGGGTAAGCTGCTTAAATATTTTACTGAATTGAACACGGAAAATTTATTGTTTGCATTTTTTACAGCATTCATAAAATAATCGCAAACAAAGGTACTGTCCCCCGCAAAAAACACGTTTTTGAATTTGGGGAACTCCTTTTTCTTTTTGTGTATTGCTTTAAAATGCGGTTTTAAAGCTTCAGTAGTCATTATAAGCTCATCATTAACAACTAATTGTTTCATTAATACGCTCCAATTCAAGCATTACATTAAACCAATAATATCTGCCGCCATTTTTTCAGTACAGCCCTTGGTATTTTCAACGTACTTGTTTATGAATGCTTTTAAATATTCGTAATCGTAAGGCTTTTCAAGGCTTTCAACTAATTCGGCTGCAGACTTTTCCTTGTAGCCGGGAAGCTCGTTGTAATCTATTACAAAACCCCTTGCAGTATCATAATTTTCCATATCGTAATTATAAAAATAAAGCGCTATATTTTTAACGCCTGCCTCGTAAATTACGCAGGAATAGTCACTAATCATTTTGCTTGCACAGGTAAGCATCTGAAACGTGGAAAAGCCACTGTTTACAATTACTCTGCTGTCGGTCACCTTAACCTTGGTTAAAGGATGCAAATTAACAATAAGGTTATATTTTTCAAAGTTAAAGGCGTTTAAAAGATTATTGAAATTCTCGTTGAATTCACTTTCGTTTTTTCTGAAGGTCGGTGCATAAATTACGTTTTCTTTTTCTTTTAATACGGGGTATTTTTCAAAAATAGCGTTTCGTGTTTTGGTTATGTAAGCTTCATCGTTAAGCAAATCTATTCTTGGTAACGTAAGCTTCCTGAACTTTTCTGCCGGAGTATTAAACCCCTCTACCAAAACCTGCTTATAATTTTCACTTGCATAATAAACGACGTCGTAATTCGCGTGCATTTTCATTGCATTTGCAATAAGTGAAGAGCTGCCCTCGCCCTTGTCTATAATTTGCCAGCCGAATTGCTTCATTTTTCCTACGGTGTGCCACAGCTGTACTATTTTCAAGCTTTTTTTGTGCTTTAAAAGACTTGCTGTAAGACAGTAGGAATCTAACACACAAACCCTTGAGGTTGCAAGGTGATACATTTGTGTAAACAAGTGAAAGCCGTAGGAAACCTTAGTGAGAATTGTGGAGTTTACGCCACCGTCTAAGGTGCGACACAAATAAACTACCTTTACGCCCTTTTTCTCAAGCGCTTCACCTAACAGTTTAAAATCATCATTGACGCTATTGGACTGACGACTTATCATTACAACTTTTTTTTGAGCCTTTAAAAGCTTAAAAAAAGCATATATGCAATTCAACGCGAGGTTGAAGAGTTTTAAAACAAATACCTTCATATAATCAGCTCTTATTTCAAGAAATTTTATTTGCGATATTATACCACACAGGCACTACAAAATCAATAGTTGTAGATTACGTAGTTTTCACCGAGAAGGCAGAAAAGCTTTCTTCTTAAATCATCTACGGAGCCGCCTGATACAGTAGCTTTTTCCAAGACGTAAAAATTGTTTGAGGTTTGGTAAATAAGCATATATTGCGAGGTCTCAATTACCTTACAAATAACCGAATAGTTAACCTCTGCCTTACCCTCGTAGCCATCTGTGCTGCTTGAGCAAATTATGGCATTATCAGTAAAAACGTAGTTGTTGGTTACGTTTTGCATTTTGCCCATTGCTTTAAAACGAATTTTAGGTAACAAAAAATACATATAAATAAAAATAAACCCTGCCAAAAGCAACACAAAAAAAGTAATAAGCATATAGCTGCTAAAGCCAAAAGCAACCATATTAAATATGCAAAAAGCCATAACAAGGGCAGTAAAAAGAAGCCTTAAAAAAACTGCCTTTTTCGGCTTTGTTTTTTTATAAATTGTAACGTGAAGCGACGCCTTTACGGTGTCGTAGTTGAGCGTGCCTTGTGCTTTTATTTCCATAAACTCACCATCCTTTTTGCATTGTAGCACATTATTTTTATTTATACAAGTAATAAAAAAAGGACCGCACAGCCTTTTCGGCCGTGCGGTCCCACGTTTTTGGTTTTAGTCCAAAATTTTATCGGCAAGAGCGTCGTAGTAAATTGTATTACGCACGTTTTCTTCTAATTCTGCTAAAACTGCTTCTTTTGTAAACCTGCCCTTTGCCAAGTGTTCAATAAAATAATCAATTGACTCGGGGTGTTTTTTTACAAAGAAATTGAATTTTGCTTTTAGATTTTGCTGCTCTATACCCTCTGCCTTTCCTTCGAGATAATATTTGTAAAACAGTGCAAATATAATTCCGTATGCTTCTTCATCCGAGATTTTTTCAACACAAGCATCAAGGTTTATTGTCTCAAGCTTTTTAAACATTTCAGATATTTTCATAATCTGACTATAGCAGCTCTCGGCAAGGTCCTCGAGCATATCGACAGTTTCCTCGTTCTGGTGACATTCAATCATCCGACTGCATTTTTTAATATCGTACACATGATACCTGCATTGCTGAGCTATTATCTTGCATCTAAACGCAGACCGCGCTAATACCCTAAAGCCTTCTAAGAAGTTAACAAGGCTTTCGTAATCAGGTTTTATTTGTCTTGCGTACGTATTGTTTTCTAAAAGAATGACGTCCCCCTTATTTTTTTCAAAGTATTCTCTTATTTCCTTTTCACAGTCTTTAATATTGTTAAAGCACATATCTTTTTTGTTCCCAACGTAGGTCTGTATCATATAAATGTCTTCCGCTGTGTTAAGCAATGCAATATGACGAGGGTAATTATGCCAGAAGCCGTTTGAGTCGTTGCTTACCGCCTTTCCTGAGCAAGCTTCTTCATCCGGGTCGGGCGGGTAATCCATATATTCGCGCAAATCCGGAATATCCTCTACGTCGGAAAGCGCTTTTACACGATTGTATGCGTAATAATCGTTAAAAACCATTGGTTCAGGTAAGTTATACTGCATATCTTTCCTCCTCGGTTTTAGCTTTTGTTTTGACTGTCGGAATTGTGTACGGAGCACAAAGCTCCTTGTATCTTGGATGAGTTTTAAGGTCGTAAACCTTTGTAATTACAGGTTTTCTTTCACCCTGCCTGAACACGAACACATCCCCTTTGCTTTTGTACAGCACCTCGTTAAGAGGTCTGTTGAGTCTTCTTGCTATATCCTCGCAGGTTTCAATGTCGTTGCTGCCTAAAAACGCCATATTGTTGCAGGAGCTTATAATCGAGGTGTAGTCCACGTAATTCTTTTTTAGCTGTCCAAAGGACTGGAGGATAATGGAAAACGATATATCTCTGCCTCGGCTGGTAGAAATCATACAGTCGAGCGAGGGTATTTTCAGGTTTGCACCCATATCGTCAAGAATAATATGTACCGGCCTTGATAAGCTTCGCGTTGGACTTTTGTCGGCTATTCGGTATATTTCCTGAAGGAATTGCGAGAAGAAGAGCGCCACGAGCTTGTCCTTGGAGCGGTCTGTGTCAGAGCATTTTACGTAAAGGATGGTCTTCTTATTACAAAAACTTTGCGGGTCTATTGTATTTTTACTTGTAAGCCTAATGATTTCCGGTGAAAGCAAGCCGCAAAACTCTGCCGCCAGACTTACCACGACGCTTTTTATTGTTCTTTCTGCTGCGTTTCGTATTAACGTGTATTGTGAACGGCACCACGGGTTTGTATCCGGAATGCCTTCCATAATTCGGTCTAACGGAGATTTTCTTTCATCCTCCGCCGGAATGGCGACTCTTAAGAGCTTTTCTATTGAGGTAAGAACCCGGTCCTTTTCAGAACGGTAGGTTACAAGGTAGCTTGTTATTGCATTGCACAGAATCTGTGATGAGAGCGGCCAGAATTTATCTACCGAATGCTCCTTTTGGTCTGAAACTATTACGTCGGAGAATTTGAGGACGTCGTCCTGCGTTTTTATGAAGGATAGCGGGTTGTAATAGGTCGGTGACTCCTCCGGCTTATCGAAGTCGAGCACCTGCACCTTGTAGCCCTTTTTTTCCATCATTTTATGTGTAATGTTGTAAAGCTCGCCTTTTGGGTCGAGCACCAACAAGCTTTCGTTGTTTGCTTCGCAAAGATTCGGTATAACAAATCCGCGGCTTTTGCCTGTGCCGGGTGCACCCACAACAAGATTGTTTGCGTTTTGCTTGTAGCCATTGTCAAAAAATGTATTTTCACCTAAAATTATCATACTGCAATTCCTCCCATTAATAAGCTGTTAAGCTCCTCTGCATTCGCTATTTTGTCTACAAGTCCGTACTGTAGTGCCTCCTTTGCATTCATATACGTATCTTTACCTGTGAGTTTTCTTATTGTTTTAATTGGTTTGCCTGTTAATTTTGATAAGAATTGGTCTAATTCTGTTTTTGTTTTTATTAGTGAGTTTGCTACAGATTCTATTTGGCTACAGCTGCCACCGGGAATTCCACCCGCAATTAAGGGCTGATGTACCATAACCTGACTGTTTGGGGAGACGAATCTGTAACCCTTTGTGCCTGCCGCTAATATTACTGCGCCCATGCTTGCTGCTATTCCGAGCGAAACGGTCTGAATGGTGCACGGGCAAGCCTTCATTACATCTATGAGCACCATACCGTTTAATATGCTCCCCCCGGGGCTGTTAATTAATATTGTTATTGGCTCGTTTGGATTTTCCATTGCAAGCAGTGAGATTTGGGCTATTGTTGTGTTAACTGATTCTACGTCAATTTGTGAGTCGAGGAAAATAATGCGCTTTTCAAAAAGCTTAGATTTAAGTGTGATGGCATTTGTGCCATTGGTTGTTCGTTCTAAATAAAAAATGTCACTCATGTAATTTCTCCTTAATAATATGTTTTTGCGGTTTTGTTGGATAGTTAATAGAGTGTGTGGATTTTTTTAATTCCTCCTTTAAAATAAAACGGGTTTATGCGATTCACCAAGCAAAGTGTGGCTAATACTCTTATTGCTCGTCGTCGCCTTATTGAGTGCCGCTCAATATTTGCAAAGTCTGTTAGTCGCTATTGCAGCAAGTAATTTGCCGCCGTCATGGCGCAGCTGTTGCTTGGCTAAAAGCAATTTTTTGCCCGGTGTTAAGGGTTATATTCACTTTTCAAGGTGCGCGCCCTTGAATTACAAGGGCAAATATATGTAAAGAGCTTTACGAAAAACTCGTAAACACTAATTTAGGGTAGAAAAAAAGTAACGAATTTATATATCAAACAATAAACGTTAGATAGAAAAATCCGAAACTACGCAAAAAACAAGTTAAATATTCTAGCATATACAATTGTTTTTGTCAACCTCCTAAGGGCAAAAATATAGAACGGAATTTTCATCTAACAAATTCTACGTTAATAAATTTCCGAACTAATAAATGTGCGCATATGTACTTTCAACATATATTATAACACGATTTTTTGAAAAATCAAGTGTTTTTTGGAATTTTTTTTATTTTTTTGAAACTCCCCTTTTAAAACGTAAGCAAAAGCTGAGAACACGTAATATAAAACCTTTTTGATTTTTAATAATATTTTTTCTTTTTACCTATTGCAAAAATTCGATTTTTTATATATAATACTAACACTTGCTTGTGTAGCACAGCTGGTAGTGCAGCTCATTCGTAATGAGCAGGTCGCAGGTTATATTTAAGGATACACATTTTTACAACCGACCCACAAGACAAAATTTAATATTAGCTGGAATAGCTCAGTTGGTAGAGCAGCTCATTCGTAATGAGCAGGTCGCGTGTTCGAGTCACGTTTCCAGCTCCATAAAAAAGCCGAGTCTAATGACTTGGCTTTTTTCAATGAAATAAATCCTTACTGATTTATGAAATATACTCGGTATATGAAATAGCTTACGCTATGAAATACGCTGCAGCGTATAAAGGATTTATTTTATTTCGCATTTTGTCCCAGGCAAAATATTTCATAATCGAAGATTATTTCATATTGCAAAACAATATTTCATTTCATACACGGCTACGCCGTGATTTACTTCGACATACAAGAACTCAATGCAAGAATCCTAAACGAGCTAATAGAGAAAATTGTGGTATCAGAAAAAGAAATCATAGACGGTGAGAAATATCAATGCGTACATATATACTATAAATTTGTTGGGTTGATGAGTATTTAAAGTATTACTGACCACATAAATGCAGATATTGAATTTGGTATATCCTTCTGCTATACTGTACTAGAGGTGAGTTTATGAAACGAAACCAAAATAAAGAACCTGAGTGGTATTGGACTCTTGGTCTTCACGATGCAAAAATAGTTTCTGTGACAACAAAAGAATCAGATTGGAACCCCGATGATGATTATCTATCTTTAAAACTCAACTGCAAGGATGCATTATTTGAAACAGATATCAAAGAAATTCGTTTTTTCAACTTTAAAACATTGACAAATGATTTTGATATTAATCTACTTAATGGTGGTTGGTGGTTGTCTGACGAATTGACTGAAGAAGATAATTGCTATATGTTAGAATTAGAATTTGATACCGCTGAATGTATATCTGAAACAGTTAAATTTATATTCAAACGAGCAGAAGTTATTAGAAAATAAAGTGATTATATGAAAAACATTAAGGAACTACTCTTTAACAAAAAGAAACAACAATCCATCCCATCTATCCCGCCAATTGAAGAAATTGCAGAAGAGTTATATGATAAGAGTCTATCTTTTAAAGATTATGAGGTTGTAAAAGTTATATATAACAAAGATAAAACCAGAAGATTTATCATATTAAAAAGCTCAAACGGCTTTTATAAATACACATACGAAGAAATATATGTTTATGACGCAGATGAATGGAATTTGTGTTGCAATACTCCTGATTCCTATCCAGCAACTTGGACACCAAAAGACAGAAAATTCGGATATTCCTTTTTCGGTACAGAACAAGAAGCATACACATCTATGAAACAAGAGTCTGAATATTTACAATATTTTGAATAGAAAGTACGTTCTTGCTACAATCCAATCACATAACATTTTGCAATTGATTTTAACAAATAAAAACTTATCCTTAACTACGACCATAGGTTGCAGGTTCAATTCCCGTCACCAGCTCCATAAAAAGACCGAGTAAACTCAAAGGTTTACTCGGTTTTTTTAATTATTTCTTTTCTTGTGTTGGCTTACTATCGCATCTTATAAACTCTGCACCAACAACCACGAATTCGGATTTCTTTTTATCATATTTCAAAACAGTTTTTGCACTACCCACGTAATCAGTATGTCCGTTCAAAGATGTATACTGATATCCTATTATTTCGTAAACTCCATCTTCATCCACATCCATTGGCTCAAAACTATAAAAACTGTCAACAAGTAGTTTTGTGTCAAAGTGTGTACAATCTTTTTCACCATACCAGGTTTTTCTCGCATCTCGATAATTAAATATTTCTTCATAGCCTGTATATTTATTTTGTATTTTCAGATTATAGTCTTCTAAAACAATACATGAAAAGCCGGTATCAAATCTATGCTCATTATCTGTAAAAGCGGAAAATATAGTTTTAATCTGCCCATCATCATATTTATACACACGGGAAATGTGCTGTCCATAGCCACCAAACATATCAGCTGCTTCTTGAACTAAAATTTCCTTATAGCCATCACCATCAAAATCCTCCACCTCAATCCTTCCACCTAAACGGGCATTATAATCGCCTGTTTTCAAGTCTTCAAGAATTATCTTATCTTCTATTATGAGCATAAGATAGTGGTCAGATGTGCTCATATTGCCTCTATACCTGTCATCACCTATAAGATAAACACGGGCATACAAATCATCACCTATTAAAGCACTTGAAGGAGACATATCTCTTATGAAAACGTTTTTTAAACCTGCTTCCTTCAAATCAAAATGAAGTGCATCATCGAAAAATGATATTTCATTTTTCTCTAAATCCTGGTGTTCTGTGTAATCACCATTTTTATTCGTACATCCTACAAAAGAAAAAAGAAACGTAATACAACATAATACAGAAATTAATCTTTTCATAATAGTCCCCTATAAATCAACTATTTTTTGATAACTAGAATAACATAGATTATATATTAAGTGTACATCATTATTTTTTAAAAATCAATATATTGGTATAACTAGATTTGTAAAACCAAACCAAGATAGGATTTATATAAGAATTCAAGAAATCTACCAGTAAATCCCCGTCCGATTTTATAGCAGGAATAAGTCCGTACGTCTTTTAGGACGTTCGGACAGTTCACAACAGACGGCGATGCCGACAGAAAAAATATATCCTTAACTACAACCATAGGTCGCGTGTTCGAGTCACATTTCCAGCTCCAAAGACTACAGTTTTTTTATATGAATTTAACGATACAGGAATCCATGTTTAGGCATTTTTTCAAACTTTCAAATTCTCGATCCGCTTTATACAGTATAAAGTTCCGCACAAAATAATACAAATAAAAAAACGAGATATTAAGTGTTAAACCCAGTTACACCCAACGCATCTCTCTTTACTGGTTTCAAACCTTTGTAAAAGTAAAAAACTGCCAGTCCAACAGCATATCAGACTGGCAGTTCAACTTTTTGCTCATCTACAAAAATCAACTAATTAATTTTATTTAAAGAAGACATACTTCAGATATTAATTTGAAGTCATTATTTCTCTGTTTCTCTCTTCAATTAATGATACAAGTTCACTAGAAATAGCAATTATATTGGTAGAATCATTTGCGGAAACAGCATTTTCAAGATCAAATATCATATTTCTTATTTTATCTTCAATTATTTTTACCGCGAATATTGAATGAGTCGGGCTCGAGTGCAGCAAGTCATATACTCGTTCAATTTCTTTATTTGCTTTTTTATCTTCAGCCTTACCAACTAACATTTTAACTCTAGATGAGGCATTTTTGATATAAGCAACTTCATCTTCGTGTTTTTCAAGACTGTCTGCTGTATTTTCATTAGCTATCATATTTGATATAAGTAATATTAAATATATACCAGCTAATATTATTTGTGTTATTAATGCCGGTTTATAAGATTCACTGTTAACAAAAATAAATACTAAACCAACAATAAATTCAAGAACAAAATACGTTGATGATATTGAACTTAAAGAAAAACCGAAAATTGCGGCACTACTACTTTTTCTGACTAAAAGCGGAGTTATCAATACCATTACATAAGAAAAATGAATAAACCCATAGGAAACCCAAACAGAGGCTGTATGCTCAGTTCCACCAATCACAAAAAACGCGGTGTTAAAAACTACAAGGAATACTAAAGCAAGTAACATATAAAGGATCGATTTTTTATTCATATTTGCCACCTCACATTTTACTTAAAATTTCCGTTTTTTTGGCATCATATTCAGCCTGCTCAATTAGCCCTGCATCCAACAACTGCTTTAGTTTGCCTAATGTTTCCACAGGATCTTCTACATTTCCTGCAGGAGTTGCAGGTGTAGCACTCTTTTGGGTAAATCTGCCCGAAGGTGCATTTTGTGTAGGGTTAGTAGGCTGTTGCGAAGCAAAACCATTTTGTGCAGGTGCGAACACTTGCTGTGCAATAGAACTAAAAGCACCTGCCGCACCAATGCCCATTCCCATACCCGCACCGGCAGCTGCTACACCGCCCGCACCGGGATTATTTGCAAGATCTTTGAGAACTTCAACGCCCTGAACACGTCCCCAATCATTTCCCAAAATATCCAAACCTGCTTTATCACCTTGGAATCCCCTTGTACGAGCAATAAGTTCCATCTGTGATTCATCAATAGTGTCATATTTTGTTGAATCAATATCTAAACCTGCAAGTGAGAACCTGACACATTTCAAACCGTATTCCGAAACAATCTCGTCAATGTAAGGTTCGATTTTTTCGGAAAGCTCATCCATATAAGCATCAATGCCTATCAATTCTTGTTCTAATGCATTTAAAAACTTTGATACAGCAGATTTGATTTTACCTTGAAACTCACTTGCAAAGTATTTATCAAGCTCCTCTTGGAATTGGAATGGAACATTGTTACCGATTAACTTTTCCAAGAATTTTGCAGGATTTTCAATTCTTACCTTATACGCACCACGAACTCTTGCATCAGTTCTTACACCCCACACCTTATCCCTAACTTGAATAGGCGTTTCAGTACCCCAACGTATTTCTTTACTGTCTGCTTTGCGAACAAAGTAAACAACACAGTTAAACGTACTAATACCACCGGAAAAAGCATTTCTCAATCTACTAATAAAAGGATAGTTTTCAGTAGAGAGCTTATAAGTACCATTTTCAAATACTTGCTCTACCGTGCCGCCTTTAATAAAGATTGCTTCTTCTCCGGGCATAACAACCAATGTTGAATTGGTGTTAAAATCTTCTTCGGGCTGACGCCAAATCAAAAGTTCGCCGGGACCACTATTCTTAATTACATCGGTCCAATGTTTTTTACCGCCAACATAAGCAGCTTCGTTCGGATTTTTACTAAAAAGTGCCATAATCACTTACCTCCATTATTTGCTTTATATTCTCTTATGAGTTGAGCCATACGCAAACTCGCCACATTATGATTTCCTGCTGCATAGCCAAAATCCAATTCTGTCTCCGAAATTATGTTTTTCAGGCTTAGTTTCACATCCCTTTCGATCAGATTAGAACTAGTTAGCTCAGAAAAGACAACTTTTAAAGCAGAAGCAATGCGAAACGTACGGTTTTCATAAAGACTTTTTCTTCCCAAATCAAAAGCGATTTTTGAGTATTCGATAATAAGCATCTCAGGATTATTTATTATCTTAACGACATTAACTCCGTTTGCTTTTATGCGAGCAGCTTCAATCTCAACTATCTCATCAAACATAATGGGAATAAAAGCGTTCATTTCATAAACTGCGCCATAAAGCATATTCAGTTGTTCTGCATATGCGTCAACATCTATGTCTGAATTGAATGAGCAAATACACCTTGATAGTTTCAATATTTCACTATTCATTAGTTAACTCTCCTTTTCGCCTTAAGATTTGAGATCCAATCAAATACAGTATTTCTACGACTATCATAATTAGGATCACAAGGGTGTGTATCTATGTATTGGTCAACAGAGTTAAGGAAATCAATATATTTTCCGTTATGAACCGTTTTGCCTGCTTCAAGTGATTTTAACTCCGACTCACTCGCAAATGCAGTTTCAAATTCCGATCTAATCAAGTCTGGTTGATTATTGAAATATGCAGTCCTAATAGTATCCTTTCCTATTGCATCTTCAAGTGCTTTTACAACTTCTACCTGTTGCTGATAAGACTTCGAAGTATAGTCGAATCCCATTTCTTCCATATCTCTCATCGCATAAAGTTCTGTTACACCCTCATTAAGATTTGTGCTATGACGATAGGTTGGCTTTCCTTCAACAATTTCAAGATTACCATTTAAACCGCCATTACTTGCCAAGTGGAGTGATTCATGTTCTATGGTAGCCATAATTTCTGTCATATCGCCGTTTCGAGGTGCATCTACATAGATTTCATCGGTATCAGGACAATAGAATCCAACGGTATTATCGCTGTATTTATCTCCTGTTGCTTCATACACCTTTCTACATTCTTCTGTGTCAGTAATCTTTATGTGTTTCGGAATTTCATTTGTCCTATCTTCACTTACAAGATCACCGTATTTTTCTCTGATATGGTTCTGAGCAGTATTATACATCAAATCTTTATCTTTGACAGACAAATCTTTAAAGTCCATATCTTCTATTGCTTTGACAAAATCTTGTTCTTCCCTAACATTATCAGCAACATCTTCGGATTGATGTAAAATTTGTGAACTTGTATCAAAAGAATCGACTTCATCATTTGATGCAAAAGAAACCCCACTACTTTGAGGTTCAATCTGTTGTGAGCCACCACCAAAAAGACTTGCAAAGAAATCAGAAACTTTTCCTCTTTCCTCCATAGGATCGACAATGTCATTTTCGACAAAAGAGTTTGAGGTGTCATCTCTTGCAATCTCGTTTTTGAGTGATTCATTTAATGTCTGCCATTCGGGATCTTGCATATAAGTATCTCTATCCCAAATCCCATAATTATGAGACCCCATATAGTCCATCATTTGTTCTTGTGCTGTTTGAGGGATACCCAATTCTTTTTTCAAATCTCTATTTATGCTAATCCATTCAGGATCAGACATATAAGTATCCTTATCATCAATACCGTAATTATGAGAACTCATATAATCGGACATTCTGTCCATAGCAGACTTTTCATCAGTATCAGAAACGGCATCGTCAGTCATACGAGATTCCAATGTGTTTGAATCATCATAGCCGTCACCTTGCTCATCTTGTGATACGTCATTATTTATAGCATCATCCTGTTCAATGGACAGTTCATTTTCTTTTGCCGTTGTACTATTGTCTAACTGCTCGTCCCGAGTGTCATCAGTCGGTTCAACAGAGTCGGGATCTTCTGTTTCAAAATCGTTTTCTTCACTAACCTCATCAGATGCAGTATCATCCAGCTGCTCATCCTGAATATCCTCGGTCAGCTCAGCAGAGTCGGAATCTTCCGTTTCAGAATCGGTTTCTTCACTAACCTCATCAGATGCAGTATCATCCAGCTGCTCATCCTGAACATCCTCGGTCAGCTCAGCAGAGTCGGAATCTTCCGTTTCAGAATCGGTTTCTTCTGCAACATCTTCTGTTGCAGTTTCATCGTTATCTGAAATATCTTCGACTTGATCTTCGAGTATATCCTCAGATAAGTCATCATCTATTGACTCGGGTTCGTCATCGAGTATATCTTCGGGTATATCCTCAGATAAGTCATCATCTATTGACTCGGGTTCGTCATCGAGTATATCTTCGGGTATATCCTCAGATAAGTCATCATCTATTGACTCGGGCTCGTCATCGAGTATATCTTCGGG
>JAZOOH010000050.1:0-1780 GCA_045654905.1 Acutalibacteraceae bacterium | reverse complement strand
GAAAAAACTTCAAATACAGTCAGCTTGAAGAACGAGATACGACCATTTACAATTATAAAAATTGGAAAAAGGATAAATAATCTAAACGAAGCAATTTGAGTGCCGCTTTTGCGGCACTCTTTTTCATTCGGTCAACTTATCCGCGAGAACAACAAAGCACTTGACAAAACCTTCATTTACAGCTATAATGAAATTGGAAAGCAGGTAGCTTTGCAGACAACAACCCCATAAGGTATAGAGGCTATTACTACGATAGAGAAACAAAGCTCTATTACCTGAACGCAAGGTACTACAATCCCGAGTGGAGAAGGTTCATAAGTCCTGACAGTACCGCATACCTTGATCCCGAGTCTGTAAATGGACTTAACCTCTATGCTTACTGTTACAACGATCCTGTAAATTACTCCGACCCCAGTGGGCATATGGCTTTTTGGCTTGCTGCTGGACTTGTTGTTGCTGGGATAGGACTAATTGGTGGAGCTACATATGCAGGAATATCATCTTATAATGCAGGAAACAGCGGTTGGCATCTTGTAGGAGATATTGCTCTCGGCGGATTAATAGGTGGTGTAGCGGGATTTGCCCTCGGTGCTTTAGGTGGTGCGGGAATAGCCTCTTTATTAGCAGGTAGTTTTTTAGCTACTTGTTCCCAAGTATATATTGGTTTACAAGGATTGGCTTGGGCATATTCTTTGGGAGGTTTTGGTGCAACAGGTTTATATGTGGCAAATAACTTTTTAAATTCAATTCATGTAGATTCTAGCTGGCTTGGATACTATCCTGCAAATAACGGTTTTATCGGTGCACCTGAATCAATTACCCTTAATAGTGGCACAATAATCCAACATATAGGTGGGACGTGCGGAAAATATGTAGCACCTTATTTTACAGATCCCATGAGTTTGTCCTTGCCATATAATAAATTGCCTTTAATGAATCAACTAAATTTATACGTTGTTAATCAGGAATTTACTGTTATGGCGGGAAAGGCTGCTCCGTGGTTCGGCCAACCCGGCGGTGGAACTCAATATCTTCTATCACTAACAATACAACAGTTGCTTGATTTAGGTGCTATATCAATATACAGAGGTGGCTAATTTGACATATTTGGAACTTAAAGAAATCATCAAAAGCAACATAGAAGTATCCCAAAAAATATATATAACAAATTCCTTTCTGCGCAAAATAGATGATGAGCGTGTTTCGCAAATATCTATCGTTAGAAATTTATTTGGGAAATATGTAGTAACAAAATGGCTTGATTATGATTATATGAAATATTCCGATATGAAGGAATTTACCGATAAAGATATGGCCGCAGATTATGCTTGGCAGTTATATTTAGAATTAGATTATTTGTGCGAAATCTGGGCACAAAAAACCAATATAGTATCTGTTTTTGAGCGTTGGGAAAAAGAAGAAAAAATTGCGAAGGAATTAATTAAAAAAATTGATTTTTTGCTTATGGATTTTGCTACAAGAATTCATAAAAACAAAACAGATTCAACAAAAGTAAACGAAGCAATTAAGCAAGTGGTAGAAGAAATAAATATATGGAACTCAAAAAATTCAATTATCGAAACAGAAGATGCCGAAATAATTATTCAATACTTCTATTACATATTGAAATTTAACGACTGTATGTATGATCAAAATATAGTAAGCAGATTCCGTAAGTGGTAACTAATTAATTGTTGCATTTATATTGCTTCTTATGTTTGTTGAAGACAAGCATTTCCCGTTAACCCACTGCGAGCTTACCTTCGGGTAGGCTCGCTTT
>JAZOOH010000049.1:0-52935 GCA_045654905.1 Acutalibacteraceae bacterium | reverse complement strand
ATCTCTTTTGCTGAGGTATTGAACGGAACAACTGTAACGTTGCAATATCTGTTGTTAAGAAGACGGATTATGTTAAGCTTAATGCCGCAGTCGATAGCAACAACGTTGTACTTTGCATTTGTTGTTCTTGAGTACCAGCGTTTTTTACAGCTCACCTTTTCCACCAAATTATTTTCAACAGGTGTATTCTTTATAGTTTCGATTGCTTTCTCTGTTGGTACGGAAGCATCCGTAAGAATAACACGACTGCTGCCGTTATCACGGATTTTTCTTGTTATTTCTCTTGTATCTACACCCCAGATACCCGGAATGTGATTTTCTTCCATTTCTTCTGAAAGTGTTTTTGTGTAACGGAAGTTAGACGGAATATCATTATATTCTCTTACTACAAGTCCACCGAGTGTAGAAACCTTTGCTTCAAAGTCCTCGTCTGCAACACCGTAGTTACCGATAAGCGGATAGGTCATAACCACTATTTTATCAGTAAAGGAAAGGTCTGACATCATTTCCTGATAGCCTGCCATAGCAGTATCAAATACTATTTCACATACTCTTTCGCAATCTGCTCCGAAGCCGTAGCCAAAATACTCGCTACCATCTTCAAAGACAATCTTTTTTCTTACTTCGTTTGCCATACAATTTTACCTCCGTATACAGTCATAAGACATTTACCGAAAACGCTTTCGTCCTGGAAGGGCGTTGCCTTACCCATGGAAAGGAATTCGTTGCTGTCTATTTTATATTGATTGCTTAAGTCCCATATAGTCAAGGAGCCTTCATCTTTAATTCCGAATCGGCTTCTTGGGTTATCGGTAAGCATTTTAATAACTAATTCAAGCGGCAGAATGCCGGGCTTTACAAGCTTAGTGTAAACTATGGGGAATGCGGTTTCTATGCCCGTTATGCCCATAAGACTTTTTTCTAAGCCCTTTGATTTTTCCTCGTAAGAATGAGGAGCGTGGTCAGTTGCAAGCATATCTATAGTGCCGTCTAAAACGCCTTCTATTAACGCTTGTCTGTCAGCCTCGGAACGGATTGGCGGATTCATTTTAAACCTGCCCTCGTCCTTTAAGTCCATATCGTTAAAAACTAAATAGTGTGGAGCGGTTTCACAAGTTACGTCTACACCCTCTTTTTTAGCTTGCCTTATAAGCTCAACGCTTTCTTTGGTTGATATGTGGCAGACGTGATATTTACAGCCCGTTTCCTTTGCTAACAGTAAATCTCGTTTTATTGGTCCCCACTCACTCTCGCTGCATATGCCGCGGTGGTTGTATTTTTCTGCGTACTCACCCTTGTGAATATAACCGCCGTTAAGCAGTGAATTGTCTTCACAATGGGCAGAAATTATTTTATCGAGCTTTTTTGCTTTTTCCATAGCAGAGCGCATTAAACTCTCACTCTGTACTCCTCTGCCGTCATCCGAGTAGCCTATTGAGATAGGCGCAAGCCCATCTAAATCGGAAAGTTCTTCTCCCTTTTCATCTACCGTGAGTGAGGCAAACGGATGAACACCAATTACTGCATCCTTTTTAATGATATCTTTTTGGAGCTGCATATTTTCTACACTATGCGGCACAGGGTTAAGGTTTGGCATTGAAAGAACGTCCGTATAGCCGCCCCTTGCAGAAGCCATTGTTCCTGTTTTTATGGTTTCTTTATAAGAAAAACCCGGCTCTCTGAGATGAACGTGAACATCACAGAAACCGGGAAAAACACCATATTCAGAAACACTTGAAGATAACATATCCTTTAAAAAAGAAGAAATAGCCACATCTCCCTGAACCGCTGCCTGGCAGGTGTATTCAGGAACAAGTGACACTTTTTGATTTTTGTAAACGTATGCATTTTTTAATGCAAGCTTCATTTAAAACCATTCCTTCTGTAAAAACGCCTTTGCCAAAGCGGCAAAGGCTTGAGTAATTTATTTAAGGGCATAACTCACCCGTTTTAAAACTCAAATCTTGCCGATATCTCGTATCGGATTAAAGACTTAACGTTACTAATATTAAAAAAATTTATTCAGCAATTGTTTCGGAGATAAAATCATCCTCAAGGCAAGAGCATGAAACGTAATTATCTTCATCATAACTTTCAGGAGCATTTTTTGCCTTTACCTTTTGAAGTACAACATAAATTGCTGCTGCAACAGCTGCAATTGCTGCTAAAACGCCGAGAACTTTAAAAAAACTCTTCATAAAAATAACACTCCCTAAAAATCTTATAATCTATCTTTTATTATTATAACATACACTAATAAAATGTCAACAATTTTGAAGGAATATTCATATAAAAAATTTTTGTTTTTTTAGCTGTATTTTGATTAAATTTTTACAAAAAGCAAATAATATTTTTCGTAGCAAAATTAAAAGCTCTTTTACATATTTTTTCATACAAAAGGAGTTTTTATGATTTACAACAAGGTAGAAATTTGCGGAATAAATACATCAACCTTAAAAACGCTAACCGAAAAGGAAAAGCAGGCACTTTTAAAAGAAGCTAAAAACGGGGACAAAAAAGCCCGTGAGGAATTGATAAACGGAAACCTGAGGCTTGTTTTAAGCGTTATTCAGCGTTTTACAAACCGTGGTGAAAACTTAGATGATTTGTTTCAGGTTGGTTGTATAGGCTTAATAAAGGCAATAGATAATTTTGACACAAGCCACGACGTGCGTTTTTCTACCTATGCAGTACCGATGATTATTGGTGAGGTGCGAAGATATTTAAGAGACAACAACCCCATAAGAGTTTCGCGCTCATTAAGAGATACCGCCTACCATGCAATGCAGCTTAAGGAGCGCATTTGTAACGAAAAAGGCTACGAGCCAAGCATTGAAGAAATAGCAAAGGAAATGAACCTGAAAAAGGAAGAGGTTGTAATTGCACTTGAGGCTGTGGTTGACCCCGTGTCCTTTTACGAGCCGGTGTACTCGAACGGCGGTGACACAATTTTTTTAATGGACCAAATAGGCTCAACGGAAACCGACGGCGACTGGGTAGATGAAATATTGCTTAAGGAGGCAATAAAAAATCTGCCCGACAGAGAGAAAAAAATTCTTTCCATGAGATTTATGCGCGGTATGACTCAAACCGAGGTTGCAAACGAAATAGGAATTTCGCAAGCACAGGTTTCACGTCTTGAAAAAAATGCGCTTGATTTTTTGAAGAAGAAATAACAAAATCAGCAGATGAGAGCTTCTCACCTGCTGATTTTTTCTTTAATTATTTTATTTTAATTTTAAAGAGCCTTGCGCCGTGTGAGTTTACCTTTGCTGAAAACTCACCCTTTGTTACCGCGTACTCCTCGTGCTTCCACATATCCCAAACGCTGTACTCAACACCGCCGATTGAAATATCCGTAATATTGAAGCTGATTTCTCTTTCCTTATCATCCGTATTAAACAACGCAACGTATTTGCAATTTTCTCCGTTAGAGGTCCAAATAATTTCACCCTTGTCGTCTGTTTCTTCTCTTTTAAACTGTCTTGCACCGTTTGAATTTTTAAGCATATCTATAAGCTCTCTGTTCTGGAGAAGAGAAAGAGTAAATTCGTCGTTCTCACGCATTTCGCCACCCATCATAAGCGGTGAGCGGAAGATTCCCCAAAGAGTCATCATTGTTATTTGCTCGTCATGAGTAAAGCGTGTATAGCGGTTTCTGTATTTTTCAAGCTCCTCTGTTTTCTGAATTCTGCCGAGCGGAAGCATATCGCAATCAGGCCAAGCACCGGGCTGAACGTACTCCTGCCAAGCATAGCAACGCTCAAACATAGCGTGAAGCTTGCTCCATTCATCCCAAAAATCACCCGTCATACGCCACATATTTGCGTGAGCGGCAAGATGCTCGTGCTCCCAAACTGGTGCAGGACCCGGTGAAAGGCTCAAAACCATATCTCTGCCGCACTTATCTATTGCTTTTCTGAGCATTTCAATTTCACGCCTTGCGGAATACGGGTTATCAGGAAACATCTCGGTATTAGCTATATCGTCGCATTTTATGTAGTCTACCCCCCAGGAAGCATAAAGCTCGAAAATAGAATCGTAATATTCCTGAGCGCCCTTCTTTTCGGTTTCAAGACCGTACATATCGGGATTCCAAAGGCAAACTGAGCTTGGCTTTGCAATTTCGTTAGCCGTAACACCCTCGCACTTAATTTTGGTGTGCTGATGAGCTGCCTGTCTCGGAATACCCCTCATAATATGAATACCAAACTTTAGCCCGAGTGAATGCACGTAATCTGCAATAGGCTTAAAGCCCTTTCCGTCCGCAGAGGATGGAAAACGTTCAACCGAAGGAATAAGACGGGAATATTCATCCATGCAAAGCGGTGCAAAATAATTGTAATAAAAGCTGTTTGCAGTAGGCTCCGACCACTGAATATCGCAAACAACGTATTCCCAGCCGTAATCCTTAAGATGCTTTGCCATATAATCTGCATTGGCAAGCAGCTGCTCCTCATTAACAGCCGCACCGTAGCAATCCCAACTATTCCACCCCATAGGCGGTGTAAGAGCTAATTTTTTATGCATATTAATCTACCTCTTGTTTTAAATTCAATTTTACTCTTATACAATACCACACGGCTGCAAATATTTCAATAAAAAGAAATTTTACCCCGTGATAAAAATCACGAGGTAAAGCATTAAATTAAGTGTAATGCGAAGCTTTTGGGGTTATCTCTTTTTGTTACAATGTTTATCAAAGCTTGGGTTAAATGCATAGAAGTTCTTGCTATCTAACTTATCAGTAGCAATTCTTAAGCCTTCACCAAAATTACCAATTCAAACAAAGCCCCACAAACCCTTGATATATAAGGGCTTATGGGTGTTTTTTGTTTTTATCAATTTTTTCATTTTTTACCTAATTTTTGTTTTAAATCATATTGTAAATATAATTATAACATGTTTTTAATTGAAAATCAAATTACGACAAATCTTTTTGTTTTGAATGAGCCTTTTTCCATATTTCCCTTGCTTCAGCCCTCAATTCTTCATCTGTTTTGGTTGGCAATTCACCTTTTGAAATTGCCAGTTCAATTTCTTTATCAATCTGTTCACCCCACTCTTCTATGATGTTTATGATTGCTTCTTTAAGTTTACTCATTATATACACCTCCCTTATTGAAATAATCCCTTAAAACACAATACGTATCCTTTTATTTAAATAACAAACAATACCTCTTAAAACACAATCCTTGCAATCTAAAAAAATATAAAAAACCTCTTGGCTACAGTATGTTATTATGATATAATGTAAGTACAATTTAAGAAACACATTACATATTCAAATATACGACTTACATACAAAATCTGACGAGATTTCGTATGTGAGTCTTTTTTATTTCTTTTTCATAATTTTATACCTTTCAAAATTCTGGCAAATTTCTTTAAATCTCCTTAAATTATAATTCCAAACCACAAAGTGCCGTACTGCCAGATGCGGCACAATTACATAAAAACAAGAAAGGAATGATTTTTTATGAACAAAATTTTGGTAACAAGCATTGAGCAGGATTTTATGAAACATCCAAACAAGAAAATCATCGTTGAAATTCCAGCCCCAAATGCTCTCGTAGTAGAAATCGAAAAAGAAGGCGAATGTGTTACGACAAGTGTATATGTAGCATTAAAGTAAAGGTGAGAAGGTATGCGATATGGATATATACGAGTCAGTTCTAAAAGTCAAAGAGATAATTCATCCTTAAAAGAGCAACGAGAACTGGTTCAAAAAGCAGGGGCAGAAGTCATAGTGGAAGAAATCTTCACTGGTGGTACTATAAAAGAAAGACCTTTATTTTCTCAATTGCTTGATAAATTAGAACCAAACGACGAACTGATAGTAACAAAATTAGACCGTTTTGCAAGAACCGTATCAGAAGGCTCACTGGTTGCACAAGAACTTTATAACAAGAATATAAAATTAACTATACTCAATATGGGAACTATTGAGCAAAGTTTTGTTGGCAAATTAATTCTTGATATAATGCTCTCTTTTGCAGAATATGAAAAAAACATGATAAACTCAAGGTGTCAAAGTGGTCGTGAGTATCACAGGCAACATACAATAGGTTATCGTGAAGGAAGACCTAAAAAGTTCAATCAAGAACAAATTAAACTAGGCCTTAAATTATTGGAAGACCATTCATACAAGCAAGTGGAACAGATGACTGGTATATCAAAATCAACACTTATCCGAGCGAAAAGAGAGCAAAACTTATGACCATATTTTTTGACACCGTATAATCCTTGATTCTTCGTAATCGAAATTCTTACAATTATATGGTGTCAAATATTAAAAATTTTGACTCTTTATGCACCCTCAAAACACACAAATATAAACCTTTAAAAAGTATATTTTAAGATTTATTTTCAGGGCACATTTTTATAACTTTTGAGGATATATTATTGTGAGTTTTCAGGGTACATTTTTGTGATTTTCAAGGGTATTTATTTTGCTTTTAAGAGGTTGGTGTATTTTTATATAAGAAGAAGTTGTTCTGTTTTAAGGGTGATTGTTATCTTTAATTCGAAAAAGGTTGTGATAGTGTTTTAAGGGCAAAAGAAAGACCTCCCCCATTGGGGGAAGGTCTTCCTTTTTTCAGAGTGCGAGTTGGATTTTGAGGGCGGAGGAAATCCTCTCCATATCACCAGATGAAATTGTTGTGACAAATTCTCGTAACTCTTTTTTTGGAATAGAGATAGGCTGTTCGCATAGACAAATGCTATCCATTGGCAAATTATTTTTTGTTTTAGACAAGAAAACATGGGTCGGAATTTTTGCCTTTGTCGTCGTTTTGCTTGAAATTGCGCATATAGTGATAATACTTGAGTATTTGTTACAGGCCTCGTTGCTCACTATAACGGCTGGACGAACAGAATTTTGCAAACTGCTCCTAGTGTCGTTCCCAAGGTCTACATAGAAAACTGCGCCCCTATGTATTTGACTTTGATTATGATGTGTGTAATTCTGCATATTAACTTCTCCTTTATAAATTTAAAATTTAAACATGGAAAAGTTAAGCTGCAGACATAAATTAATCAAGAAAAGTTATTCTCATTATATTAAATTTCAAAAAGAAAAGCACGGCGATGTGCCGTGCTTGTTTGTTTATATTCTGTTATATCTTTTCAACATCTTGTTTCGCAGTTGTTGTAAGTGTTCATGAAGTTGCCATGTGCTATTTTCATCTTTACTTAACTGTTGAGCGATTTGTTGGAACTTTCGCTCTCTATGGTAATCATCTTGGATATAGACATAGTCCAAAAAGCACTGATGACACCAATAGTTGCGAATTTCACGAATCTGCTCCAACAAAGCATAGTCTTGTTTGGATAGGTCAGGGTGTCCGTCACTGTAGTCAAGTTCTTTTAATTTTTTTATTACAGTTCCAAGGTTTGCCTTTTCAAGCATATCAAGATTCTTATCAAAATCACCACTGTGCATTCCTGCATATATGAGTTTCAAATCGTTTTCGATACATTGAACCTGCATTATAAGTTCACTGTGAATGATTTTAAATTTGTCTCTTGTCATAAGGCACCGCTCCCGTCTTACCTATCAAAACATTAAAATTTATTGGCAATTGTATTTATGAACTCTTGTGCTTCTTTGTCGCTGTATTCTTGACAAATCAAATCAAAAACACGTTCCAAAACTTTGCGTTGCTCGTTGGTAAGTTTCGCATTTATATTAATTGCAGTGTATTTCGTTTGTTTTGCTTTTTGCCCGAGAATCATTGATAGTTTATCAACAAAATCATTTTCTGCCTCTAATTCACTATCGCCAGAATTCATCAATGTGAATTCATCTATATCACAAGTAAAATTCATATCTTCAATGCATAAAGCATTGAAATCGTCAACGGTTTCTACTTGTGCAATTGCTTTTTTCTCATTACTCAAACTTCTTTCACAAGATAAACGACGAAGTTCTTTTGTGATTATAGAAGCACAATCTTTAATTTCTTCTGATAATTGAAAATAAAACTCATTCTGCTCAAAATTATCACGTCGTGAATTTGCAATGAGATTATTATCAATAGCATGAATTTCACCAATGACCCAACCATTAAATCTTTCTTCTTTAAAAAGATTTGAACAAGTTGTATGGTCACCAATAAGAATATTACCTTGACGGATTCTTAAACCTTTAATTGTGCTATCAATAATTGTACCGTAAAAATTAGTAGATGCATACCACATAATCGCTAAAGGTGATTTTTTATCGCCAAGAATTTTAACTTGAATATCATGAATATTGTCGTTAAGTTTCTTGACTCTGTCCGATACAATTACATCTCGATATGGTTTGTAAATCTGCTCTGTTTCTGAATTGAAAGTCAAAAATACATTATATTCAGGAACAATATATCCATTAATATTTAATTTTGAACAGATTGTTTTTCCCCACTTAAAATCTGGATGGAACGGCAACGGTATATTCTGCATAAGATAATCTTTAAGACTGCTATAGTTAATTAGATTACTTTGTGCTGCGACTCCGTTTAATACGACTTCAAAATAATGTGCATTCTTCTTTTCTGGTGATGTCTTTTTAGAAACAACAGCGTCAATTACATCGTAGATACTATCATCATCGTTTGTTCCAGGAATTAACAACTGTTTCAACCTTTGGGCATTAAATGTTATGATAGTTTTTTCTGCTTCACCAACTGATGAAGTAATAAAAGTTAGAGTATCACAATACCCAAGTCCAGCAAGTCTTCCAATACCTCTAAAACCTCTGCTAGTAGACCTACTCTTTTTAGAGTTACCAATATCAATTAAAAGGCGTTCGGCATTTTCTTTGTTTATACCACACCCGTTATCCTTTATACTGATGGAAGAGTTTTCACTATTTATGGAAATATCGATACGAGATTTTTCCTTCTCTGTTATTCCAAGACGAATAGCATCATCAATTGAATCGACAGCATTTTGAATGTATTCTCGATACAAATCTAAAGGTGAGGAATACATACCATTGGTCAATGATTCAAGTGTATATTTACCTACGACAAAAGTATGTTTCATTCATCATCACCAAACATTGAAAGTTGTTCATTTAAGTAAATTAAACTTTCTTTTATTTCATTTATAATATAGAGACTACCAACTTCTTCTTTTGCAACCCTATTCAACTTCTTTTCGAATAGTGGCAATTTATCAACGAGTATCTTTTTGATTGTACTTTCATCAAGATTTGCTATGTGTGTAATTAAATCTTTTTGTTCAGACTTTTTAAACACACCTGCTTGACAGTACAATTTCGAGTACTGAATCAATTTAAAATTGAATATGGATTTGTTCAATTTTGTTTGTGCCTTTTGAAGATTGGAAATTACAGCATCTGAGTCTGCTGATAAAATATCCAAGGTTGCTAAAATATCTTTAAAGAGTTTTGCACCAAAAACTTTAATCGGACCTTCAAGTATTGCGTATTGAGTTCTTATTGTTGTAATGTATTCAACCATTCGTTTATACATTAAAGGGAACTCGCTGGTAATATATTCAGCAACATCTGAAATTGTTTTTTTGTTTTCAGAAGCGAAAACTCGAAGTAACATTGGTGGGGTAAAATAATGAATAAATAACTTTCTGTGAGTCGGGTCTTCAATAGTCTCAAATCGTTCTATTGTAAACTCGTTATCGTTAATATATTTTATGAAATCATCTTTATTGGGAATGCTACGGAACAATCTTTTCCACTCATTCAGATAAGCATGGTTTTCGTTCCAGACCGTTTTTCTGATTTCAGTTATCTTTTTAGGTTCATCTTTCTTTTCCACAAAGTGACCTCGCCAACCAAGATGTGTTTCAGGCATAGCAAGAGCCTCGACGAATTCTTCTGCTGATTTGCCAAAGTCTGCTTCAAAGAATGAACGAGTTGACACACCTTTGCCTTGTGTTGGAATCAACATTCTTTGCAATGCACGAAGATATTTGGCATTCCACTTTTCACCTACATAACCACGTTTTATATCAGATAATGGAATGTAACGCATTGGAAATGAGAATATAAACACTTTATAGTCTAACTCTTCGTTTAATTCGTCACACAAATCCATTGTGATTTTCATTCGGTTATATAAATCTTCTGGTGTATCAGCATGATACTTTCTACCTTTACCAGTAAATTCCACACCATTATAGAGCAAATAGTTACTCATATGAGTAATGCCACTTCTTGCACAAAGTTTAATTGCTTTTACATATGCTTCTTCATCTTCGATATGGTCAAATGCAATACGCGCAGGACGAATAGCAAGTTCGCCTAATCTTTTTGCTTTCGCAGGTGTAAGAAGATACGCATCTAACCCTTGGTTGAAATCAACATATCTTTGTACTTGTTTACCTGTTTTGGGGTTAGTATATGTTGCACCTTTTGCAAAACCAAGTTCTTTAATTTCATCAATAATTTGGTCAAATTTTGGCGAACGCAACACATTGTTATCCATTAACAACAAGTCTTTTTTAGGACCAAATTTTTCATCCACTCTTTTTATGCTTTCTGTAATTGAAAAATATGGGATATAGGTCGGCTCCAAAGTCTGAACAGCACAAAATTGGCATTTCATTCCGCAACCACGAGTCATATAAGTAAAATAAGCATCGTGGGCAGGATAAACATATTCATCTTTAATATCGTCTAAAATACCATAGTCAGGTGTCATAGTATCAATGCACTCTTCACCTGCTAAACCGAGAGTACCTTTTCTATTAAGCAAACCTGTATTGTTTATAACTGTTGGAAAATGTTCAGCAATTAATTCGGGCATTAATGTTGCTAAAATGCCTCCTGTATACACTTGTCCATCTTCTTTTACAACGGAAAGAGCATATTCCAATGCTTTTTTAGTGTTTTCCCATTCGAATGTAAAAAGAGTAGTAACATAAACTCTGTCCCACTTTTTGTCTTTAAATGCTTCAGGAAGTTGTCCTTTTGCGAAGCGTACATAGTCTCCGTGAACGTATTTATGAAAATAAGAAATTTTCATTAATCCAAGAGGCGGATATTTATTGTGATATCCTGGTTCTAATAATAATATATCAGCCATATTAGTCTCCTATTTTTGCCTTACATTTTGTATTAAGTATGTATAAATAATATCTCGCACGAGTAATTGCAACATACTCTTTCCTGTTACTATTGCTTGGCGCTGGTATGTTTTCAAATTCATGTGTTAAATGAATTACAATGTTTGCTTCTAAACCTTTAAACTCTTCTGCGGTTTTGAAGCAGATTTGATTATCGGAAACGGAACTAAATGAATCAAATGTAATATCATAAGCACCGATTTTACTTTCCTTTGCAAGAATCGAATCTTTGTAAGCAACATCAGATACAATAACAATTGATTTTGTGCTTACATATTCTTTTTGAACCAATCTATTTACGATATTTGTTAATGCTTTTACTGCTTGTGAAGGTTTACTATAATTATGCAATTCTGGTTGAACACCAACAATATTATTAGCGATAGTATCTGAACCTAAATTAGTTCTTTCAACTGCACAACGATAAATGCTACCCGTATTACGGATATTGTATCGTAACACATATGGTGGTGTGTCAATTGCAAAAGCATTTTCGAAATCCATTTCAAAAACATTTTGGTTTTTATCGTAGAATACATATAAAGTTGATTCTGCGTCATTTTTAAGTAATGAACGAACCGAAAGTCCCATATCAACATCAAAGTCCTGTGCTTCATCTACAATAATTGTATCGTATTTATTGGTTATTGATATATCTTCCAGCAATTCAAAACAACAACGATTACCATTTTCATTTGGGGTAATTTGTAAATATTTTTCTCCCAACAATTTTAGCATCAATTCCTCATAAGTGCAAGAATCAACTTCATAGTCGTCTGAAATTTTACTATTTACAAATTTTGATAATTCAGAATTACAACAAACAAAAAGGACTTTTTTGCCATCAATACAATCTCTTACGGCTTTTTTTATACCAACGAATGTTTTTCCCGTGCCTGCACCACCAACAATTTGAACCTGTCGGTAATTATGTAAACAATCAAGAATACTTTCCTGTACGAAATCAATTTTGGCAAACTCTTTTTCCTTAACAGGTATAAGAGCACCTGCTGCTGCAGATAAAGATATTCTTTTGTTTATGACACTAATAAAACGGGCTCTTTGTTCTGCAGAAAATGGGATAGTAATATTACGTTTGTTTTTCCAATAATGGAATATCTTATTAATTTTATCTTTAAGATTATCCATATTATTAACATCGATTGTAATTTCAAGAGGTGCTTCCTGTGATAACGGTGAATCGATAGCATATCTTGGAAAAGCAACTGCAAATCCATAAACACCATTAAAGTTCTGATTGAACTCGTCAACAAAGTATTTATGAAAATGGCGCATACTTTTCTCTGACTGCTCATAAGGACTACAATTCAGTTTTCGACTTCCGTCATTACCATTGCCATAATTTTCAAGCAGAATCCAATCCTTACCGTTAACTTCAATACCTGTACCGCCTTTTACTTCAATGGTGATGAAACCAAAAGAAGGGTCAAATACAAGAAAATCACTTTCACTATCGATACGTTTATTATCTTCGGTGGTTTCAAACCAACGGATAGAATAAAACACTTGATACTTGTCAGGAAGTTGTTCTTTCAAGGCATTATACAGTTCCTTTTCGGTCTGTGTATATGCATAATTTTCAATATCAATTGGGTGCATTATTGCCATATACTTTTACTCCTCCCAGAAACCAATAAGTCTTTTTTGGGTTTCTCTATCAACGTGACCGATTACTAACGAACGGTCTAAATCTTTATTAAAATGCTGACAAGACACTTCGTTCACAAACAAGCAACCAGTGCAGGCCTTGTGTCTCTCAATACAAATCGGGTCAAACACACATTTTTGAGCAGATGAATATGCCTTATTTAACCATTTATCGAAATATGCTTCAAATGTGTTAAATAATGAACCAAGATTGAAACCTTGTGAGTTCTGACAATATATCAAAACAGCAGGTATACCAGGGAAAATGTACTCGGATAAAGAGTCTTTTCCTAAACCACCAATATCTGCTGCGGCACGAATAAGCAAATGTGATAGAGAATGAACCAAACGATACACATAATAGGTTGCAGGACTTGCATTTATATCAATTGGTGAAAATGGTTGAATCAATTCTGGTTTGATGCTATTAATGAACCATAATTTGATTTCTTCTTCAGAGTTCAAATCTGGTGCTTCATCAACACTGATAATCTCGTTAGCCAACAACCATTTGATGATTTTCTTGCGGTCAAACTCAAAAAGAACACCTTCTGTGTTTAGTTTGGTTGCATAAACATTTTTTCGGCCATTTTTCTCTTCTTTTAATGCATGTAACTGAACACCTTCTTTGTATTCAGATTCTGCACGAGTATATCCGTAAGAACACGAAATAAATGGAATTCTATCGCAAACACGAGCACTTGCAATACCATATCGTTCTGCTATTTCTGCATATTTTTCTGGACTTGCGTTTGTGTTTAAAAGTTTTGCCACTTCAACAGCAGAGTTGAGGTCAGATACATCATCCAATCTGGTTACCAAATCATATTCAAGTATTCGTTCAGCAAGATTGGAAACACTCTTTTCTGTTGTGGTTAATTTACCTTTTAAAGTGTTAACAATAGCCGCAAACTGATTACCACAAGCAGTATCTGCTGCGATTTTTGCCGCATTAGCAGCAACTTCTTCACCTAATGACTTGAATATTTCATAATTTTGATTGTAAATTCTTTGATATTCATCGGGGTCAGAAACAATACCATCCTTAATAATTTTATCTAAATCTGATTTATTGATTTGATTTAACCAATATGCGAAAGTGATAAATGGACCATAATCAGTATCAGCGATAAAGTTTTCCAGTTTTTCGTCTATCAAGTCAATCAGACTTAAACTAAAAACAAAGAATTGAGCAGGGTCTAATGCAACCTTGGGTCCTAATCTACTATTGCAAACAGGACACATTACCTGCATAGGAATTTTTCTGTGACATTTATTGCAAATAAAGTTATATTTTCCATCCCATTGAACACTACCATAACCATGTTCAGGACATCTTATATTGTGTTTATCGGTGGCATAACCACATTTACAAAAATATATCTGTCTGAATTGTGTTAAAGGACCTCCACATGCGGTACATTTGTTGTTTCTGTGGTAAAAATCCTCGTTTGTAAATTGGTGAACCTTTTTACATCTTTTACAATAGAAGGTTAAAGGGCTAATACGAGCAACAATACCTCGTTCTTCATCTGATGCTTTTGGTGTAAGTACGTCACAATTTTCCGTATTTAATTCTGCACCAAAACCAATAACAGGTTTTACATTTGCGGCAGGGTTTTGACATTGACTGGCAAAAGACTGAACTGATTCGTTTACTGTACGAATCAAACGTTGAGCATTAATACCATCAAGTTTTTCACTGTTCCAACGTTCAACTTTTGCTATGTACTGTTTTCTTTCCTTTCCTCTTACAGAAAAGTCAATCCATGTTTCAGGTAAGTATTTATAAAGCGATTGATTTTTACCTCGCTTCATTTGGTTTTTAGGACTCATTATTTTCACCTACCATTTATTCAAGTTCAATTATTAATTGGGTATCTGTATCACGAAGGCTGTTCATAATGTGATAACCCATAAGATTAAATCCATCAAATATGCTTTCGTTTTCCCAGTTTTTATCAGTAACTCGTTCAAAAACAGAATCAACGAACTCATTAATTTTCGCCTTGTATTGATTGCCAAGTTCATAGACTTCTCCATTTATAAGGCAACCATATGACATCTGTAATTCTTCTTTAATAGTATCAGCATTTAAAAGTCCATTTGTGATTGCTTTACTAATATTTGACATATAGAACAGTGTTCCATTTCCATATTGAAGTTCTGGGTCATATTTAGTAAAAAGAAGCCCCATAAATATACCAGGAAGCGTTCCGTCAATAGCCTTTGTTGCCCATCTATTAATCGGAACTGATTCAACCATAATGTCTTTAAATTCGTGAAATTTTATGAAGTTCTTTAAGTAACTCTGGTCTGTTTCTCGAGAAGGTCTAATTATATCAATAACAACACTTGAATATTTACGACCCGTTCGGCTATATGCCTGAATATATTCGGCTGTATTACCAGGAATTCCATAGAAGAACATAATGTTAAACCTATCAGCGTCAACACCGTGAGAAATCATTGATGTTGCAGCAATCAGATTCACACCATTAAATACATCTGGGTTATTTTCAACTTGTGCCAATACTTCACGAACGTCTTGGAATGTTTCATCACCAGTCATTTTGCGAGTGTTGAATTCAGTAATACCTTGTTTCTTCAACTCTACGTTAATTGGTGTTTCAAGAGCGCCTTCAACGTTGTTGCCATCTCTCTTAACATTGTTGTATTCGAGGAAAATCCAATAATCTTTAAGAATTTCTATTGCATCTTCAATTGAATCAATACCAATTTCTGGAATATCCAAGACTTTCTGTGGGGTAATGAGATAAGCATAAACAACTTCTCTCATATACTTCAAAGAGTACACAACAGAGTTGATAATTGCTTTACCATAAGGAGCATAACCTAAAATCAGGCGCTGTGTATCATCTTTTTCGATATAAGAATAGAAATTTCTATCCAAATATGGTGAAGCACAAGGGAATCGTAAAGGGTCTCTGCTGTACAATTGTGTAATCTGTGTTTCATATGAAGAGATTGTTGCTGTTGCACCAATTGTTTTAATAGGACGGCGTGATGGGGATACATTCTTTACGAAATAGTCAACGAAAGACTCATAGTGAGAAGCATATGTACCCAAACTCTCCCTTATCAAGTGTAATTCGTCTTGAATAAACAATGTAGGTGCAGGGTCATACATTTCTACTTCTTCAAATGAAGAAACATCTTCCTTACAGAACTCACGATTTACAAGACACTTTGTAGTGCTTGTATAACCGTGTTTGGGGCACTTGTATGGTGCACCACTTAAAATGTTTCTAAAACTGCGATTGTTTCCAAGAATAGCAAGTTTATCTACTGTGCTAATGATTGCAGAAGGCAAATATCGATATATTTCTTCATCAACCATATAAATTGGCAACGTTCCTCCTGATTGACAATCAGGGTTATCGCAAAAATGAATTAAACGATAAGAATCTTCATCGAATTTAAGATGTACACTTTCTTTTCCACAGAAAGGACAAATATCTAAAATACGTTCTTCGTCACAATCTTCTTGTTTCATAGAACGATATTTTATTACATCTTTTTTCTCGATTTTGTTTGGGGTGTTTCCATCACCTACAAAATAGCCTAACGAAAAAGGTTCAGTATCAGAAATGGCAGGTTCGGCTCTCCTTAATAATTCTGCTTGTGCTAATGCATTTGCTAAACGTTGTACCTGCTGAACAGACAAAAGACGAAGAGGATAACGTAAAATTGAGGTTACACCACATTCCTTGCCTCTGAAACGGTCAAAGAAAAGGTTAAATACAAGTGTGCCGAGGAATGCTTCTGTTTTACCACCACCTGTGGGGAAATAAAGAAGTGATACAGAATTTAATGTTGTTTGTAACTTTTCATCATCCATCAACAAATCCTTGTCACAAGCAGCAATATCAGGTATCATGGACACTATAAATACAATCTGGAAGAGACGCCAGGTTGTATATTTTTTTGCAGTAGCCAAGAAAGTCTTGTTCATCAGAACAAAACTCTTATAAATCATAGGATAATTCTGAATAATTCTAATACCGAAAGCAAATCTTTCGATTTCTTGTTCAAAATCTTTAATCTCTTTTGCTAGATTTTCTTTTGCTTTTTCTGTCAATTCAGGATTTTTTTCAACCTGATATTGTTTCCACTCTGCCAGTTCCTTGTGCATTTTTCGATGAATATCATTAAGTGTGTTAATTGGGTCGTCTACAAGGTCTTGGAATGAAACAGCAAGTTCATCATTAGTAAGCAATCGCTTTTGAGTAAAGGTTGGAAGATGGTCTGTGCTAACAGTGTTATTTTCTTCCGAATAGATGACAGAGCAATTGTTACCAACTGCTTTTTGTTTACTGTCATATTTATAATCATCAGCAAAGAAATCCATTTCAATAGGTGAATATTTAGCACCATTAAGTTGTACATCAATGCCAGAATTAAATAATGTTTCAATTGTTGGTTTGTCATCTGCTTTTTTGTGTGATTTATGAGTAATATCGTTAGATTGTACTGCAGAACAGTTAACAAGCGATACAGACACCAAGTAACGGTTTTTAATCAATTTAATATTTAAATCAATATAAACATTCCAGTTTTGTCGTATCGGTGTTTCCTTTTTTGCATTTTTTCGAAGAAATGCAGCATATGCTTCTTCGGAAAGTAAATCAGTTATTTTAGTTTGCTCGTAAATTTCGTGAGTGTAACAATCAGGGTCTTGTGTAATACTGTCCTGTAAATCATCGATAAACTGACACAACGACTGGTTCTCTGAATGTTTTTCATTTGCAAATCCATATCCTGTGCTTGGGTCTATTAAGTCATTTAATTTGAAATATGTATAAAAATTTGTGCTATGTATGTTGACCTTTTTATATACAGGAATAAGTTTAATTTTTCGTTTTGCAAAAGCAGAGTGGTCATCATTATATGCGTCAACAAGAGCGTCAAAATTCTCAAACGGTGTTTCTTCAGAAGCATTAACTTCATCAAGGAACGCTTCCATTTGTTGCTCTAATGTAGGATAAGCACGATAATAAAAATCGCCACGAGGATAAACCTTGATTTCTGCCTCGCTTATATCTTCTTTATCAACATAAAAATCCATACCAATAGATTCAATAAAGACATCGGAACCAAATGATGAGTTTTTTCCATCATCGCTAACTGGCAGTAATTTGCCTACAAAATATCGATTTTCTGGGTTTTCGCCAACACATATAGGACTATAATCGCCAGTGATTTTTCCTTTAAAATCTTCTAATATTTTTATAGCAAGTTTTTCTCTTGCTTTATTAAGTTTACCTGCCATATTTTATTCTACCTCACGATGAAGTTTAAATTATTCATCCATTTCATCAATTGTACGTTGCATTTTTTGCTGTACTTGATATAGATGATTTGATAAAAATATTTTTCTCTTAAATACTGCTTTGATTTCATCTTTACTCATCTGCAAAAATTCACTACAGGTTCTTATTTTTGCTGAAGAAAGACGCATCATTTCGTCTGCTGTCATTCCAAAATATTTACCTTCCTCTTGGATAGTCATATTAAGGAATTTAGTTCTTGTCATTTTGAATTTTTTAGGTTTTGGTGACTCAACATCAAACATATCAACAGAAGTTTCAGGTTCAACCACAGGTTTTGAAATTGGTTCTGTTGAAATTGTCTCTTCTTTTGATGAGACAGTAACAGGTGCCCTGTTCAAAATGTTTTTGACGGTTGAAAAACGCAAACCAAAGGAACTGAATATTTTATCAAGAACATTATCTATATGCATTGGAATATCATCAGAACATTCGAAAGCAACCTGAATGCATCTGGCAATGTGTTCAACAGAACAGGGTCTAAATTCAAGTTCGTCAAGAAGTTCTGCTGCTTTAGGAAGCATAAGACTGTCTATATGTTCAATTGTCTCATATGTATAAATTTCTTTTGGCAAGATTTTCTTCGCATATATAACAGTTAAATAATCGCCAAAATCATCTATTTCATCTTGGTATGATATCCTTGTCAATTCATTAAACACTTTTGAATAGTCACCAAGGATATGTAGAGAATTATCACCAAGTAGTTTAGTAAGTTCTATAAGAGAATCTTCATCTAAATCCGCAATTTTTTCATATTCACTGTTCAAACGGTCTTCAATCTTATCAATAACATCTTCAATGGTTAATTCAGATAAATCTGTACCTACCTTAACAGGTTGTGTCATTTCGCTAAAAGTAGTGTCCGACTCTAATTCGATAACTTTACCTTGAACATCGCCAGAAAATTCAAAATACTCATTTGCAATAGCATTAAGTGCAGAAAAACTACCTGCACCCATAATACCTTCACAAGCAACCATCGTTTTCTCTGTTCTGCTTGATTCATCAATATCAATGGTTGTTTCTATAATAGCGTTACCATCACAAATGAATTCAACACATCTAACGGATTTTGCAACAATACCACCAACATAAATTTCATCTGCATCAACATCGCCTTGGCAAATAAACATATTGTCACAGGTAAGTTTTTTTGCTTTTAAATCACCAATAACCGTAAGTTCACCGTTAACTTTAATCTCATCAACAGTTATATCACCGATTACAGTTAAATCATATGTAGCGCTGATTTTTTTTGCAGTTGTTTCTGAACCGATAATAATATAAGACTCATTAAAGATAACAATATCATCGGATTCAAATGCCTCAAGTACATTTTTATCTCCAATAATGTTATCAGATGTGTCATACTGGCGAAACGCCTCATCATTGTGCGTTATAACGGGTCCAGAAGCCGTTGTGACGGGTTTTTCGGGATTGAGAGGGGTAAGTATACCACTTTCAACACTCGTCTCTGAAAGTCTTTTAATGCCCACACGAGGGAACTCAATTTCAAGAATGCTTCCTGCAATGTTTCTTAATATTCCTTCGCCCCACCACTTGTGTTTAAATATTGTTTTATTGGCTTTATAATTCATCTTTTTTCTTCTCCTACACCATATCAAATAGAATCTTTTAAGATTTTTATGAAAACAGAATCTTTTTCATTTTCTGGTGCGATAATATGTAAAACTTCTTTTGCTCTTGTACAAGCAACATACAGATTTCTTATGCATTGATGAGTAGATTGAATTGCATTTGAGTAATCATCCGAGTTGGTTTTTAATACACTCCAATTTGGTTTTTTTACAGCATCATAATGACCAAAAGGTTTAAGTCCACAAATAATTGCTGCACGAAAATCGAGACCTAATGTTGATTGGAATTTAATTAACCTTACACCCCCAGTTTCGCCATAATTATCCTGCCACTCTCCTTCGGTAGCATATAATTTACAAAACGGAATGTCTTCCTGTCGTAGTTTAACCATTAGTGGAATTTCCAAGGAGTAATTTCTATTGCTCCAGTTGGGGAATCTTGAATTATAACTTGCGTTATACATAATTACTGCAATTTCATCATACGGAATTTCATATTCATCATGTATTTTCTTGATTGATTCGATAACCTTGGTCGATTCGCCATCATTACTAAAATCAGTCAATTGACAATAGTCAACACCTATTCCGTGTGACACTGCTTGTCCGCGCAAAAATAAATCAGGGTCAATATCGAAATCTGGGTCAATGCTAAATAAATATTTTTTTGCATTTGAAACATATCTGTTAATGAATTCATTGATTTCTATACAGTTTCGATAATTTCTCTCAATTCGAATGTTCTTGTTACCACCTCTATAGTTTGGGTAACCTTCGCCAGCCTGCCATGGTGCTGTACCTTGTTTCTTTCGTTTATCAAGGTCTTGAGTTTTGTCACCACAAATTACAAAAAGGTGGTCATCAGAAGATTTGTTTTCTAAAAGGTTATAGCAAAATTTATACCATTCAGGTTCAAAAATTTGCACCTCATCGATAAAAATACCATAATATCTATTTTTTATTCTTCCATTATTCAAGCCTTGAATTGTAGCATTAACCAATCGTTCCAGACCATCTTGACCAGAATAAGAAGCATTAAGGCCATTTTCTAACAGTAAGGTTCTGCACAATGCATGAAAAGTCATACATTTCACATTGTTTGCTCTTAAACCAGCACGGTCAATAAACCATGTATACAAAGAACGTAAATTCCTATTGTAACAGGTTATTAAAAATTGTTTGTCTGGATTCATCCTTGCTGCTTTGAAGCACTTTGAAATCAAGAGAACACTCTTACCAGAACCAGCACATGCTAAAATTAACTGGTCACCTTTGTTAATTTTATTGACGATATTTATCTGTTCTTGGTCGAGACGAAATGCCTTAACAGCAATATCATTTTCATCGACTATAAGTAACTCGTTATCAACACCTGTTGATGTTTCTTCATCCTTAACTGTTGCAACACGAACAGTTACATATTCTGTTGCAACACTATGTAAAATTGAATTAACATTGTTATCATTTATTGAAAATGAGTTGGTAGAAACAGCAATTATAGGGGTAGAGAGAAAACGATTCATAGAAGAAATAAAACCATTTCTCAACCCCGAGAATTCTTCAGAAAACATGCAGTTATTGTTTATGAATTTTTTCACATCATCTGAAAACGATTGTTTTTCAACATCTGCTTTCTTCAAATTAGGGAAAATATGTATTATGGATACTGCGAATTTTAGATTACCTTTATCATCACGAAGGGATTTATTTGATAAAAATTTGTTGGCAATTATGTCTCGGGTAGTTGGATATACCAGCATCGAATATGCAGTAATCATTGCAGAAAACTGGGTAATATCATTTGCTTCATCAAAGAACTTGCAAAGCACAATACCTTGAGGTAACACAACAATATCCATATCATCGTTTTTCTGCATAGCAGGATTAACACGCAACAGCAAAAATCCATAATCATCAACAGATAATGCATGTCGCATAAACATTTTTTCATATCTTGTTAAATCCAAACTTTGATATTCAGATGGAAAAACTTCCATTATGTAAAACTCACTTTCCGTTTAATTCTTTTATGATTTCCTCGATGATATCATCAACAAGGAATTTCGATAGTTTTTTAGAAAGAATATCGGTAACAACCGAAAGTATCTTTTTACTTTTTTTATCTATGCCAGTGTTAACTTGATTAAGTTTATATTTTTTGCTTTCGGTAACTTCTTCGACAGTTGTTTCAATTTGACGAGTCAACTGTTCTTTTTGCTCTGCTTGTGCATCATCTTTTGGTTTTGTTTTGGCAAGGATTTCTGCTGTTGTTGTAAGGTCTTCAATTAACTTTTCTTTATCAACTGAAGAGTTGAAGCCCTCATCAAGAATTGTAGTTGCTTCACCAATTTTTTTTGAAACCTCTCGCATAACCTTGGCAGTAGCGTCATTACGAGATACTGATGCTTCACGAATTGTTCTGGTAATATCTAAACCTACACCTTCGCTTAAAGCATCCATTAATTTATAATAATATTGATTTTGTTCGAAATCGTCTCGACGAGCATTTGGTATTAATTTATCGGTAAGAATAAACAACTCACCCTGTGTCCAACCGTTAAATCGTGCTTCACGGAATATACTGTTAAGTGTTTTGTTATCGCCAATAAGTATGTTACCTTTTCTAACACGAAAACCAGATATTTCATGTTCAGATAAAGAACCATACCAATCACAATCACCATACCAACCCAATGCATAAAGTTCATCGTCTATTGTTACATCAAAATAGACCATTTTATGAATTTCATCGACCTTCATTTTGGTTCTATCCGAATGAAATCTGCTACGATTAGGTTTATATATGGGCTCCAAATCGGTTTCGCTTTCACCGACAAAAATCGGAAATTCTTCTATTGAATAACCATTTTGGTTGAGGAACTCATGTAATTGTGATGAATATATAAAATGTCTTGATTGATATGGCAATGGTGCAACTTGTGATATATAACTTCTTGCAGAGTTTATATCTAACAAGTCTGAAAAACCACTAACATCTTTCATTTCAACCATAAAATAGTGTTTTTCACTTTTTTCTGGTTCAATAGATACAGTTGTAATTTCACTTAAAACATCAGACAAAGACATGTCTTCATATTGCCCAGGAATCAACAAATTACGAAGTTTTTTACAATCAAAAGTAACAATTGTTTTTTGAGGTTCGTTTTCGGATGAAGTGGTAAAAATTAATGTGTCACAATAACTCATACCACCTAGTCGTCCAATTCCTCGGAAACCACGGTTATTCGAATGACGTTTTTTTGAGTTACCAACATTCATTAAGGTCTCTTTTGCTTCAGCGCAAGGGATACCCATACCATTGTCTCTGATTGAAATCATAGACTCTTCTGCATTAATTACTACATCAATTCTCATTCCTTGAGGTTCAAGCAAGTTGTTTGTAACTGCTGTTTCAAGAGAGTCTACACTGTTTTGAATATATTCACGATAAACTATTTTAGGGTCAGAGTACATACCTGTTGTAAGTGATTCGAGAGTATACTTACCAACCTGAACATTTTCGTTAGCCATTATTTACACTCCCTTGCTCTTCATTACATTCAGGAACAATTTCCATGATTTCTTCAATAGAACAATTCAATGCTTTACAAATTCTGCAAAGAACATCGGTGGTGATATTATCTCCACGATTCATTTTAGAGATTACATAAGTGCTGATGCTGGCCATTTCGCATAAATCTTTTTTCTTTAAATCACGGTCAATAAGTAACTTCCAAAGTTTTTTGTAAGATGCAGCCATAGTGGTTCTCCTTAACCAAATTTTTATACCATTTTATTGTATCACTACAAACTATAAAAATCAATCGAAATTCATCAAAAGATAATCGTTTTTTATCAAAAATAGAGTGAACGAAACACTTTTAGTCGATTCTTCTTGACTTTAGTAAAAAAAAATAGTATAATATCAATTGTAATACAATATCAATTGTAGGAAGCATCGAATTCCTCTTTCATGAAAATTTAAAATAAAGAGATATACATATTTGCCCACATTTTTTACATAATCGATGATTAGTGAAATTTTGTGGGTATATGTATGTCTCTTTTTTGATATTTCTATCGAGCATATTCGATTTCGATAAATTCCTCCTTCTGCTGATGATATGCCATCGGCATTACATAAAAAATTGATGGGTAAGAAAAGGCGAATTTTTCGTTGAGGTGATGCTATGAGGAAAGTATATAAAATAATTGCCTGTATGCTCGTATTATCGCTTTTTTCGGGATTGGTATATAACAACTATACCGAGGCAATAAGTGGTTCAGCAACGGCAGAAACGTGTCTTATAAGCAAACAATCGCAACAGTGGATAGAAGAGCAGTTTGGTGATTGCGAAACATTCGAAGAACTATTAAAAGCGCTAACAGACTTTAGTATTGAAAATTTCAATTATCATATATATGATGAAGCAATCCAACATTTTAACTTTGATGAATTAAGATTAAATGGTTTCAAAGGCTGTTGTTATGATTATGCCATTTTTGCTAAAACTATCGTGAGTTACTGGTGTATCTTGAAAAATGAAGACATCGAATCCTTTGTTGTCGATGTGATTTTTAAAGATGGCATAACTAGACATTCATACAATTATTTTCTTGTATCTGAAAACGACGGAGAAGAAAAACTTTACTGTGTCGATTCAACTCTTGCCTCGACTCGTCCAGATAAAGCTGATATTTATGTTTATAAAGTAACCTGTTGCAATGACTTTTTAGAGCATTGTAAAAAGTGCTATAAAGATAAAGTGTATTTTATACACTAGAGAAAGGTGGTAAAAATATGGCTTTTATAATGCTAATTATATCATTCCTTGCTTTTTTGTGTGCTGGATATCAAAAAGATATTGTTTCTCTTTATGTGGTAACTTTCATGTTTGCAAATTCTATCACCATACTTTTGGAAGCACGATATCTTTCTGTGTTGTTTTCAACACTCTCGTCGACATACTTGTTTCTTTTTATCATAACGTACACCCCACTATCCCAACACTATATGTTTTTGTTAATGATAAATATCGTTATAGTTATATACACAATATGTGAGATAGTATATAAGAAAGTAACATTTGCAAAAGTAACATCAGATACAGTAAATATCACTTAAAACATATGAATTTGCAAAACAATACAAATGAAAAAATCCGATTTTTTTAAATAAAATAGCGATAAAATCGATGTATTTTATATCCTCCTGAAAAAAAGTTTTGCAAAAATGATGTCAGCTTTAGACTTTGCAGCAGTGTTTTCTCAATAATTGCAAAACCTCTTACAAAAGAATCCTGATTTTTTTCATATATTTCATTTCCACAAAAGAATACAAAATTAAGGCACCGTTCACACGGTGCCTTTTCTCTTATATTCAACTAATCTTTTGCTTCTTTGGAATAGGGATTAAAATCTCTTTTGACTGCGAAGCACCTAATAAAAAAGAGAACACGATAAAATCTTTTAAGTAAATTGTTTCAAACAAGTTCACGAGCCTATTAGCACAATTATCTCTCATTTCAAATATCATTTTTAATTCATCTTTAGCCATTACACTTAAAAGAAATTGCTCCACCCTTACAACAGAATCCTTAACATCTGGATAAGAGTTAAATAAATCTTTATCCTCGTATAAATCCGAAAAATTATCGTTTAAAATCCCAAAATTAAACCCAAACAAAAAAGCAAACTCAAAGTTCTTCTTCAATGATTTTTCATCGTTAAAATCCACTGTATTTTTCATCAAATTTTCATAGTATTTTTCTGCCTGATTTTTATATGTTTTATCATTGAATTTTTTTATGGATACAAAGCGATGTAAAACATCATCGTGCATTAAATTTTTTGTTATCATATTACACAACCTCTTCTCTTTTTCTATAAAAATACCGCGCAATTTTATAAAATACAAGGCTTGACTTCAGTTTGTAGACAATCTGGCAAAGTATCCGACTGTATCCACAAGGATACGAAATAATGTGCAAGGCACACGATTAAAGGTTGAAAAGATAGCATTTTGATACTATTTTGGTGTATTTTTGGCATATTTCTCAAAAAACAATGCTTAAGGGGGAAAACGATTTCAAAAACGATTGATTTGAAGATGTATGAAAAAACAATACAAAATTAGTAATAAAAATGGAAATATGATGTTATATTACAGATAACAGGGATTGTGTTTTAAGAGAGTATGTTGATGTTCACAAAAGGAAAAGTGTTCTGTTTTAAGGGGTTTTCTCTCGATAATATGGTCGTATATATGCTGAATTATATTAGCAAAAATATGGTCATTAATGTTTATATTTTTGAGGATATTTATATCCATATAATTACACACCTGATAATAAGAAAAAATTCGTGGAAGCAGTAATGCAACCACGAATTTTTTATATTAAATTTGCTTTCAGGCACATCTGATAGATTTTCTCTAAAACATTGTTTCTGTAATCGTAGAACACAGAACTAGTACTGCCCATACCAAGTTGCTTTTTAATTTTTGAAAAGTCATATAACATGATATCATTTTTTAAAATGATATCACAGTAGTGTTTTCCAAATTCTGATTGTGCCGTTTCTGTCTCATCAAAAACAAAGCAAAAATCTCTGTATGCCTTCTCAACGATACGACGATATGCATCGTCCCTCAATGTCAATGCAAAAAGTTGTCGTTCGAAGGTTGTTCGCTGTGAAGTGGACAACGTTTTTTTCTTAAGACGATATTTCACTGAAATCACCTCTTTTAAGTTAATTATAACTAAAGTATGTCGAAAAATTTTTCTATTTTCAAGTAAATATTTTCGAATAAACCGATATTTTTTTCTTGATTTTTTAAAAGAAAAAGGTTATTCGTTTAATAATTTACTTTGAAAGGTGGTGAAAAAATGACACATCATATTGAAACTTGTTTGAGTCCTGATACAGTGGTATTGAATTGGCCTTGTTGTATGCGTAAATTCGATTTTTCAGGCTGGCGTTACAAAAAAAGGAAAAAAGAAGGAAAATCAGACCAGTTCACAAAAACTATTGGGAATGTAGTTTTAATTTATTTGCCACAGTGGTCAATGCTCTTAGCTAGTTTTAGTGCTTCAAAAGTCGCAAATGGATGTAATGCATTTCCGTACAAAAATTCCCAATATGAACTGTTGAAATACAGAATAGAAAAAACAATTTTTGATGAAACAAAAAAGACTTTGCATATTGAAGACTCTTTTGTTACTCGCTTTGATGTTTTTAGAAATATTATATTCCCAACAATAAGTGACTGTAAGTACTTTATAAAATGGGCGCAGTGGCACCCTGTTGTTGGTGGATATCTGAAAACTACATATAACGATAATGGTGATTACAGGAGATACAAAAGTGGTTTAACGTGCAAATTTTATTTAAAAAATGAAGACCCTGCTCTGCCAGATGAAATAAAAAAGAATTTACCACCAACTGCTCGTATTGAAACAGAAGTCAGAAATTCAATGAGAAGAAAAATGCTGGGTCAAGTACGTGGCGATATCCTAAAATACCCAGCTATTTGGCAAAATTTTTTCAATAAAGCATTAGAAAAGTTCACATTGGCAGGCACCATTTTGAACTTCGATGAATATGAAAATATTGTAACAAACATTTTAAAATTTGAGAACCCAATCAATCGAAAGTCAACAATCGACAAGAAGGTTGAAATATTATTAGATAGTTCTCGTGGCAACGTAGTATCAAACCGAAAAAAACAGGTTGGTTTGATAAACAAAATTGCTTCTTATAACATTAATCCATTTGCTTTTTCAAAAGCAGAATTGATTCCTGACTGTACTCTAATGGCTGATTCAGTTATGTCAGTTGAAGAACAACAATTGATTGAATATAACACTATTATTAATGAAAAAATTATGAAGATTTTTGAGCAGTGTATTGCTCAAAAGAAGAAGGAAGCAAAATTATGCAAAAGAATATTAAACCAAACAATTCATTTTACTATTATAAGATTATTGATTACATTTACACAAAAGTTCTTCACCAAAGTTCCAGTTATGGACTCCTCATAGTTTTAGATACAATAACATATAATTTTTTCTTCTCGTTTTTATATCTTAAGATTAATAAAGATAAGTGGAAATTTCAAGAAAAAAGGCTATTACTTTTTACTTTTTTTAATAAAAGTACAGTAATGGTCTATTTTGGCATATTAAAAATTAAATTACATGAACACAAAAATTAAACCGTCTATCTGTCAATTTGATAGACGGTGTTTTTACATATTATGGTATGAATCTTTCTTCTGGGAACATATATCTTGGTCCTTGAACTGAACCCATTTGGATAAAAACATTTGGGTTTTTGTTTAAAACTTTAAGAGCATTATTAATATCTATATAAAGAGGTTTCTTTTTCAATTCAGGATTATTTTTTAAATAGTAAAAGTAAAATCTACTTTTCTTCATTGCCAACAAACTTCTCCAAAGGTCTGTCCAAGATAACTGCAATTCGTTTTCAAGTGTGGATAATGCTTCGTAAGTTAAGCCTTTATCAGTAAATGGTGTAATGATTTCAATCATTTTCTCATAGTCCATCACTCTCTTTTTGGGAGTTTGGATAATTTCTACTGATGTTTGCCATTGACGGCTATAAAAATGAATTGTTTTTTCATATAGTTCACATAGTTTGTAAAAATAAGGTTTTGATAATCCAAGAGAATCATATGCATCAGAGAGTTTTACTTCACCAAGTTCATATTTCCAATATTGTTCAGGAAAATCTTGAGGAATATCATAAAACGACAATTCATCATCAAGATAGGTTAGCGTATCATTAACAATATGTTTCACACTGTTAAATTTATCAACATCTGGCACAAGAGTGTTAAAACCCTCTATTTCCTTTTCGATTTTTGTTGTTGAAAGATTTTCGTTGTCCAAAATTAAAATATATGCATTATTTTTAAAAATGTGTTTTAAGGCGAAAAGGACTTGATGACCTTCACCCAAGTCACTTAATGATGAAACAACAATAATTGTATCATTCCATGCTCGGCCAACCATTTCATTACTTATACTGTGTATACAAAATGTAGGAATTTTGTATTTATCCATAATTGAATTTACTGCATTTTTATGAAATCTTCTTATGTAATCCATAAAATACTCCTTTCGTTTGATTGTTGATAATATAACATTAATTTTTGTAAAAGTCAATAAAACAATCACTTTTTCAAAAAAATGTCATTGTAAAAGGCATTTTGGTATTGACAATTACAAAAATATGTGTTATAATGCAATCACAGTCAAACGAGACACAAAATTTGAAAGCATTAAAATCTTATGATTTTTATGATTGTTAAGTCTCATTTGACAAAAATTTAAAATACATAATAAAGAGGACATGCCTATGTTACTACTACAATTTTTGGCTTATTGAAATCACAATTACTAAACTTATATACATAGCTCAATACAGGTGTATTGTTGCATGTGCTTCTTTGTCTCAAAGAAACACATGCTTTTTTTATTGTGTATTACATAAAAATATGGAAAGGGGTGTTTTTTTGAAGCGAAGTGTTTTGGAATTGCATAAATCTTATAATAACGATTATCAGGCTGTTATCAAAAACAATCACGGCAGATTGATATATATGAAAATATCAATTGTAGATGATTGTTGTGAAATCAAATCTTGCTTCTATATCGACAGAGAGAAAAGACCAGTGCCGAAATTGTTTGTTACGAAAAACTGTGAGTTAGATAACTTGCTGAAAGTTATTAGAACTGAACTTGACAAATGTTTCGAATCATATCAGTTTGTTACTTCATCTGCATTGGGAAGCGAAGATTTCATAAAGCAGTTTGTTGATAAAGAGAAGTACAACATACTCATTATGCTGCAGACTAATGATGTGTTGAAAACAATCTTTAAAAATCGCTATCATAGAGCAATTTATCTTGAAATTGACACTAGTAGAGAAAAAGCTCTAATCCGAAAATGTAAGTACTGTGATAAACGTGGTGAAGATGTTGATGTTACCCCATACAATTTAATTACCATATTCTTTGAGTATAGTAATGAAAATTTATTGAGTATTGTTAACAAGGAACTTGAGGGTGGCTTTACTGATGTGGTAATCACAGATAATCACACAATTGTACTTGATAGACCTATTTGTGGGTCGATATAGAGATATTGTACAAACATTATCTCATACAATTAATTGAAAATTTAATGAAAGGATTGGTGTTGATGTTTGAATACAGAGACATGAATAATAACGTCTACAAAGTGATTCAGAGTACCCGTACACCTGTTTCTGATGATGACGAAACTATCAAAGAAAGTATTCTTGATGACTTGTATAACATTTTTACAGCAAAGCAAAAGGTATCTTAAAAGAAGTAAGGGCGGATTATAATCGTCCGCCCACCAATACATAATATTATCAAAACTAAGGAGTGTTTATTTTATGAAAAAAATCGCTATTTATGTAAGAAGTGCAGTAAAAGACGAGGCAGCAATTAAGTCTCAAATTGAGTTCTGCAAAAACCTAGTAGATGATGAAGATTTTGTGGTTTATGCCGACAACGGGTATTCTGCACACGATGAATACCGTCCTGCATTCAAAAATATGATTAATGATATTGAGGCTGGAACCGTAAATAAGGTAATTGTTTACAGTATCGACCGTTTGTGTAGAGACCTCAAATCCCTATGTTCTTTCTGGGATTTTATCGAAGCACACAATGCTTCTTTCACATTAGTCCGTGAAGAGGTTACCACCGAAAATTGTGGTTTAAGAAGTGTTGAACGTTTCATTCACGCTATCAATGAAATGGAAAAGAAGAGTCGTTGCGAAAAATGCAGTCGAGGTTGGGCTCTTCGAAAGCAGAAAAAGGGGGTGTCTTAATGGCAATTGCAATATATGCTCGCCAATCTGTTGAAAAGGATAATTCGAAATCATTAGAGACACAAATTAAGCATTGCAAAGCAAAACTCACACCCAAAGATAGAAAAGAAGATATACTCATTTTTAAAGATGAGGGCTTTACTGGTGCAAACACCAATCGAGATGGTTTCCAAAAAATGATGCGCAAGGTTGAACAAGGGAAAATTTCTAAAATCGTGGTTTACAAACTCGATAGAATTAGCCGAAGCCTTATCGATTACTATAAAATGTTGCAAATATTTAAGACTTACTCCGTCTCTTTTGTTAGTGCAGAGGATGCCATCGATACGAGTAACCCTATGGGTGAAGCGATGTCAAAGATAGTAATGATTTTCGCTGAAATGGAGCGCGAGAATACAATTCTACGTGTTACCCAAGCATACGAGCACCGTTCGGAAATGCAATATTATATGGGTGGTCGCAGACCGTATGGTTTTGACTTGAAAGAGATTATGCTTGATAGAGTTAAAACGAAGATGCTTGTTCCTAATCCAATAGAGGCAGAACACATTAAATACATCTTTGAAAACTATGCTGTTGAGGGTGTTTCTCTTCGTAGGTTGATGGACAACCTTAATGCAAACGATATTAAACCATTGGTAGGGTCATGGTCTACTGCAAAACTTTCAACCATCATCCAAAATCCTATTTATGTACAAGCAGATAATGCTGTTTATGATTATTTCAATAGAAACAATGCGAAAATTATAAGTGAAGCAACATCATTTGATGGCAAACATGGTGCTCAATTATATGGTAGGACAAAGCATAAAGCAGACGATATGTCTGATATGAAATTGGTGGTTATGCTACACGAAGGTCTCATTTCTTCCGATACGTGGCTTGCTTGTCAAAAGAGACTTGCAAAGAACAAACAACTTGGTAACTCATTGAGTAATAAAACAAGTTGGTTAGGTGGAAAAATCATATGTAAATCTTGTGGCCGCACTATGACTTGTACTAAAGGTGCAGAAAAGTCTGATGGAACCAGAACTCGTTATTTCTCTTGTACAGGTAAGTCGCACAATCGTTCCTGTAAAGGTATTAAGAAACCCGTGTATGCTTCTAGTCTCGAAGATATGGTATATGAACTTATTGCCCAAAAACTCGCAAACCTCAAACAACATCAAAAAACAATTTCAACAGATAATATTCATAAGATTAACGATTTAAAAAATCAATTATCTGAAATTTAAAAAGAACGAAAAGAAGCACTAAAACTTATCTTGAGCGGCACAATCAAGGGGGCGCTCCTTGATGAATTGCAAAAAGAGGCCGAGGAACGCTTGAAAATGGAAAAAGAAATCAAAAATCGGATTGTTGCTTTGAAAGAAGAAAATAGCGAGAAGGTCAATGTTATTAATTTTGCAAAAAAATGGAAAAAGGCAAAAGACCAAGAGCGCAAAGCAGTTTTCAGTGTACTTGTAGATAAAATATATATTCACGAAGACGGGACTCCCGAAATCGTGTGGAATATATAAATTTAAAAGAAAGGAGCAAAATATCATGGAAATTTTTAATCTTGATAGTATGATTGTTCGCCTCAAAAAAGAGGTTGAACACACATTAACTGATGTTGTTCTTAAATCAAATTTAGATGAAGAAAACATCAGAAAAGCATTAAAAGAAACCCATTCTATTATTTTTTATACTGACGATAGTATAGAAATTGATGGTGTGGTTGAAATTGCACCTAATACAGTAAGCGGCATTGTTGTGCCATTTACTGCACAGGTAAAATTCATGCTCTCAATTGATAAAGAGACCCAAAATGCGGATATACATACTGCATTTGGTTTATGTTCAATCGGCATGAAGAATCAACCTCAAACAATGATTGATGTTGATGAATTACATGTTTCATCTTATAGTCTTTCAGACTTTATAGAGTAAAGATGTAAATAATAAAGTGGCTATAAACAACTTATAGCCACTAATAAAAAATAAACTTAACAACAGTAAAGGAGCATAATAATATGGGACTTCAAGAAAGTATTTTAACTTGTGATAATAAGAGAAATTTCAATAAACTATGTAAAAAACTCAACTCTTCAAAGAAACAACTGGAAGATTGGGTTGAAGTATATTCTATTGGAAGATTTGACAAAGATATAAAATTATCCTGCCCATACACATCTGAACCAATGGGTTTAATCCCCGCTGGAACATATTTTGTGATGTGGGGCGGCGAGCGACACCCATTCCAAAGTGGTTTGTTTCGAACCTATGAGGAAGTAAAAATATTCAACACCAATGACCCAAGTTGGCATTGCATCTTCGGTGAATATGTGTTTATGGGAAGGGAAAGCACTTTGCTGAAGAATATAGATTTTGAGAAGAAGGGTGTCCTTCAGAGCAATGACTATATGCGATATGTTGAGATTCCAGATGGAGAAATTATCAAAGAAGAATATATCAAGCATTTAGAATAATCTTATGCATAAAAGGGATTGCCGTGCATCGACAGTCCCTTTTTTCTGACTATGTACCTTACATATAAATCTGTTTGAATGAGTTGGTTTTGTATCACCGAAGCGTTGGTAGTGCACAACCTCACGCTCACGTAAGAACTTAATTGGGTCGCGCACGTCGGGGTCATCTATGAGTCTTAAAAGATTGTCGTAGGTGACTCTTGCTTTTTGCTCTGCCGCTAAATCCTCGTGAAGGTCTGCAATAACGTCGCCCTTAACCTGCATTGAGAATGCACTGTAGGGTGCTCCGCTTGCTGCTGTTGGGTACACGCCGGTTGTGTGGTCTGTAAAGTAGGCATCAAAGCCCGCCTTTTTGATTTCATCTATAGAAAGATTACGTGTTAACTGATACACGATAGCACCAATCATTTCGAGGTGCCCGAGCTCCTCTACACCGACGTCCGTCAGTAAACCCTTTAACTCCGGATACGGCATTGAAAAGCGCTGTGAAAGGTAGCGTAAGGATGCTCCCAGCTCACCGTCGGGGCCGCCGTATTGACTGATAATAACCTTTGCAAGCGCAGGGTTAGGGTTTTTAATATTTACCGGATATTGAAGCTTTTTCTCATAACTGAACATAAATTAACACTCACTCCCCGTAATATCCCATGGCCAAGGGTCACTAAGCCATTCTGCAGTGTTGCAGCACTCCGCCTTAAGAGCGCCGTATTTCTTAACGTATTCCTGCTGTAAAGCCTCTGCTTCCTGTGTATGCTTTTGGCAAAGCTCAACCGCGTTCTGGTCACAAGGGTGTGTGTCGAGGTACAAGTGAAGCTCCCACACTGCAAATTGCGCAGCCGAAAGCCTTTGCAATAATTTCTCGCGTTCATTCATCTGCACTTACCTCCAAAAAACGGTTTATCTAAGGACGGAAAAAGAGTTCCGTTTTTAAGCGCCGTTTCTGCGCAGTAAACTCTTGAATCCGTTTGGTAGGGCACGTATGCCATTGTTACCGCTGTATCCGCAGGCAAAGCAGTCTTTGGGCAGTCTGCCTGCCATTGCATAGCATTGTAAATACTGCTGTAGCTGTTCATAGAATATCTCCTTTTATATATTTTGGTATCCTGTACATACTATGCTGCTTTTTGCCTTGTGTGACACTAAGATCCGAATCTGCCTCAAACCGGCATGTTCCGGCGCTTTTCACCCAATTTATTCTTGTCACCTTAACAAAAAGAGCATAGAACCGAACGTGATTCTATGCCCTATCCTTCTATAAAATTTTAAGCGCGGCACTGTGTATAGCTTTCGTAGCGCGCTATACATTTTTTTGCCTCTACAAGCGGCTTGTTTGCACGGGTATAAATAATGTATTTTTTTCGTGCTGACTTAATTTCGGCTTCGATTAGTCTACGCTTGGCTGAAAGCTTTTTAAGTTCCTGCTTTAATTGCTTTACCTCGTCTGTAGATTCACCCTGTACTTTGAGCTGCTTTTGTACTTCTTTAATGTTTAATTCCACATCATCACTTGCTTTAAAAAGCTCACCAAACACGGCGTAATCAAAATCCTTTGCCGCGTTATATTTTGCAGAGCTTTTGGTTTTCTCAGCAATTTTAAACGCATTTACTAACGAAAGCATTTTTCTTTTAAATTCCCTTTGCTGCTTTGTTTCCTGCGGCAACGCTTTCACCTGAGAAAGTATTTCATTTAAATCAAGAGCACCGCCTGAAGAAATTACAGACTGCGAATACTGAAGTTCAAACTGTCCCATTGGTGTAAAGAAAAAGTCAAGCTCCGACCAAATAACAGAGGCTATTTCTATTTGCTCGTTTTCATAGCGCAACTGCTTTTTCTGAGCCCTGCTCATACCCTTTTCTGCTTTTCTTAATTCCTTTCCCCTATATTGCTCTGCAGCCTTAATAATTGTTAACGCCTCTGACTCCTGCTCATCTGAAGCAATTCCGTTCATTTTATCCTCAAAATATGCTCTGAGCCTTAAAACGTTTAGCATTGCTTTTTGTTTGGTTTCAGTTAAATCGTAGAAGAAAAGCGGTATTACGTTAAGCGTTGCACCTACAACAGAGGCTGCAATAAGCACCGAGCATATTGCTACGAAAAGCTCTGTATTGTAAAGCACGTCGTAAACGTTTTCTGCACTGTAGCCCAAGGAAACCGCTGTTTTTTCATTAAGACCTGCTTTTTCGTAAATTGTTGGTAAAACAGAGGCTGTGCCAAGAGTAATTACGCTGCCTATTAAGCCTACGGCAGAAAACACGCCGTCTATTCTTTCACCGCTTATGTACTGCTGGTAATCCCTTATATCTGCATTGAGGCTCGGATTCATAAAATGACCGAGCGAGGTAAGCAGCTGATTTATAAATATGAACACGAGTAAAATCCAGATTACCCCGCCCCCCGTCATTCTTACAACCGGAAGCATTAAGGCAATGAAAATAATATTTAAAAGATTACTGAGAATTAAGACCTTCTTTTTACCAAAGCGTCTTATTAAGAACGGGGCAAAAAGATTGGGCCAAAGTGATGCGTTGCCCGCTATTGCAGTTATTACTGCATATTGAGAAGCAGAGCAAGCCTCCTGATAGCTGTACATCCAGCCAAGAATTGTACCAAAAGAGCCCTCTAAAAAACCAATCCACCCTGCAAGTGAAATAATCCAGAAATATTTATTTCTTGCAACAGCACGAAATGCATCTAAAAAACTCATATTTACCGTATGTGCCTTTGGCTGTACAATACGCTCCTCTGTATTGACATAAATTATTAGCGACACCAAAAAACCGACTACAAGCATTGGCGGGTAAAGCACTCTGTAAACGGTTATATCGTAAAGAGTGTTATCTCCCGTTATTGCTTTTGCTACAAGGGGTAAAAATATACTTGCAATAGACGGTGATATATTTTCAACAACAGATTTTACGGCATAAACGTCTGTACGCTCTATTGTGTTTGGCGAAAGCACGTTTATAATACTGTCGTTTGCATCTAAAAGGAAATTATAGAAGAATTGAAAGCCGATATTAAAAAGAAGCACAACTACGCATTTTACGGGCATACTCATCAACTCATAAGGTGCAAGTATAAAACCGATACCTAAAAGCACGGTTGGCAGACCCATGGTTAATATGTAAGGACGGTATTTGCCCTTCATGCTTTTGGAGGCATCTATCATTCGCGCTCTTACTGCGGTTAAAGGGAAGCTTGCAATAACGCTTAATATGTATATGAAATAAATTGACTTAGGCGGAATACCTATGGTATTACCGATTAAGGTATTACCAACGCTTAAAATCATTGTGCTTACACAATAAACTATAAACTTTACACCTATGCCGCCAACCGCAAGAGAGGCTATCTCCTTAAAGGGTATAAAACGACCCTCGGGTGCTGTTTTCCAATTGTTTTTTACTGATAAAAGCAAGTTAATAGCTTTCGTTTTCATATTATCACCACAGTTGTAACAGACCTTGGCGTAAGGGTAATATTATCTGCTACAACCTTACCTTCTTTAAGATTTTCCATTTCGTTTGTTACGGAAATCAACGCTTCCTTATTAAAAGGCAGAGAAATATTTTTTGCTTGTGTTGAATTGTTTATAACAACCAATACAATTTCATTTTCATTTTTAAATGCGGTAACAAGCAAGGAGCTGTCATCAACCTGGGCCTCTATACGCTTTGAGCCCGGCTTTATATATTTTGTGAAATTGCCTGTTGCATAATATCTTTTTGTAAGCTCAAAGGTCTTATCCTCAAGATTTATGTAAATAAGACCGTCGCAATAATCAACCTCTGAAACGGCAATCCAATGCTGCCAGGAGGTTACGTTTAAAAGAGTAAAATCCTCGTGCATGGTTGTAGCCATTACCAAGGCAGAATCCATACCGTAATCTCTGCCGCCTTGCATATGAGTCCACTCGCTCATAACAACCGCTACGCCCGGGTAGTGCTTATCCATCCATTTTCTGTACCGCTTAACAAAGGCAAGCCTGTCATTCAGTGCCTTGATTTCCACCGGCAACGGAAGCGGCAGACAGTACGAATGCACGTCAACGGCGTCAAGGTGCTTTCTTACTTTTTCATCCCGCAACAAATTGCGCGTGTAGGATTTGTTGAACCAACGCACGTCACCTGACTCGGCACCCGATAATTTAACATTCTTTAACTGAGGGCGTTTTTCTAATTCAGTTGCAAAGGTCTTAAAAACTCTTTGCACGCTTTTAGGTCTGTAAAAGCAACCCTCCTGCCCACCATTCCAAACCCAGATAGGCTCGTTTATTGGTGAGAGATATTTTACGGGCAAGCCCATATTTACAAAATGCTCCGTTACATCAAGGCAGTACTCTGCAAATTCCCTATAATTCTTTTTACTTATATTTTCGTGAAAAAGCTGATGCTTTTTATTATGTGCCATACCGTTTTTGGTAAGTCTTTCTATTGGGGAATTCACAAAGAGAACTACCTCATCCGCACCGTTTTCGACGCTTTTTTCCAGCATATAAACAGCGTTTTCGTCACGGCTCCAGTCGTACTCACCCTTTGCTGTCTCGAAGCATTCTGTTGCTCTTGCCGGCTGGCTGTACTCGCCCTTACCCGAATGCTTTGAGCCTGCGCCAATGTTATAACGATAAACGTTAAGCCCTATGCCTGTTTCTTTATTATATAAAAGCTCTGCTATTCTGTCGCGTACAGCCTTACCTGACGCTTCATCTATATGGCTCCAGCCACCAACGATTTGCGCCCACCACGCACCGCTTGCGCCCATGCTTTTAAAGGTCTGATACTCTTTTTCGGGAAAGATTTTTAATTCCATAAAAAGCTCCTGTTAACACAATTTTTTGGGGTTCTTTCTTCAGTTTATCATTCTGCTTGTTATATGTCAACAAGCTTGTTTTATAGGCTGATTAGAATAAGGTGACACATAAAAAACAAGCTCTGTAATTTAAAGACTGATTGCTTAAAATTACAGAGCTTGCAATTATTTTATTACATTAATTTCATAAACATTTCAAGAATTCGTTTTGTACATACTTCGAGGTCTGCACGGGTTAATTCACCGCTGTCGAGAGCCTTTTTAAGGTCTTCGGGGTAACCGCAATGCATCTTAAGGTCATTACCCGCCTTTACCTCTTGTACAGGGTCATTTTTAACGCCCCAGTCAGTAACAACCATACCGTCAAAACCCCACTCACCTCTTAAAATACCCGTTAAAAGCTCATAACTTTCAGAGGTGTGCTGTCCGTTAATGAGATTATAGGACGACATAACAGTCCACGGCTTACCCTCTTTTACCGCAATTTCGAAGCCCTTTAAGTAAATTTCTCTTAAGGCTCTTTCTGAAATGCGCGAGTCATTCTGATAGCGGTTTGCCTCCTTATTGTTACAAGCAAAGTGCTTCATAGAAACGGCTGTTTTTTGTGATTGTACACCGCGGATAGCCGCTGCACCGCATTTACCTGAAATAAGCGGGTCCTCTGAGTAATACTCAAAGTTTCTGCCGCAGAGCGGGTCACGGTGAATATTAAGTGCAGGTGCGAGCCAAACGCCTAAATTATTTTCTCTTATCTCTGCACCGCCCGCTGCGCCTACCTCGTAGATTAAATCTGTATCCCATGAGCAAGCAAGAAGCGTAGCACAAGGCCATGCAGTTGCAGGAATACCGATTGACTCCATAAGACGGAGTCCCGCAGGACCGTCTGCAGTAGGCACGTAAGGAATACCGAGTCTTTCAATACCACCGAAGGAGCCTGTATTACACATACCAACCTGCTTTTGACCGCCTACAATGTACATAAGCTCATCAATAGTCATTTGTGCAATGAATTCATCCATTGTAAGCTCAGTACCAACTAAATCAAATTTTTTTAATTCCTTTGGTGCCTTTGCGGTAATAGGCTCATTTTTTCCGCAATAATATTCGGGCTCAGACATAGGCAAGCTTTCGTAGCTGCCGTCTGCAAGCATTCTTTTTTCTAATTTAAACGGCTTACACCAGTTTTTCAATTGCTCTACTACGGTGTTTTCTGCTACGGTATAAGTAAACTCCACCTTTTCGGCGCTTCTAACGTCTGTACCAAGGAAAAATTCATAATCACCCTTTTCCAGAACGTAAGCACTTTTTTGGATTTTTCCTAAATCGTCAAAGCTTGCCATAAAGGACACAGGGAAGGACATAACGAGAGTTTCACTTTCGCCCGGATTTAAAAGCTTTGTCTTTTTAAATGCAGCTAACTCTCTTTTGGGCTTTCCTAAAAGTCCCTGCGGTGCGCTGTAATAAAGCTGAGCGATATCCTTGCCGGGTACATCACCCGTATTTTTTACGTCAACAACAGCAAGAATTTTGCCGTCCTTTTCCATACAGACTTTTCCCGTATGCGAAAAGCTTGTGTAGGAAAGACCAAAGCCGAACGGATAGCGCACGTTTTCACTTGCACCGGGTATTGTTTCAAAATAGCGGTAGCCTACGTAAATATCCTCATTATAATAAACGTAATCAAAGCTTTCCCAGAACTGTTCGGTTTCAGGATATGCCTCGTAGGATTTTGCAATGGTATCTACCATTTTACCGGATGGGTTAACGTCACCGAAAATAATATCGGCAATAGCGTTACCGCCTTCAAGACCACCCTGCCAGCTCATAAGAATAGCGCCTATTCCGCTGTTTTCCGCTAAAAGCTCACAGTCAAGCACGCCGCCTGAGTTTATAACAACAATTACTTTTTTAAAGCTTTTTGTTACCTCGTTTAAAAGATTGATTTCTATCTCTGAAAGGTAGTAGTCGCCTTTAATAGGACGGCGGTCAACACCCTCGGCAGAAAAACGGCTTAACGTAACAATTGCAACCTCGGCAAAGTCTGCTGCCTCTTTAATTAAGTTACTTTCAATTGCAGGCTCCTTCACGTGCATTGAAGCAAAGGTGTCGTAGGTCATATCGTCACGGGTTGTGCAAAAATCCATATTGTTTACAATGTCCCAGGTAGCGTTTATTTCCTCCTGGCTTGGAATGTTTACACTTTCTCTTTTTACGTAATCCTTGTAGAATTCTACTAACGGCATAAAAATATTTGAGGTACCGATTTTACCTTCTACACCGTCAAAAACGTTGCGGATATAAGGCACGTAAACGTCACCGCTGCCGCCACCGCCTTTTATGTACTCAATAGTAGCCTTACCGAAAAGTGCTACCTTTGCTTCCTTACTTAAGGGCAAGGTTTTATTTTCATTTTTTAAAAGCACCATACCCTCGGTTGCTGCTTTTCTTGATAATTCCGTATGCTTTTTTGAAGCAGTAATTCTTCTGCCGTCCTCACCCAACGGAAGGCAAGGCATATACTTAAATCTTGCATATTTTTCCATAAAAACACATCCCGAAAACAAAAATATTTACCTTATGATTTTATCATATAAAACAACAAAGGTAAATACTTTTAACTCTTAAATTATGAAATTTTCTGTTTTAATCTAAGCTTATCGGCTATCATTGCAATAAATTCTGAATTAGTGGGTTTTCCTCTTTGGCTTTGAATGGTGTAGCCGAAATATGACGATAAAACGTCTACGTCTCCTCTGTCCCACGCAACCTCTATTGCATGGCGGATTGCTCTTTCTACCCTTGAGGAGGTTGTAGAAAAGCTTTTTGCTACCGTCGGGTAAAGAATTTTTGTTACAGAGCCTAACATTTCGGGGTCATTTACAGAAAGCTTTATTGCCTCGCGCAGATATTGGTAGCCCTTTATATGTGCAGGCACACCGATTTGATGCATTATTTCTGAAATGGTTACCTCTATGCTTTCATCTGCATTTACAGAGCCTGATTTGTTGCTACCCATATCCTTCCAGCTGTAAAGCTGCGGTATTCTTTCCGCTAACAATGACGGTTCAATCGGCTTAAGAAAATAATAGTCTGCTCCAGCTTTTATTATTTCCGCTTCAAAGTTACCCTTGTCAATACTCGAAACAACAATAATCAACGGTCTTTTCATAAGCTTAAGGCTGCCTATGCGCTGTAACACGCCTAAAGCATCTATATGCATAAGGAAGGCATCCATAATTATTACATCGGGGGTTTTATTTTCGATAAACTGAAGTAAGGTAGCACCGCTTTTCTCACACACTCTGACATCCATCGAGTTCATTTTAAGAGCTGACATTAAATTTAACGCGCTCTCACTTTTTTCGTCTGCTATGAGCACAGACAACTGTTTGTTCATTTAATACGCCTCCATATTCTCTTGAGTGACTGAATTATAGCACCCGTTTTTCATGGGTGCAATAGGCTTTTAAAACAATCGTGATAATAGACAAAACATTGATTTTACTTGGTGTTAGAGGCTGTCACTCTTTGGAATTTAATGACGAGCGTTGTCGAAACCGACGAACTTTTTTGGTTAATATTTTTCGACAGATTTTTTAAAAAACTACAAAAAGTCGGTAAAAGCTTTTTGCTTTTACCGACTTTTGTTTTTTATTACATCTTTTTCTTTTTTGCTTTGAGCATTACAATCAATTTTTTTACACCTAAAGCTATAAGACGGATAATTTGACCTAAAAGTGTAGCAAGCACTGCAAAAACAAATACCCAGAAAATGTTTGCGTACACGCTTGGGTCATAGTAAATAAAAAGCGTAGGCACAAGCATAAGCGTTGTGAATATTGGGAACAGATACTTGATTTTTTTGTTGGATATTGCGACACCGACCGTACCGACAACAAGAGTAATTACCATAATTAAAATTATGTGACCTGCTCTATCCCCGATTGGTACTAACGGAAACAAAAAGAGTACAGCTGTTTCAATAGCCGCTATTATAATTTCTTTTAAAAACTTTTTCATTAATATTTCTCCACGCTTTCTACATCTAATACAAATACAATTGCTCCGCCTACGGCAACCTCTGCACCGAGGTCACCCTCACGAAGACCGCTGCCCAAAGCCTGAGTTGAAGGCGCTGTGTGCGTTCTTTTTTGTGAATGCTCTTTAATAATCTCCTTTGCTTTTGCAACCTTATCGTCATCAGCACCGATTAAAAAGGTGGTATTGCCAACCATTAAAAATCCGCCTGTTGTTGAAAGCTTTGTTACTGAAAAGCCTTCCTTTGTGAGTGCAGATGAAACAACCGCACTATCTTCATTATTTACTATTGCTATAAGAAGCTTCATAATAAATTTCTCCTTTATTTAAATTTTAGGTAAAATCATTTTAAGACTTTTTTTGTCTAATTCTTTTACGTCAGGTATTTCGTAGCGGTTATCATTTGCATCCTTAATAAGCACGCGACCGTCGTAAAGCGGCTTTACCGCTGTTATGTGGTTTCTGATTTCAAAAGTGTAAATACCTTTATCTGTTTCTGCAGTCCACATCCAGATTTTAAATTTCTCACTCATTTTAATGAAGCGAGTTATTCGCGGAATCATATAATATTCCTCAAGACATTTTTCTGCCACAGCTTTTGACTCGGGCATTAAATCATTAAGGTCTCTTATGACCGCTATTTGCTCACCCTCTGAATCAACGAGTGCAATATATTTTGTAAGACCCGTTATAGGAAACATTCTGCGAAGCTCAACGCCGGTGTACTTTTCACCGGTGTAAAACTCTACGTCCACAAAAATTACGTCGTTTGGCGTCAAACGAATGTCGGGTCCTTCTACGTAACGCGGCATACATTGCACCTCCTATTCAAAATTCTCTTCAGCCTTGCGCTTTTGTAATTGCTCGCCCATAGACTGAATTTCAATAAGCTTGTAATATTTACCCTTAAGTGCCATAAGCTCTTCCGGTGTACCGCACTCAATAATTTCACCCTTGTCAACAACAACTATTTTGTTTGCCTTTCTCAAGGTAGAAAGTCTATGTGCTATCATAAGCGTCGTTCTGCCGCTTATAAGCCTTTCTATAGCACTCTGAATAAGGCTTTCTGTTTCGGAGTCAACCGCTGCGGTTGCCTCGTCAAATATTAAAATACTTGGATTTTTAAGCACTGCACGCGCAATTGACACACGCTGCTTTTCACCGCCGGAAAGACCTACACCTCGCTCACCGAGCATTGTATCATAAGCATCGGGAAGCTTTGAAATAAAGCCGTGTGCATTAGCAACCTCCGCAGCATGAAGCACCTGCTCAACGTGTGAAACGTTGCTGCCGTATGCAATGTTATTAAAAATAGTATCCCTGAACATTAAAGGCTCCTGCTGAACAAAGCCTATTGAGTTCCTGTAATATTTCATATCTATATCACGAACGTTTACGCCGTCGACAAGAATTTCTCCGTCGTATTCGTCGTAATATCTCATTAACAGATTTATAAGAGTAGACTTACCGCTACCCGTTGTACCTACTATGCCGACAATATCGCCGGGCTCAATGGTAAGATTGATATTTGAAAGCACCTTTTTAGAACGGTCAAAAGCAAAGTTAACGTTTTTAAACTCAATTTTGCCGTGCATTCTTTCAAGCTCGTTATCCTGACCAAAATCGTGCTCGGGCTCAGCGTCTAAAATATCGAGAATTTTTTCTGCAGATGCTAAGGTGTTCTGGTAGGTATCACCAATATTTGCAAAGAAGTTTACAGGGGTGTAGAACATACTTGCATAAGTAACGAATGAAACTAAAAGACCTAACGAAACATCCGCGTCACCACCAATAACAAGGTTGCCGCCTAAGAACCATATTGCAAGTGAGCCACAGGTTACAAGGAATGTTATAATTGAAGGGAAAATTGCAGCGGGAATTGCTACCTTTTTATCCTCCTTGTACCATTCATCACAGAATTTGTTGAACTTTTCTATAGTTTTTCTTTCGTTGGTAAACGCCTTTATAACTCTTACACCTGGTATAGAGTCTGCAAGCATTGTAGAAATTGCAGAATGCCGTCTCCAAAGGCGCATATATTTAGGACCTAACACCTTGCTGAACATTTTTCCCACCACCACAACAACGGGTACGGGAATAAGTGAAAACAAGGCAAGCTTCCAGCTCATGGCAAACATAATTATAACAAGTCCGACTAATGTAAATGCCTGCACTATAGCCTCTTGCGACATTTTCATTATGAATTGCTGAATTGTACCTGCATCTGAGTTAACACGGTTAATAACTGAGCCGGTTGAGATTTTATCGAAAAAGCTCATAGGCAAATATTGTGCTTTTTCGAAAATATCCTTTTTTAAATTTATGGTTATTTTATTACCGGTAATTCTTAATTTATAAGACCTTATGCCGTTTACTATGTATTGGAAAACGTAAACTGCAAGCAGCCACACTAAAACTATAACAAGCTTGCTTGCGTTTTTATTAGGAATAACGTCATCCACCATTATTTTTGTAATATAAGGCGGCACAAGGGATAAAATTGTTGCTACAACAGAGAGCAGCATACACACTATAAGCGGCCATTTTTCAGGCACAACGTATTTTGCAAATTTGCTTATTATGTGGCTTTTGCTTGCACAGTTTATGCACTCTGCATCAGGCTTAGGGAGTTTTCTGCCGCACTTAGGGCAAAATGAGCGTTGCTTGCTGTAAACAGATTTTACAACCTCTACCTCCTGCTCGGAAAAGCCTTTTTCGTTTATAACGTTTATAAAGTTTGCAGCGGCATCCGCAACCTCTGCGGCGGCATAGGAAAACCTCAGGCAATTTTTCTTTTTTGACTCACCCTTCGGCTTTATTTTAAAGAATGCATTACCATACATTCTTTTAACCTCTGCCTCTTCAATATCGCTGTAATTTACAACCTTCACCGTATTCTCAAAGGAAGAATCAAAAGCGTAAAATTTATCCTTTGTAAATACAAGCATTGACTCGCCGTATTTACCCTTTAAGCTAAGGTCGCCCACTATTACAAAAAGTGCTTCTTCCTTAACGTTTTCGGCGTAAATACTTTTATAAATCTCAGGAATTGGTTTATTAGTGGTTTCTTTCAAACAAAAGCCCCCTTTTGTAACCATTAAAGCTTTATAGAACGATTTTAACAAAATCGCAAATATTTGTAAATAGAAAACCGGAATTTTTAATTGTTTATTTTGCCTATTTTTGGTGTAAAATAATTGTCTTATAAATATATTGTTTATTGCTTTCATATATGGTAAAATTAAAAAATCTAATTGAAAAGGTGGTATTCTTTTGAAAGAGAAAAAAGGTTACTTAGTGCCTAAAAAAGAGCTCAATATGTTCGCCTTGGGTGCTATGGGTCAGGGTATGATTTACACAATGATGTCAAGCTACATAAGCGACTACTACGTTAACGTTTTACAGCTTCCGTTAGTATTTGTGCTTATGCTTATGCTTGGTGCAAGAGTATGGGATGCTATTAACGACCCTATGATGGGCATTTTGGCAGACAGCCGTTCAAGAAAGAACGGTAAAATGAAGTCGTTTATTATTTACTCTGCCGTGCCGCTTGCTATACTCACAATTTTAATGTATTTCTGCCCTGAGCTTAATAAAAACGGTCTTATGATTTATGCCGCTGTTATTTACGTGCTTTGGGGTATGATTAACACAATGGCAGACGTGCCTATGTGGAGTTTACCTAACGTTATGGCTCCGGGCGCAGAAGAGCGCGGTCAGGTTATTTCGTTCGCAAAAATATTAAATGGTATTGGTACTGCAGTTCCTGAGGTTTTATTCTTAGTTGCAGGTCTTGTTTTACCTTTAGTTCTCACTAATACCGATAACCCTATTGAATACAACAAATCTAAATATTTAATTATTTCTGTTGTTGTTTCCGTTTTAGGTATGATTCTTTTTGCTAACTCTTATTTCCACGTAAAAGAGAGAGTAAGAGTTCCGCAAAAGACAAGAAAAGAAGGCGAGCCTTCTACCCTTTCAAGAATTTTTAAATGCAAGCCTTTAATGCTTGTTGTTGCTATGGGTGTTCTTTCAAGCGGCAGATATATGGTACAGGCAGCTGCAATTCACGTTGCAAGATACGCTTTTTATATTGGTCCGGAATTAGAAGGTCTTTCACAGGCAGAAAGAACTGCAGCAATTGACGCAAGCGTTTCTTCTGTTAAAACAATTTTCCAGATTTGTGCAATAGTTGGTATGTTTGGTGCTATGCTTTTCATGCCTATGCTTATGAAAAAATTCGACTATAAAAAAATAGTTATTACCACCTGCCTTGCAGGATTTGTTGCAAGTATTTTTACAACAGTTATTGGTTGGGTTACTTTAAATCTTTACATTTGTATTCCGTTCATACTTATTTCTTGCATTCCTTTAGGTGTTCTTAACGTTATTTCAAGCGCTATGATTTGCGACTGCCTTGACTATATTGAGTTAAAGACAGGCTTCAGAGATAACGGACTTGGTGCGGCGTGTCAGGGCTTTGTTAACAAGCTTGGTAACGCACTCGCAACAAGCGGTATTATTATTGCATATATGTTAATTGGTTTAGAGCCTGAAAATATGCTGAGTTCAACTGCAATTGTTGCTGCAACCGACCTTACAAAAGCACAAAACTTTGGTATGTTCTCACTTGTTTCAATTGTACCGGGTGTAAGCATGTTACTCTGCGCAATTCCAATGTTCTTCTACAAAATTTCAGGTAAAGAAAAAGAAAGAATTGTTAAAGAGCTTGCGGAGAAAAGAGAAAGAGAAGGCGTTGTGGTTGAATAATCACAATTCAGTTGCAAGTAAGTTTTAGACATTAGAAAAAGTTCTATCATTTAAAGTTTTTATAAACTGAAATGATAGAACTTTTTATTTGATTATTTTTTCTTTTTAATTATAATTACTGCTATTGCTCCTGCAATAATTATGACAGCAACAACCGAAATAATGATAATTGTTTTGTTATCTGTGCTTTTTTCGTTTGTATTCTGTGAATTAACCGTTGTAGTTTTTTCTGTTGTTTTTGGAGCTTCGACAGAGGTATTTTGAGTTGAATTTTCAGTTGTTTCAGCTTTTTGAGTAGTTGTCACATTTCCGCTTTCGCTCTGCACTGTTCCCGAAGCATCATTAAGTGCTTTTTTTGTAGTATTTTCATTTTTCTGAGCTTGGGTTGTAGGTGCTGTTGTTACCTCGGAGGTGTTCACAATTTTATACGTCAACGGACCTACGTCAACACTTGCCCATCTAAGATTTGATACCGTATCTTCATTATCAACATACACAATTAAATCCTTATGGGCATTTTCAAAGGTAAGACCGTAAAGCATTGCTTCACAACCTGCCCCACCAACTTCAACAACACCGTTCAGGGTTACTTTTTTCAGATTTTTGCATTCTCTAAATGCACCCCCTAAAAAAGACCCACTCGGAATTGTTACAGATTTTAAAGATGGCAAATTGTAAAAACATTTATCTTCACAATACTCAAACCTACTACCAATATTAACCGAGCCGTTGAAATTGATATCACTTAAGCTGTTACAACTCTGAAAGCTATGATACCAAACCCCTACTCCTGCAGGAAGCGTAACAGAGGTTAACGCAGAGCACTCGTTAAAACAACCCATTATATCTGTTAAGGAGTTTGGCAAAACGACCTCTTTTAAGCTATGCATACGTGAAAAAGAAAGTCGTATAGAGGTTATGCCCTCTTCAATGATTAATTTTTTTACACTGTAATCGTCTTCGTCTCGCTCGTAAGTATAATAATCTGCTCTAAAATATCCGTCGGTATATAGCGCCTCTACTATTCCCGTACCGGAAACCGTAAGTGTTCCTGTTGCTTCGTCAAAGGATGTGCTCCACGTTTTTTCCGTTTCTTCATTTTCTGCAAAAGCACTTAACGAAAATGCTCCCGAAAGCATAATAGCAACCATAAGTACCGAAATTATTTTTTTCATAAATTTCAACCTCGTTTTTAATGCATTTTTATATATGTGTTTTTAAAAAGCAATTTGTTGACATTTTTTGTAAAAAATTTTAGAATATCATTCACATTTTACCCCCCTGATTATTTTTTCTCGTTTATATATGACAACAAATGCAAAATGCTACACAAAAATCTTCTCTTTTTCAAAACTTTGGTATGTTCTCACTTGTTTCAATTGTACCGGGTGTAAGCATGTTACTCTGTGCAATTCCAATGTTCTTCTACAAAATTTCCGGTAAAGAAAAGGAAAGAATTGTTAAAGAGCTTGCAGAGAAAAGAGAGCGCGAGGGAATTGTAGTTGAGTAACCACAATTCAGTTGCAAGTAAGTTTTAGACATTAGAAAAAGTTCTATCATTTAAAGTTTTTATAAACTGAAATGATAGAAATTTTTATTTGATTATTTTTTCTTTTTAATTATAATTACTGCTATTGCTCCTGCAATAATTATGACAGCAACAACCGAAATAATGATTATTGTTTTGTTATCGGCATTTTTTTCGTTGGTATTCTGAGAATTGACAACTGTAGTTTTTTCTGTTGTTTTTGGAGCTTCGACAGAGGTATGTTCAGTTGTTTTTTCTGTTGTTTGATTTTCGCTTATGCTTTGCGTTGTTTTCGGAGCTTCGTTCGACGGTTTTTTCGTTGTTTTTTCCGGTTTTGGAGCTTTGGTTGTCGTTACTTCTGAGGTGTTTACAATTTTAAACGGAAAAGTCTCCTCAAAATCAAGGCTATAGCCCCCATAAACATCTTGGTACGTTTCTTCGTTATCTACATACACAACCAAATCCTTATGGCACCAACCGAACGTATTTCTGTATCCGTATTCTTCATTGTATGCTTCAGCGATTTCAACCCTACCTATAAGTGTTACTTTTTTGAGATTTTTACAATTTGAAAAAGCCCCACCTAAAAATGAACCACTTGGAATTGTTAGTGTTTTTAAAGATGGTAAATAACAGAAAGCATCATCATTCCTACTACCTATAAAAGCTGGACCTTTAAAACTAATTTCACTTAAGCTATCACAATACATGAAACTATCATACCAGATTTTAACACCGGCAGGAATCGTAATAGAAGTTAAAGAAGGGCACTTATTAAAGCAACCCAATATTTCCGTTAACGAGCTTGGCAAAACAACCTGTGTTAAGCTATTAAGACGCGAAAAAGAAACTTGTATGGAGGTTATACCTTCTTCAATTATCAGTTTTTTTACACTGTAGTCATCTTCTTCACGCTCGTAATAGACATGATAATCAGATCTACCGCGTCCATCCGGATACAAGCCCTCAACAATTCCCGTACCTGAGACTGTTAGTGTTCCCGTCGATTCGTCAAAGGTGGTGCTCCACGTTTTTTCCGATTCTTCATTTTCTGCAAAAGCACTTAACGAAAATGCTCCCAAAAGCATAATAGCAACCATAAGTACCGAAATTATTTTTTTCATAAATTTCAACCTCACTTTTAATGCATTTGTATATATGTGTTTTTAAAAAGCACTTTGTTGACATTTTTTGTAAAAAAACAATATAAAAATCATAAAAGCAAAAATGTGTTGTAATCTTGGTCGATTACAATACATTTTTAAATTAAAACTTTTTGTCGCCTCTTTCACGAATAACGAATCTTACCGGTGTACCCTCAAGTCCGTAAACCTCGCGAATCTGGTTTTCTAAATAACGCTGATAGCTGTAATGGAAAAGCTCAGCATTATTTACAAAGCACACAAACGTTGGTGGTCGAGTTGAAGCCTGGGTCATATAATAAATTTTAAGGCGTTTGCCCTTATCTGTTGGTGGTTGCACTCTTAAGGTTGCAGCTGCCAGAATTTCATTTAACTGACCTGTTTTTACGCGCATTGCGTTTTGTGTGTCTACAAACTTAATAAGCTCGTAAAGTCGGTCTAATCTTTGACCTGTTTTTGCAGAAATAAAAATAATAGGTGCAAAAGACATAAATGAAAAATCATTCATAAGCTTTTTTCGGTAGGAATCCATTGTTCTGCCGTCTTTTTCGTAAGCATCCCATTTATTTACCGCAATAATGCAGCCCTTACCCTGCTCTAAGGCTCTGCCTGCAACCTTACTGTCCTGCTCGGTAAAGCCCTCTAAAGCATCTATCATAATTACACAGACGTTGGCTCTTTCTACTGCCATATCTGTTCTTAAAACGCTGTATTTTTCAACGGCGTCCTCAACCTTTGATTTTCTGCGAAGACCCGCCGTATCAATAAACATAAATTTACCGTAATCGTTCTCGACAAAGCTGTCGGTTGCATCACGTGTTGTACCCGCAATATCTGAAACAATCATTCGGTCCTCACCGATTATTTTGTTAACGAGTGAAGACTTACCAACGTTTGGTTTACCAATTACGGCAACCTTGATGTAATCATCCTCATCCTCACCGTCTCTTAAATATTCTTCGGGGAAGTGTTTTATTACCTCGTCAAGCAAATCACCTGTGCCGTGACCGTGAACAGATGACACTGGGAACGGGTCACCTATGCCTAAATTATAAAACTCATAAATATCTGCAGGCGGAGCGCCGATTTTGTCGCACTTATTAACACAAAGCACAATTGGCTTACCGCTTTTCTGAAGCATTGAAGCAACCTCACTATCAGTTGCGACAACACCGTCTCTGACGTCGGTAACAAAAATTATAACGTTTGCGCTATCTATTGCAAGCTGTGCCTGTCGACGCATTTGAGAAAGAATAATATCATCTGAATATGTCTCTATACCGCCTGTATCAACGAGCATCATTTTATGACCTAACCATTCGCACTCACCGAAAATTCTGTCGCGGGTTACGCCTGGAGTATCATCTACAATAGCAAGTCTTTTACCTGTAAGCTTATTAAAAAGCGTACTTTTACCAACGTTTGGTCTGCCTACTATTGCAACTACCGGTTGCGCCATTTTAAGCACCTCCTAAAATATTTTCTAACAATTTGTAACCGTCGTTTTCGACGGGAGTAATTTTTACACTTAAAAACTCCGCTAACTCTTCAAGCGTTAAGTCGTCGAGGAATTTGTCACCCTCGTTTCTTAACGAAACACGCGGAATTAAAAGCTCGTCACCCAAGCTCTCATTTTTGAGCTGTGACTTCAGGTCCTGACCTGTAAGAAGCCCTGCAACTGTAACAGTTGTGCCGAAAAACTCGTTTGTAACCTTTATTACGTTAACGCTTAAGCCTTTGAATTTTTCCTCTGCTTTTTTCGAAAGCTCGCACAAAAGAGGGAAAGCAAGCTCCCCTGTTGCAATGCTCACGCTACGCTCAACGGTTTTTGAATTTGCATCTGCTAAGGCACTTAAAAACTCACTTTTTAAAAGAGTACACATACCCACGCCGTTGTCCAACTGACTGTACTCACCGTAATAATCTTCAGAAGGCAGTTCTTTTTGGGCTAAAAGATAAAATTCATCTGAAGCAAAGGCAAGAATTTTTCCGTTATTAAAAAATGAGTAGTGAGCGTTGAATTCATCTATAATTGAAATTACCTCTGCTGCTGTTTCCTTTGTGTAGGACTTTAAAGGCTCTAAGCCCTCACGATATTTTGTAAGCCCTACCGGCACAGCGGCAATACTGTTAATACAAGCGCCGTACTTTGCCAGCTCGTTTAAAGAGTACCGAAGCTCTTCACCGTCGTTAATTCCCGGACAAAGCACAAACTGTATATTCATTAAAATGCCTGCATCAAAAAACTTTTTTATGAGCTTTAAGGATTCGCCTGCGTTTTTATTCTTTAACATTTTAACGCGCAGCTCAGGATTCATGGTATGAACGGAAATGTTTATTGGGCTTATGTGCATTTCGCAAATTCTGTCTGCTTCTTTTTGAGTAAGATTTGTAAGAGTAACGTAATTACCGAAGAAGAAAGAAAGACGCGAATCATCATCCTTAAAATAAAGCGTGCTACGCATACCCTTCGGCATTTGGTCCACAAAACAAAAAATGCACTTGTTTTTGCAGGAATGCTGCTTGTCCATAAGGTAGGTTTCAAATTCAAGTCCAAGGTCATCGTACTCATCTTTTTTGATAAGTACAGTTTTCACACTACCCTTATGTTCATATTCAATTGTAAGGCGACTTTCTTCAACATAAAACTGATAGTCAAGAAAGTCGTTGATTTCGTGTGAATTCACCTTTAAAAGCAGATCTCCACCCTTGATACCGGCCTTGTCTGCAGGTGATTTTCTGATTACAGACTTGATTTCTACCATAAACGCTCCTTATCAGATATGAGTGTAGACAATATGAAATAAAGAGGTGGATAGCCTATAGCTTACCACCTCTCAAAGTTCCAAAGGCTTAGTCTTCGTCCTTAACAACTACCTGCTTGCCCTTATAGTAGCCGCATTCAGCACAAACCTTATGGGGTACAGTGTATGCACCGCACTGCTTACATCTTACGAGTGTCGGAGCGTCAAGCTTCCACACGTTTGAACGTCTCTTGTCTCTTCTTGCCTTTGATACTCTTCTCTTTGGTACTGCCATCTCCCAGCACCTCCTTATTTGAAATTATTAGTTAACCTTTTATAATCTCCTTAATCAAAAAGCGCTGCCCATCTGGGATCAATCGGCTTTTTGCAATCACAGGAGCTTTCATTTAAGTTTGCACCGCACTCTGAGCAAAGACCCTTGCAATCTTCTTTGCAAAGAAACTTACCCGGCAATGCAAGATAAATGTCCTCTAAAGTAAGCTGTTCCACATCGAGCTTCATATCCTCAATGAGAATATAGTCGTCGTTGTCTTCGTGGTTGAGAGAAGCAACAAGACCATGCTCAATATTCACCGTAAACTCAGGTCTGATATCCTCAGCGCAACGGTCACAAGTGACCTCCATTGAAAACTGAGCCTTAGCTTCAATTGTAACAATACCCGCTGTGTTTCTGATTTCACCCTTCAGAATGACAGGTGTTGTGAATGGAAACACACCGCCGAATTCTTCGTTTGAAAAATCAAACTCATAGTCGAGAGGAAGCCTTTCAATGCCTCCGCCCAATAAAGCTTCAAGTTGAATAAACA
>JAZOOH010000048.1:0-42807 GCA_045654905.1 Acutalibacteraceae bacterium | reverse complement strand
CATATCGCATACGAGCAAAGCGAGTATATCACTAAAAACAAAAACCTCGGATAGTTGATTTTTCATCTATCCGAGGTTATTTTATTTCTTGTTCTAAATTTTTAAAATGTTCTGATTTAAAGAAATCTTCTATTGATATATTAAGCCCGTCACACAGCTTTTTTATGGTTGAAACTGTTGTGCTGTTATTTCTGCCACCAATTATATTATTTAATGTAGACTGTGTTACTCCGCTAATGGTAGCAAGTTTATTTACAGTAATATTATTTTCATTGCAAAGCTCTATTATACGCAGTCTGACTGCCTCACCAATACTCAAAAACAACAACTCCAGCTCAAAATACTATAATTATATTAACCATTTTGAGTTATATATGTTACCTCTTTTGAGTTGACTTGAGTAAAAACATATGGTATAAGTATTTTAAGGTGATTTTTATGATATGCAAAAACAAATTTTGTATTTATCAAACAAATGATAAATGCAAATTCGAAAAAGCGGAACTTGACAGTAACGGTACTTGCAAAAGCTGTATCTATATAAAAATTGAAGATGACATTTTAGAAAACCTAAAAAAAGAATCATTTGATGACATTTTGTATTTCAACCAAGAGAAATCAAAAAAACTCTCTTCAAAATTATATTTTGACTAATTTCTGCTACCTGCATCAGACAACGAGATTGACATTTTTTTCTGATATACTATAATAAATTTATGAAGGGGTTGATAAAATGGGTTTAATAAACAGCGCAATTGAAGCACTTAGATTTAAGGATACTATCTTCTATAAAGAAAACAGTGATTTGCAAAGCAGGTACGACGCTTTAAAGCAATTAAATACGGAACACCCTAACAATGAAGAGCTTTTAAGTGAACTGTATATAATAAAAAAAGGCTTAGACGGAGAAAACGAAATAGCATATCAACTAAAAAAGGCTCATATAGGAATGTACGTTTTAAGAGACGTTAAAGTAAAATACGAGGATTTAACCGCCCAGATAGATTACGTTATTGTAACACCCGTTTACGATTATTTTGTTGAATGTAAAAACCTCGTTGGTAATATTACTGTTACTGATAAGGGTGATTTCATAAGAGAATTCACTGTTAATGGTAAAAAAATAAAAAAAGGAATGTACTCACCCCTAAGACAAGTAGAGGCGCAAAGGGAAGTAATTCGAAAAATATGGGAAAGCAAACTCTCTACATTAGGTAAGCTTTTTGCAGCAAATCACTTTGATTATTACAGAAGAGTTTTAGTTGTTGCCGCTAATCAAGATACCATATTAAATACAAATAAAGCACCCAAGGATATGAAATATAAAATTTTAAGGGCTGATTCATTGGTAAGGCAAATAGAATATGAATTAGAACACAGAAACAGTAACGACGGTTTTTCCTCTCAAAAGGATATGGAGGCGTCCGCTAAAGCATACCTTGACATGGCTTCAAACGAAGAAATAAATTATTACGACTATTATAAAGAAAAGTTTTCTCTTATCTCAGGCAATAACAATTCAGAAGAAAAACCGCAACCTGTCTCAAGCAATGAAGATTTAAGAGAAAAAATGATTTCATTCAGGAAAAGCAGGTCAGCTGAATTAAAGATTCCCGCCTACTATGTCTTCACGAATGATGAATTAGAAAAATTGTTGGAAATAAAACCAACAACAATTGAGCAATTAAAAAGTGCTAACATTCTTTCTCCGGTAAAAATCAAAACACACGGGCAACAAATTATTGATATGCTTAAATAAACACATTATAAAATCTGTTTATATTATTTTGGGTTTTCCAAAAAACAAAAAACTCGGTAGTTTTCACTACCGAGTTTTTATTTTTATACTCTGACTACCTCAATTGCAATGCTCTCGCCGTTGATATCCCATTCCTTAGCGTTAGCGTTTTTAGTGCCGACCGTAATTGAATCTGCAAGAACTATTGTAGCAATTGACTCTTTATTTTTAAGAGCGATTTCTGCAACCTTTTCGTTACCTGAAAGTGTAACGTTAATGTGGTCTGTAACGTTAAAGTCAGAATCCTTTCTCATTGTCTGAATTTTGCTTATAAGCTCTTTTACAAAGCCTTCTTCAATAAGCTCCTCAGTAAGCTCTGTATCAAGTGCAACTGTAACACCCTTATCAGAAACAGTGAACACGCCTTCTTTTTGAACTGTATCAATAAGAACGTCCTCAACCGCCAATTCAACAGTGCCGCCTGCAAGGTTAAGTACAAGCTTGCCCTCTGCATCAAGCGTCTTTTTAGCATCACTCGGAAGCTCTGCTAAAGCATTTCTGATTTCGCCTAATTGCTTGCCGTACTTTGGACCTAAAGTCTTTAACTGCGGCTTGAAGGTATATGAAACAAATGATTCAGCATCAGCATCAAAGTCAACGTTTTTAACGTTAAGCTCTTCACGGATAATATCAATAAAGTAGCCCTCAACCTTTTTGTCACAATTTACGTACATTGTGTTAAGAGGCTGTCTGTTCTTTAAGTTAGAGCCGTTTCTTGCTGCACGACCTAAAACAACAATATCTACTACCTCGTCCATATTCTTTTCGAGCTCTTTGTCAATAAGGTCTTCACGTACTACAGGGAAGTCGCAAAGATGAACGCTTTCCGGTGCAGACTTATCTACGTTGCAAACAAGGTTTCTGTAAATAGCCTCTGCCATAAACGGAATCATAGGAGCAGCCGTTTTTGCAGTAACAGTAAGTGCAGTATAAAGTGTCATATATGCTGCTGTTTTGTCCTCTGTTTCACCCTGCACCCAATATCTTTCTCTGCCGCGGCGAACGTACCAGTTACTCATTTCGTCTGTAAACTCCTGAAGAGCCTTTGCAGCCTCAGGAATCTTGTAGTTAGCAAGGTTATCGTCCACAGTCTTAACCATTGAGTAAAGCTTTGAAAGAAGCCATTTATCCATAACGGTAAGCTTGCAGTCCTCTAAGTTATATTTAGTAGGGTCAAACTTATCTATATTTGCATAAAGCACGTAGAAAGCATATGTGTTCCAAAGAGTACCCATAAACTTTCTTTGACCTTCAACAACTGTTTTGCCGTAGAAACGGTTAGGAAGCCAAGGTGCTGAGTTAGTGTAGAAATACCAACGAATAGCATCTGCGCCATAGCTCTCAAGTGCATCAAACGGGTCAACCGCATTACCCTTTGATTTACTCATCTTCTGTCCGTTTTCGTCCTGCACGTGACCTAAAACAATAACGTTTTTGTAAGGTGCTTTATTGAAAATAAGTGTTGAAATTGCAAGAAGTGAATAGAACCAACCACGTGTCTGGTCAACCGCCTCAGAAATAAAGTCTGCAGGGAATTGTGCTTCAAACAGCTCTTTATTTTCAAATGGGTAGTGGTGCTGTGCAAACGGCATTGCGCCGCTGTCAAACCAACAGTCAATAACCTCAGGCACGCGGTGCATTTCTTTACCGCAGTCAGGGCACTTAATTGTAACAGCATCTATAAATGGTCTGTGTAATTCAACGTCATCAGGGCAATTATCGCTCATTGATTTTAATTCTTCAATAGAACCAATTGAATGACGGCATCCGCATTCGCATTCCCAGATGTTAAGCGGTGTACCCCAATATCTGTTACGTGAAATACCCCAGTCCTGAACGTTTTCTAACCAGTCGCCAAAACGACCCTTACCAATGCTCTCGGGAATCCAGTTAATTGTGTTGTTATTTTTAATTAAGTCCTCTCTTACCTCGGTCATTTTTATAAACCAGGATTCTCTCGCGTAGTAAATAAGAGGAGTTGAGCATCTCCAGCAGTGTGGATATTCGTGCTCAAATTTTGGTGCATCAAAAAGGAGTCCCGCCTTTTCAAGGTCAACTAAAACTAATTTATCTGCATCCTTAACAAACGTACCAACGTAAGGTGTCGGCTCTGCCATTAAGCCTGCACCGTCTACTAATTGAATGAACGGAAGGTCGTATTTTCTGCCGACCTTTGCGTCATCCACACCAAATGCAGGTGCAATATGAACAATACCTGTACCGTCTGACATTGTAACGTAGCTGTCAGTTGTAATAAAGAAGCCTTTTTTATTCTGCTTGTCGCAAAGAGGCTTTACGTAGTCGAAAAGCGGTACGTATTCTTTATGCTCTAAATCTGCACCCTTGTAGGTTTCAAGCACCTCGTAAGCTTCGTTTTCTTCTGTTTTAAGCTTGCCGAGCACCTTATCTAAAAGTGCTTCTGCCATATAATAAGTGTAACCGTCTGCTGCCTTAACCTTGCAATATGTATCTGCAGGGTTTACACAAAGTGCAACGTTTGACGGAAGAGTCCAAGGTGTAGTTGTCCATGCAAGAAAATATGCGTCCTCATTTGCAACCTTAAAGCGTACAACTGCTGAACGCTCCTTAACTGTTTTATAGCCCTGTGCTACCTCGTGTGAAGAAAGAGGTGTGCCGCAGCGTGGGCAATAAGGAACAATTTTGAAGCCCTTGTAAAGAAGATTTTTCTCGTAAATCTTTTTAAGTGCCCACCACTCAGACTCAATAAAGTCATTGTGGTAAGTAACGTAAGGGTCTTCCATATCTGCCCAGAAGCCAACTGTACGTGAAAAATCCTCCCACATACCCTTATACTTCCAAACACTTTCCTTACAGTGACCAATAAAAGGCTCAAGACCGTATTCTTCAATTTGCTCCTTACCATCAAGACCTAAAAGCTTTTCAACCTCAAGCTCAACAGGAAGACCGTGTGTGTCCCAGCCTGCTTTTCTTGGAACCATACAGCCCTTCATTGTGCGGTAACGGGGAATCATATCTTTTATAACACGGGTTAAAACGTGACCTATGTGCGGCTTACCGTTTGCTGTTGGTGGACCGTCGTAAAACACGTAAGGTGTTCCGTTTTTTCTGTCCTCAATGCTTTTTTCAAAGATTTTTTGTTCACGCCAGAATTTTTCGATTTGCTTTTCTTGCTCAACAAAATTCACGTTTGGCGAAATTGGTTCGTACATTCTACTACCTCCATGACTTTTTCATAGTGTCATACAGAAAATATATTATCACGAAAAGGGTATTTTTGCAAGTGTTTATTTACTTATTGATTATAATATATTAATAATAAATATTTTCAATTATATCCTTTACAACTTGACTAAAATTGGGTATAATACATATTTGGTAAAATATGTACTTAAATTTTTCCAAGAAAGGAATTTCAGAATATGCTTCAGTTTGAAGAATTAAACTTAGAATTATCTGCTTACGAGGATAAGCTTAAAGATTTAGCCGAAGCCTTAGGCCTTAAGGCAATGGCGGAAGAGGTTAAGGAGTTAGAGGAGCAAAGTGCTCAGGACGGCTTTTGGGATGACGTTCAGAGCTCACAAAAAATCGTGCAGAGAACTGCTACGTTAAAAAACAAAATAAAGGCTTACGACGACCTTAAAGCAGTATTTGACGACACGCTCACCTTAATTGATTTAGCAAACGAGGAAGAGGATGAATCTCTCTTTGACGAGTGCCGTTCAAGCGTAGATGCTTTCATTTCTCAGCTTGACGCTATGACGCTTTCAACTCTTCTTACAGGTGAATACGACTCTAACAATGCTATTCTCACATTCCACGCAGGTGCAGGCGGAACAGAGGCTCAGGACTGGGCACAAATGCTCTTCAGAATGTACAACCGCTGGGGCGAAAGACACGGCTTTAAGGTTTCTACCCTTGACTACCTTGACGGTGACGAGGCAGGTCTTAAATCTGCAGTTATTCTTATTGAAGGTGAAAATGCTTACGGCTATATGAAGAGTGAAAGCGGTATTCACCGCCTTGTTCGTGTTTCTCCATTTGATGCCTCCGGCAGAAGACACACTTCATTCGCTTCATTAGAGGTTATGCCTGAAATAGATGACACTATTGAAGTTGACATTGCACCTGAAGATATTAAAATGGACGTTTACCGTTCATCTGGCGCAGGTGGTCAAAAGGTTAACAAAACCTCCTCTGCTGTTCGTCTTACTCACATTCCTACAGGTATTGTTTGCTCCTGTCAGGTTGAAAGAAGCCAGCACCAGAACAGAGAGGTTGCTATGCGTATGCTCAAGTCCAAGCTTATTGAAATAAAGGAAAGAGAGCACCTTGACAAAATAAGTGATATTAAGGGCGTGCAAAAGGAAATTGCTTGGGGCAGCCAGATTCGTTCTTACGTATTCATGCCTTACACCCTTGCAAAGGACCACAGAACGAACTTTGAAAACGGTAACATAAACGCTGTTATGGACGGCGATATTGACGGATTTATAAACGCATATTTAAAAGCACAGGCGAACAAATAATGGATATAAGAAAAGAATCTTTAAAAAAGCACTACGAGTGGAACGGGAAAATAGAGGTTGTTACACGCTGTCCGCTTGAAACTCGTGAAGATATGTCTTTAGCGTACACCCCCGGTGTTGCCGAAGCGTGTCTTGAAATAGAAAAGAACGTCAACAAATCATTTGAGTTAACAAGAAGAAATAACCTGGTTGCTGTTATAACTGACGGCACTGCAGTTTTAGGGCTTGGTGATATAGGCCCCGAGGCAGGTATGCCTGTTATGGAGGGTAAATGCGCTCTTTTCAAGGCATTTGCAGACGTTGATGCTTTTCCGCTTTGCATTAAGTCAAAGGATACGGATGAAATTGTCAAAACTATTTTCTTGATTTCCGGTAGCTTTGGCGGAATAAATTTAGAGGATATTTCTGCACCAAGATGCTTTGAAATTGAAAAGAAATTAAACGAATGCTGTAATATTCCTATATTCCACGACGACCAGCACGGTACTGCAGTTGTTGTTCTTGCAGCTCTGCTTAATGCACTAAAGGTTGTAAAAAAGGATATTTCAACAGCAAAAATTGTTGTTAACGGCTTAGGTGCAGCAGGTACGGCTATTTCTAAAATGCTTATTTCTGCAGGCGCAAAAAATATGGTGCTTGTAGATAAAAAAGGCATCATTGATGAAAATGATGCTGCTTTGGGTGAAGAAAGGCAGTCTTTAGCAAAAATCACAAACAAAGAAAATTTAAAGGGCGACCTTTCCGTAGCTATAAAAAATGCAGACGTTTTCGTCGGTGTTTCCGCACCGAACGTCTTAACCGAGGAAATGGTTAAAGCAATGAATAGCGACTCCATAGTTTTTGCTATGGCTAACCCGACACCTGAAATTATGCCCGACAAGGCAAAAAACGCAGGCGCAAGAATTGTCGGTACAGGACGTTCAGATTTTCCTAATCAAATAAACAACGTTCTTGTTTTCCCCGGTATTTTCCGCGGAGCGCTTGATGCAAATGCAACGAAAATTACGGAAAATATGAAGCTTGCCGCTGCAAAGGCGCTCGCAGAGCATATTCCGGAAAACGAATTGAACGAGGAGAATATAATCCCCTCTGCGCTTGATAAAAGCATTGCCTATGAAGTTGCAAAGGCTGTTAAAGAGCAGGCTGTGCTTGACGGCGTTGTAAGATGAATGCAGAATGCAGAGTGCAGAATGCAGCGTTAAGGAAACGCTTCGCGTTTGAATTATAATTATATGTGAATAAAAATAAATACATCCTATCATTTTTAGTTTACTATAACCTTTAAATGATAGGATGTTTTTTATTATATGAAATTTTTTATAATCAAGTCCGAAGGACTTCCTCAATTCTGCATTCTGCATTTTGCGAAGCATTCGCGCAGCGTTTCCTTAATTCTCAATTTTGCGAATCGAACTCATTTTTTCTTAGGCTCAAGAAGGTTAAGCTTTGAAAGAAGGAATACGCCTGCAATACTTGCAACAATTGTTACAAAGAGAAGTGTACCAACACCAAAGTTTGGTGAAAGAAGGAGAACAACACAGCCTACAATAAGCGGTAAAATTGTAACCTTCCAATATTTACCAAGGTAAGATGCAAACAATGCACCGAAAAGTGCTGTTGTAACGTTATTAAATGCAGGTGCTAAAGGAGAGCCCGGCTCCATAAGCTTTGCAACGGTATCACCAAAAGCAAGAACACCAACTGCAATAATAACTGTTGTAACTATAGCGGAAACACCAATAGCAATTGTAGAAATTACTTCGCCCTCTTCTGAGTTTGCCTTTACCTTTGCAGAGTTCATAGCGTTAAGTCCGCAAGGAAGCTTAAGGTTTGTAATGTTACCTGTAACGAAGCTTAAATAAGTACCGCCTGCACCAAGCATTGGTGTGTAGGTAATAACCTCAACAACTGCCGAAATCCAATAAATAGCAAGCACGCTGATAATGTTTTTATTAAACACGTCACCGAGTGTGGGCCACGCACCATTATGAATACAAATTAAAGTAGGTACAGAAAAAAGAACGATTATAGCAAGCACGCTCCAGATTTTACCTCTTGTATGCGCTTTATCAATATATGATTTCATTTCCGTTACCTCCTTTTAAGATGCTTTGGCCGCACGAATTTCTTCGAACCAAGGCCAAGTGAATGAAACTAAATCTTCAGGAAGAATATTAGTTAAAAGAACCGCAACCAACATAGCTCCGAACATAGCAATAGGCATTATGAACGGCTCAAATTTTGTTAAGTTGAACTTTTTCGAAACAAGCTCTAATACAAGATAAATTATTAAAGCAAATATAAGCGTTGCTATTGATAAAAAACCTGAATCGTTAGCTGAGCTTGAGCCCATACCAACTATTGAAGAAGCAACGAAAGCAGTAATAATACCAATGAATGCTGCTGCAGAAATATAATCTGCAAGCGCACCTATTTTACTGTTTGAGTTGCTCATAGCACCGCCAACTTTTTTATGTATCTTTTTGCAAAGAATAGGAAGCAAGAAAAGCGGAAGAGAGCTACCGATTGTCATAACCCAAGCAATTGTACCGAACTGTGTAGGGTCTGTAACAGCCTCACTTAAGTTACCGTTAAGAACGGAAGAAGCTGCTGTTGACTCGTAAGCAATGTTTCCTATAACAGAAAGCCTTATCCACGGAAGAACGTAGCCCAAAGCCTTTTGAAGCGCAAAAACTGTTACTAAAATTGCAATTGCGGGAGCAATTGTAAAAAGTGCACTTGAGGTTACCGTGCTTTTAAGTGTCTCCTTAGAAATGCCGAGTTCCTTTGCTCTGCTCCAAGCCTTTTTTATAAAATAAAGTGACTGAATGATAACAAACGCAACAACGCCGAGTGCCAGAATAATCATAAAGCTGTCCTGACGGAAATCTACTGCGCCTGAAGCATTCAAGGTAATGAAATCCATAGAATCTCTCCTTCAATAAAAATATAGTGTTATTTTATCATTTACCATTTAGAATGTCAACAAAACTACTACTTTATCTCCCATAAATTTTTGTGAAAGCACAAAACACCGTTATCTGTAATATCTATTACACCGTAGCTCCCCTCTTTTATGCTGCCGGGATTAAAAAGGTGGAGCCCGTCTTCATAGCAATAATATTTTTGGTGAGTGTGTCCGAAGAGTGCTATATTACAGCCGTTGCTTCTCGCCTCTTTTTTTATTCCCTCAAGAGAATATTTTACGTTTTCTGCTGCGCCGTGCGAGGCATAAAGCTTATAGCTGCCAAGGCTTCTGATGTCGGTTAAAGGCGTAGTTGTAATATAATCGCAATTACCTCGAAGAATAATGAAAAATTTTTTATCCTTAAAAATTTCCACCATTTCTTCCATTTCACTTATTCCGTCACCTAAAAAGTAAACAACCTCTGCAGAGGGCTCGCGTGAAATAGCCTCCACTAAATTTGCAACGTGCTTATGTGAATCTGAAAGCACTAATACTCTCATACATAAATCTCCTTTATAAATCATAAAGTTTATTACTATTATATTGCATTATGAGGGTGATTTCAATGTTGAATAACGAAAAAAGCAAGATGAATTTAGAGGACGTTAAAACAAATGATTCCCTGCGAGATTTCATAAACGAAAATCTTACGGAAAGCCAGACAGAAAAGCTGAAGGCTGTGCTTTCAGACGAAAGCAAAACCAAGGAATTGTTAAACAGTGATTTGGCGAAGCAGCTTTTTAAAAAGCTGACCGGTGGTGATTTTAATGGCAGACCTTGATATTGGCAGCATTTTATCCTCTCTTTCTCAGGAGGACATAAACAACTTAAAAAACGTTGCAAGCTCTATTTTAGGAGGTAACGCTGAAGCACAAGGCAAAAGTGAGGCTCAAAGCAACGCTGATGTAAAGCCACAAAGCAATATCCCTATGCCCGATTTCAGCTCCTTAGGGCTTCCCGATATGTCGGTTTTTCAAAATTTATTACCCCTGCTTTCTGCTTTAAATTCGCATGATGAACGAGAGGATTTTATTTACGCCTTAAAGCCGCTGCTTTCAGATGAAAGAAGAAGAAAGGCTGACGAAGCCGTTAAATTTATTAAGCTGCTTTCAATAATACCCTTACTAAAGGAAAAAGGAATAATGTAATATGGCAGAGTACTCCTACAACGAGATTATGAAAATGCAAAATGATGCACTAAGACGTGTAAACGAAATGCAGCAGAAGGCAAGAAACGTAGTTGAAGGTATAAACACAAGCAGCATGCCTAAAGAAGAACCGCAGCGCACCGCCACCTCTCCCGAGAGAATAAAAATGCCGAATGATTATTTAGAGGAGCTTAAAAGCTTTGCCTCTACCTCATCTTATTTTGAAAAAGAAAAAGGCTCCGACGCACCTCCCACAGCAGAGGAAATAACACAAAAAGAGTACTTGAAAAAAGTGAACCGGACAAATACTCAAAACGACACCCTGAAAGGACTTTTAGGTGACCTTTCAATGGACAGTGACAAAACGCTGCTTTTGTCTTTAATTTTATTACTTACCGAAGAAAAAGCAGACGAAATGCTTATTTTAGCACTATTATACATTTTGAATTAAAAATAAATTAAGCTCTGTCATTTCCGAATTTCGAAATGACAGAGCTTTTAATTTTCACAAGCAATAATCAGCGTCTGTTTTTAATTGCTTCAAACGATTTTTCACTTATAACGTGTTCTATTCTGCAGGCATCCTCAGTTGCGGTTTCCTCATCAACACCCAAGGAGATTAAAAACTCCGAGAGTATTGTGTGCCTTTCGAAAAGTTTTTTTGCAGTCTGCTCACCCGTTTTTGTTAACGTTAAAAAGCCCTCCGCACTCACGTCAATAAGCCCTTCTTTTTTTAAAAGACCTACCGCTCTCGATACGCTTGGCTTTGAATAGCCCATATATTCACAAACGTCTATTGAACGAACAGAATCACTTTTTTGATTCAGAACGTAAATAGTTTCAAGGTACATTTCCCCCGATTCCTTCAAAGCCATTTTTTACCCTCTTTTCTTTTCAGAAATATTAAACAAGTACTCGGTATCTGCCCTGCTCTATGCCTAACAATAACACATTTAACAAAAAAAATCAAGAAAATAAAGCTTGCTATTCAGCAAAACGACAAAAATGAAAAATTTTACAATTTTCAATTGACAAAAAACGGAATAACTGATATTATAATATTAGTTAGCAACCGCTAACTAATATTTGACGCTTTCGGTTAGCAAAGGCTAACTCTATAGAAGGGACGATTTTATGAATTTATTCACTGCGGAAATAGGCAAGGAATATTTTGTTAAAGAGATTCATACAAATGATGACGAAATAGACTCTTTTCTTTTTACCTTAGGCTGTTATGCAGGCGAGCCCATAACAATAATCTCACGCTTAAAAAGCAGCTTAATCGTCGCAATTAAAGACGGAAGATATAATATAGACAAACCCTTAGCTGAGGCTATTACAGTTTGATTTTGTTTTTTGTTATCAAGTTAGCAACCGCTAACTATAGGAGGTACGCGAATGAAAATCGCATTGGCAGGAAACCCAAATAGTGGTAAAACAACTATGTACAATGCCTTAACAGGCGCAAACGAAAAGGTTGGAAACTGGGCAGGTGTTACGGTAGAGAAAAAGGAGCACTCTTTAAAAAAGTCTCTTAACACTACAAGTGAAGAAATAATTATAGTAGACCTTCCCGGCGCTTACTCTATGTCCCCCTTCACAAGCGAGGAGGCTGTTACAAGAAACTACATTGAAAAGGAAAAGCCCGACGTAATAATCAACATAGTAGACGCCACTAACTTAAGCAGAAGCCTCTTTTTTACCACTCAGCTGTTAGAGCTTAATATTCCTGTAGCGATTGCCTTAAATAAAACTGATTTAAACGTAAAAAAGCGTAACGTAATTAACGCGGAGCTTTTAGCAAGAAAATTAAACTGTCCTGTAATAGAAACAGTTTCTACTACCGCAGACGGTGTAAAAGCAGTAATTGAAGCCGCTGCAAAAATAGTTGGTAGCACTCAGGTTGCACCATTCATTCAGGAAAACATAGATTTAAGCAAAAAATCTGACGTTAAGACTGCCGACAAAAAGCGCTTTCAATTTGTTAAGGCAGTAGTTGAGGCAGTAGAGGTACGAAAAACCTTTACGCACGACAGAAACGCTCAGGATAAAATAGATGCTATTATTACTAATAAATGGGTAGGACTCCCGATTTTTGCAGTAGTAATGTTTTTAGTGCTTTGGATTTCTCAATACGGCCCCGGCGTATGGATTGCAGATTGGTTAGTAGGACTCCTTGAAGCAGGACAAAGCTACCTTTCAGAGCTTTTCAAAGATGCAAACCCTTTCCTAACCTCTCTTTTAGTTGATGGCGTTGTCGGCGGCGTTATTGCGGTTGTAGGCTTTTTACCTCTTGTAATGGTGATGTATTTTCTTATTGCCCTGCTTGAGGATTGCGGCTATATGGCTCGTGCCTCCGTTGTGCTTGACCCAATTTTCAAAAAGGTGGGTCTTTCGGGCAAATCTATTATTCCCTTTGTAATTACAACGGGCTGTGCCGTGCCGGGAATTATGGCGTGCAGAACAATTCGCAACGAGCAGGAGCGCAGAGTTACCGCAATGCTTGCACCATTTATGCCGTGCGGAGCAAAGCTTCCTGTTATAGCACTTATTTCGGGTGTGTTTTTCAGTGATGCAAAATGGATTGGACCTGTTATGTACTTTTTAGGAATTGCTTTAATTTTCTTTGGTGCATTACTCGTTAACAAGATTTCCGGCTACAAAGCAAGAAAGGCTTACTTTATAATTGAGCTTCCCGAATACAAGGTGCCAAGCCTTTTAAGAGCCTTTAAATCTATGTGCAGCCGTGGCTGGTCTTACGTAGTAAAGGCGGCAACCGTAATTCTTATTTGTAATACTGCAGTCCAGATTATGCAAACCTTCTCATGGAATTTACAAGTGGCAGAAAATGCAGATGCTTCCATTTTAGCAACAATAGCTTCACCTTTCTCATACATCTTTTTCCCTGTTGTGGGCGTTATATCCTGGCAGTTAGCTGCCTCTACCATAACAGGCTTTATAGCAAAGGAAAACGTTGTGGGCACTCTTGCGGTATGCTTCAGTATTACGAACTTTATAAACGTTGACGAGCTTACTTTAGAAGGCGGTGCTTCTCAGGTTGCCTCTGTATTAGGGCTTGCGCCGGCTGCTGCAATGGCATTTCTTATTCTTAACCTTTATTCCCCTCCGTGCTTTGCCGCACTTGCTGCAATGAATTCAGAAATGAAAAGTGCAAAGTGGTTTTGGAGCGGTATAGCACTCCAGGTAGCAACAGCATTTTCACTTGGATTTATTGTTTACCAGGCAGGCACACTCATCTCAACGGGAGCCTTAGGTAACGGTTTTATTTACGGACTTATTGCTATTTTAATTTTCGTAGCAGTAGTTATTACACTCACAATAAAAAACAACAAAAAAGTGACTACCGTCGGCAAAGCTAAAGACGTAATTTTCAAGTAATAATGATTGTCATTAGTCGAAACGCAGTAGCGTTTCACAAAAGCCGATAAAATCGGCTTTTAGCAAAATTGATTTTAAAAAAATACAATTTTGCATTACATTCATTGAAAGGATTATAGTCGAATTTTCAAAGAAAATTCGATACCAAACATATGATTTGGTATCGAAACAGTGTAAAAATACACTGTTTCGACTAACTATAATCGTTATAATCAAAGCCGATTAAAATTCATTCATATAGGATAAAATAAATTATCATGAAAAATATTTTGATTTTTATAATACTCGCAGTAATTTTAGGACTTGCAATAGGCTACATAGTAAAAGCTAAACGCAAGGGCAAAAGGTGCATTGGCTGCCCTTACGCAGATGAATGCGGCACTAAAAGCTGCACCTGTAAAAATAATTAAAAAGAGGCTCTGCCGTTTTCAAAGCTGAAAATGACAGAGCCTTTTATTTTTATATAATAACTTAAATTTTTACAATACCAAGTGCATCAAGCACGGAAGAAACAAGAATAAGCACAATGCAAATAGGTGCAAAATATTTAATTACAACAAGGAAAAGCTTTTTCCTTTTAAATTTACCGGCAAGCTCAATTTCTTCAACAAACACACCCGGCTTTACAACGTAGCCTACAAATATGCAGGTTAAAAATGCAACCACGGGCATTAATACGCTGTTGCTTATAAAGTCAAAGAAATCGAGGAATGCCATACCTATAATTTTAACGTTTTCCAACGTACCGTAGCCGAGTGCGGAAAGTGAGCCTATAATTATTGAGCCTATTAAAACTATAAGTAACGTCTTTTTTCTGGAAAGACCTGTTTTATCCTTTACAATTGAAACTACCGTTTCCATGAGTGAAATTGAAGACGTAAGGGCTGCAAAGAGCACTAACACGAAGAAAAGTGTTCCTATTATTGTTCCGCCTGCCATGCTTTCAAATACCTTTGGAAGCGTAACAAACATAAGACCGGGGCCCTTACCTAAGGCGGACTCATCACCGCCGGAGAAAGCGAACACCGCAGGAATAATCATAAGACCTGCTAAGAATGCAATACCAGTATCAAAAAGCTCGATTTGCTTTACAGAGCTTTCAAGCCCTACGTCTTTTTTCATATATGAGCCGTAAGTAATCATTATACCCATTGCAAGTGACATTGAGTAGAAAAGCTGACCCATAGCAGAAAGCACTGTTGTTGCGGAGAATTTTGAAAAATCGGGCATAAGATAGAATTTAACACCCTCTAACGCACCGGGCATAAACATTGAATAGCCTGCAATAAATATTGTAAGTACAACTAAAACAGGCATCATAACCTTGCTTACCTTTTCAATTCCCTTTTCAACACCTAAAAGTACAACCAATGCGGTGATACCAATATAAATAGCAAACCACACTAACGGCTCAAAGGGTGCTGCAATAAATGAATCGAAAAATCCGTCTGTTGCAGCAGAAGAAAGCTTGCCTGTCACAAAAACGGTACAGTATTTAATAATCCAACCGCCAATAACCGAATAATACGGAAGAATTATAATCGGAACTATTGAGCAAAGCCAACCAACAAACTTGAATTTTTTGTTAAGCTTGCCAAACGCCTCTATTGCGCTTACACCAGTTTTTCTGCCTATTGCAATTTCTGCACACATTAAAGCAAAGCCGAAGGTGAGTGCTAAAACGAGATATACAAGTAAAAATATACCTCCGCCATATTTAGCTGCAAGATACGGAAAACGCCATATGTTACCAAGGCCAACCGCTGAGCCTGCAGTTGCAAGAACAAAGCCTAATTTGCCCGAAAACGAGCTTCTTTTTTCTGCCATAAAATTTACCATTCCTTTTATTTTATTACGAAAAGCTAACATTTAACAAATTCATTCTAACTACATTATTATACATAAAAGGGTAAAATTTACAAGTATAAATTTTTAAGTATGGCTTCACCTTGGTCAAAACAAAGCTTTTTCTTCACCCCGAAGGCGTACAAAGGTACGTCGAGCGGGTGAAAAAATGACTTATGCGCAAAAATATGAAAAAAGAACAAAAAAGAAAAGCCCCACCTACTTAGTGGGGCCTTTTCTTTGGAAAGAGAAAATGTTTGGTTAGGTTAAGCAACCTTAATGTCTACCTATTATATAACAAATCATTTTGTTGCAATTCTAACATAATTGTGAACAAATTGTTAACATTTTTAATTTTTTATTAACTCAAGCTTTATTTTATCATTAAATCCACAATAAGAGAGCTCAATTCCGCAGGGTCCTTAACAGAAACTCCGCTTATAAGGCAGCCCTGAGCATAAAGAAGCTTTGCATAGCTTTTAAGCGCGTCCTTATCATTTTCATAAAGCTCCTTAAGCTTTTCTGCTAACTTATGACCTGCATTTATTTCAAGCGCAATTTCAGCCTTTACCTTTTGCTCGTTAGAAGGCATTGAGTTTAAAACCTTTTCCATTTCAAGTGACAAATTGCCCTCACTTGTAAGGCAAACAGCATAATTCTTAAGGTTGTTTGTGTAGCGCACCTCAGAAACGTCACCGTTTAAAGCGTCCTTTATAAAATCGAGCATTTCTTTATCTGCTTCGTTTTTCTCTTTAAGAGCAGCCTTTTCGTCCTCAGAATTAAGGTCCAGCTTTTCGTCACAAATATTCTGGAATTCCTTGCCGTCATATTCGTGGAGCATTTTTACGGTGAACTCGTCAACATATTCCGTAAGGTAAAGAATCTCAAAGCCCTTATCCTTTACCGCCTCCGTCTGAGGAAGCATTTCTATTTTTTCTATAGTTTCACCGCAAGCGTAGTAGATTTTTTCTTGTCCGTCCTTAAGTCTTGCCACGTACTCCTTAAGAGAAACCAGGGACTTATCCTTTGAAGAATAGAATAAAACTAAATCCTTAAGATTCTCCTTGTTCATTCCGTAGCTGTTGTAAATACCGAACTTAATTTGCATACCGAATGTTTTGAAAAATTCTTCGTAAGCTTCTCTTTCATTGTTAAGCATTTTTTCAAGCTCAGATTTAATTTTCTTTTCAATTGTTTTTGCAATGAGCTTTAACTGTGCGTCGTGCTGAAGCATTTCACGAGAAATGTTTAAGGATAAATCCTCAGAATCCACAAGACCCTTTACGAAGCTGAAATAATCAGGAAGCAGGTCTGAGCACTTTTCCATAATTAAAACGCCTTTTGAATAAAGCTGTAAGCCCTTTTCAAAATCCTTTGAATAATAATCAAACGGAGCGTGTTTTGGAATAAACATAAGCGCACTATAAGTAGCATTGCCCTCTGTTTTAGAGTGAATAACCTTTAACGGTGCTTCAAAGTCATAAAACTTTTCACTGTAGAAATTATTGTAATCCTCATCTGTTACCTCGTTTTTATTTTTCTTCCAGATAGGCACACGACTGTTAAGAGTTTTATCGGTAATTACTGTTTCGTACTCGTTCTCCGTACCCTCTTTTAATTCTTTTGATTCAACGTACATTTTAATAGGATGACGAATGTAATCTGAATATTTTTTTACAAGTGCCTCTATTTTGTAGCTTTCAAGGTACTGGCTGTAATTATCCTCTTCGGTATCATCCTTAAGCTTTAATTTAATTACGGTACCGAATGAGTCCTTTTCACATTCCTCTATGGTGTAGCCGTCTGCACCGCTTGAAACCCATTTATAAGCCTTATCGCTACCGAATGCCCTGCTTTCTACCGTTACAGTATCACTTACCATAAATGCAGAATAAAAGCCTACGCCGAATTGACCTATTATATCCACATCCTCACTTTGCTCATTTTCCGTTTTGAATGCAAGTGAGCCGCTTTTTGCAATAGTACCCAAGTTATTTTCAAGCTCGTCCTCGGTCATACCGCAGCCGTTATCTGAAATAGTGAGTATTCTGTTGTTTTTATCTGTTGTTAAACGAATGCAAAAATCATCCTTGTTAAGACCTACAGAGGAATCTGTAAGTGACTTGAAATATAATTTATCAAGCGCATCACTTGCGTTTGAAATAATTTCGCGTATGAACACCTCCTTATGGGTATAAATGGAATTAATCATCATATCCATAAGCTTTTTGCTTTCCGCTTTAAATTGTTTTTTTCTCATAGTTTTTCCTCCTTAGGGTGAGAATTTTTGTCTTACAAAACCGTGCAGTGTTCGTCTCACATCACCTTAAGTTTTTGTTCGCTCTATCAATTCTTTTTCACGTCTTTGTCTTGCTTGGTCATCAAGCCATGCAAAGTATTCTTTTCTGCCCTTATTGCAAACAGACTGCATTTTTCTTGCCACCGGCAAAGCACCCTTAACACCGCCTAATACAAAAGATTTTTTTCGTATTGTAACCGTTATGGTGCCGGTGGTTTTTTCGTTCATCATTCTTCTCGTATCAATTTCAATATAATCATCCGGGTCATAAAAAAACCAATTTGCATTACGTTTTTTTGCATAAACCGGAAAATCGTATTTTGCAACCCTTATACCTATTATTTCCTCGTACAAAACGTACCACGATTTGTTAAAGGGCATATGAAGATAAAAGCCGCGGTCATCACACTCAATTAAAGCTCTTGGCTGAGTCAGTCTTTTTGCTAACGTGTAAAGCGAATATATCTGCACTATGAATGAAACAAGTGTGATATGAATAGGTGTAACACGGTGTCTGTATGACCCGAAGGAATATTGTTGAAAAAGGTCACCATAGGTTAAAATTGCTTCGTGGTCTTTTGTGAAAAGCAACGCTTGTAAATACTTGAAGGTTATTTCACCAAAATAAATGCAAAGCACTGCTGAAAGCACAAATAAAAATGCGAGATAAAGCATTGAAATATATGATTTATTCCCTAACTGCTGCATTCATTACACCCCCTGAGAGAAAAAGTAAAGGATATTAAAAATAATACCATAAAATGATTTTAATTACAAGATTTTGCTTTATTTTTTAAATGGCTTGTGGTATAATATCTGTAATTTGTCGAAACGCAGTAGCGTTTCGTAAAAGCCGATTTTATCGGCTTTTAGCAAAATTGTCTTTCAAAAATACAATTTTGCATTACAGTCATTGAAAGGATTATAGTCGAATTTTCAAAGAAAATTCGATACCAAATTATATATTTGGTATCGAAACAGTGTATTTTCACACTGTTTCGACTAACTATAATCGTTATAATTATTAAGTTGAATTTTAAAGGTAAAGGATGTTTTATTTTGGATATCATAAAGCAATTAAGCACTGAATTTTCAATGAGTGAAGTGCATATTTCAAACGTTATCAGCTTGATTGATGACGGCAATACAATTCCGTTTATTGCACGTTACAGAAAAGAAATGCACGGCTCTTGCGACGACCAAAAGCTGAGAGATATTTTCGACAGACTCACATATATAAGAAACCTTGAAAAGAGAAAAGAAGAGGTTACAAATTCTATTGAAGAGCAAGGAAAAATGACCGAGGAATTAGCTGAGGCTATTTCTAAGGCAATCACCTTAGCAGAGGTTGAGGATATTTACCGTCCTTATAAGCAAAAGCGTAAAACAAGAGCCTCTGTTGCTAAGGAAAAGGGCTTAGAGCCTCTTGCAGACTTGCTTTTCGGCTTCACCTTAAAGGGCGTAGATTTAAACGATATTGCTAAAGATTACGTTGACGCTGAAAAAGGCGTAGAAACAGTAGAGGATGCTTTACAAGGCGCTTCAGATATCATTGCAGAAATTATTTCTGACTCTGCAGAGGCAAGAAAGTTCCTTAAAGAGCTCATAGAAAAAACAGGTATTATTCGCTCTGTTGCAAAAACAGAAGAAGACAGCGTTTACTCTATGTACTACGATTATTCCGAGGCTGTAAAGAAAATTCCGAGCCACAGAATTCTTGCTATAAACCGTGGTGAAAACGAAGAATTTTTAAAGGTTTCCGTTGAGGTCAACGAGGACGAGGCAATTAAAATTTTAAACAAGCTTTTCATTACAGAGGGCAGCTCTTCAACTGATTTTTGCAAAGAAAGCGTAAAGGACAGCTACTCAAGACTTATTTTCCCTTCACTTGAAAGAGAAACAAGGAGCAACCTTACCGAAAAAGCAGATGAACAGGCTATTAAAATGTTCGGCAGCAACTTAAAGCCATTGCTTATGCAGCCGCCTATTAAAAACAAAACCGTTTTAGCTGTTGACCCTGCTTACAGAACAGGCTGCAAGCTTGCAATAGTAGACGGCAACAGCAAGGTGCTTTTCACGGGTGTTATTTACCCTACCCCACCGCAGTCTAAAATTGCTGAAGCAGAAAAAACTGTTTTAGGTCTTATAGAAAAATACAGCGTTGACTGTATCTCCGTTGGTAATGGTACCGCAAGTAAGGAAGCAGAAATTTTTGTTGCAGATACTATTAAAAAGGCTTCACGTCCCGTTAGTTATATGGTTGTTAACGAGGCAGGCGCTTCTGTTTACTCTGCATCTAAATTAGGAGCAGAGGAATTCCCTGACTTTGACGTTTCAGTACGTTCTGCAGTTTCAATTGCAAGACGTCTTCAGGACCCGCATTCAGAGCTTGTTAATATTGAGCCAAAAAGCATTGGCGTAGGTCAGTACCAGCACGACGTACCGCCTGCAAGACTTAATGAATCCTTAACAGGTGTTGTTGAGGACTGCGTTAACTCTGTCGGCGTTGATTTAAACACTGCATCCGTTTCACTTTTAAAATATATTGCAGGTGTTTCTTCTGCTACTGCAAAAAACATTGTTACCTTCCGTGAGGAAAACAACGGCTTTAAAAGCAGAACAGATTTGAAAAAGGTTAAGGGCTTAGGACCAAAAGCATTTTTACAATGTGCGGGCTTCCTCAGAATTCCTAACGGTAAAACTCCGCTTGATAACACCGGCGTTCATCCTGAATCCTACGACGCTGCAAAAAAGCTTCTTTCTCTTTTTGAATACTCGGAAAAGGATGCAACCAAAAACGGCGCAGACGGATTAAGAAGCAAGGTTGAAGCCTACGGACTTGAAAAGGCTGCAACAGAATGTGGCACGGGCACACCTACCCTTATTGATATTATAGGTGAATTAGAAAAACCCGGCAGAGACATTCGTGATGAATTACCTAAGCCTATGTTAAGAACAGACGTTATGGATATGAATGACCTTAAAGAGGGCATGGTATTAACAGGCACAGTAAGAAACGTTATTGACTTTGGCGTGTTTGTTGATATTGCCGTGCACCAGGATGGACTTGTTCACATCTCACAAATTTGCGACCGCTACATTAAGCACCCGTCCGAGGTTTTGAAGGTTGGCGACATTGTAAAGGTTAAGGTTATTTCAGTAGACGTACCTAAAAAACGTATTTCTCTCACCATGAAGGACGTTGAACAATAAGCCAAATCAAAAAAAGTAGTGACAAAACACTTTTTGTATGCTATACTCATCTTTGTATTTAAAATTATTTAGCGAGGTAATAAAATGCTTGAACTCGATTACGCTTTAAACCTTATTGTAAAAGGTTTAGAAGGCACAACAAAGGAATTAGGCTTTAAGGTTATTTACCCCGAAGGAGTAATGCCACCTGAGGCTCCTGTTTTCAAAGAGAAGGATTCCTCCTACGTTGCTTACGAGGGTGACAAGGGAAGAATAAGAATTGTATTCAAGAAAAATCAACTTGCCTTACACTGTGCAACAGCTGATGAAGAGGACACTCCTGATGACGATATGAAGCGGGTTTCTCTTTCTCTCTTAGAATTAGAGGAATATGACGAAAGAGACCTTTCTTATATTTTTGATGAATTTACCGAGTCCCTTTCAACAGTATTTAAATCTAAAAGAGATTTACGCGGTAACGTAAAAATGCCTACACCTGTTTCAAAATCCAAGGCAAAGAATGGCGTCCAGTATTTTGACGCTGTAACCTTAGGAAACAAAATAGGCGGTATTTACCCTGAATTAAAGGAAGAATACAAGGCAAACATTACTGAATACGGTGAATTCCTTCCGGAAGAATTTTTCATGACGCATGGTAATAAATTCATTGAGGCAACCATTCGTGAGAATGACAAGCAAAAAATGCGCAAGCTTTTCAATTTACTTAATGAAATTTATGACGACGGCACAAACGACACTCAAAGCCTTATTGGTGTTACTATATTAGGTACAATTTTAAGTGAAAATGCAGACCTTTTGCCTAACGCAGAGCCATACTTTGGCGAGGTTATGAAGGAGCCTGTTATTGAAATTGTTAAGTACCTTTCCTCACCAAGAAGCAAGGGTGCTAAAATGAGACTTAAAAACCCGCCTATCTATAAACCTAAAACAAAAAAGAAGAAGGGCTTATTCCAAGAAATGATGGGTATGTAAAATTTAGAGGCTGTAAAAAAGCACAGACCGCATAAACCTATATAAAATAAACAAAGGGATTCCTATAGGACAGATACCTGTAGGAATCCCATTAATTTATTATAAAAGTAAAGTTATAAAAATTTTTGTTTTATGCTACGAACAAAGCTCACCACTCGACGTACCAATGTACGCCTTCGGGCAAGCAAAAAAGGCACTACCTAAAAACGGTAGTGCCTTTTGTTTTAAGAATTAGTCTTCCTTCTTTTTACGGGTTAATACGAATGTTGCAGCTGCTGCTACGCAAACTGTTGCTGCAAGAGCAATACCTGCATCACCTGTACCCTCTGAGCCTGATGAAGAGCCTGCTGCAGTTGTTGCAACTGCTGTTGTTGGTTCGTCATCATCATCTCCGCCACCGAAGAGACCCTCGAAGAAATCGATAATAGCATTAAGAATATCCTCAAAAGAGTCAAAGTCAAGACCTAAGCCTTTAAGTATCTCGAGGAATGCATCACTAATGCTGAATGCGCCGTCAACGAGCTGCTCAATCATATCTGTGATTTCTGCATTACCTATAAGGTTAAGAATTTCGTCTGCATAATCCTCAAAAGTAACGCCGTTACCTGAGAGTAAATCTCTGATAATCTTAATAAGAGCGTTTGTGCTTTCAGCATCTGCAGGGGTCTCTGTTGTTTCCTCTGCATTAGGATTAGTTGTTATAGGTTCAGGAAGATTTAACGTAATAACCTGTGACTCTGCAAGAGTTGTTGTAATGATTTCGTTCTCGTCGTTTCCGTCCTCTGTAAGGAACTCGTTAATGTAAAGGTTAATTGTTGTAGAAGGCTGTGTAGAGTCAATAATTTTAAATGTAACGTATACTAAATCCCTTGCTGCTTTTTTAGTAACGCCGCTTGTTGAAATAAAGCCGAAGGAATATTGGTATTTATTTGACTTAAGACCGTGAGCCCATTCACCGCTGAAGTTAGGAACAAAGTTGCCGTCAGCATCCTCTGCACCAACAGGACCGGCATCAACAACCTTGAGCTGTTCGGTGTCAAAATCTACAAACATGCTAAGACCTACAAGCTTTGTTATAGCAGGTGCCTTAACAACAATTGTAAATGTGTCAGTTGTTACTGACGTTACGCTTGACGCAGCCTCGTCATAAGAGCCCTCAACTACTCTTGTAGCAAGACCCGGAGTAGCAACGGCTAATGCTGTTGGCATTATGCCCGCTACGAGCATTACTGCAAGAAGGACCGCAAGAATTTTCTTCATTCAAAATCTTCCTTTACATAAAACTTTAAAACGTTAAAGTCTAAAAACCCAAAAGGGCATAGTTAGACACTTATAATTCTTGCACTATTATAGTACATTTGAGTGGTGAATGTCAATAGAAAATTAACGAAATATTTTTTGTTTTCAATTTGTTAAAAATTTGAAATCGCACAAATTGTGGTTTTTCACAAGATTTCCATAAGACCCACAAAAGGTTGTGTATTTCAAATTTATTTTTTCGTTATTTCAACAACTTTTTAACATCTTCAACAGATTTTATTTCATCCTTATTGCCCTTAAAGCTTCTTAAATCGCCCTTCACAAATGAAAGCAAAGCCTCATTTTCGGCATTGTCGAGCATAGTATAGCCAAACACACCTAAGGAGCAGGATTTTCTTAAATCATTCGGAATCATTTTTACAGTTTTACCGTTTATTGTACGTCTTGTAAATTCGCAGGCATTTTCGCAGCCCTTACAGGTTACCGTGCTTTCAAGATACGGTAAAACAATATTTTTTACAGTTGGTGTGCGTGAGGCAAGTGCCCCCGTTGGGCAGGTGCTTACACACGCACCGCAGGAAACGCAGTTGCTTTCTGCTAAAGGCAAATCAAATGCACTCATAGGAATAGTGCCAAAGCCCCTGCCGAAAAGGCCTAAATTCTCCGTACGAGAAATTTCGTTACAGGTTCTTACACAGAGTCCGCAAAGAATACACTTGTTATTATCCCTTACTATGAACGGGTGGCTGGTATCCTTTTTGTACTGCCTTGTTTTACCCTCAATGTTCATTTCCCAGCTGTTGTATTCGCGCATTAACGGAAGAAGCTGACATTCGTAAACGGATGCACAGCCGCATTCAAGACAGCGTGCAGCCTCCTTTAACGCCTCTTCCTTGGTAAGACCGGCAGCAACCTCTGAAAAATCATTTTTTCTTGTATTAGGATTTTGAAGAGTAAGCTCTACTCTGCTTATTTCCTTTGTACCCTCCAACACACTGCTGTCAAATGCCTTGTTCACGGCATATTCAGGCAATTCACGAGGAAGCTCGACACCGTTCAGATAACAGTCTATACTTCTTGCGGCATTTTTACCGCCTGCAATTGCTCTTACGGCAATATCGGGGCCCTTGTTAATAACGTCACCTGCTGCAAAAACACCCTCTACCAAGGTTTTATATGTAGCCTCATTTACCAAAACAGTACCTTTTTCAGTAAGCTGCAGCTCACTTACGTCGGAAGAAATTACTCTTTGACCTATGGCAGATATAACTGTATCACAAGGGAGAATTTCTGTTTCGCCCTCAATTGCCACAGGGCTTCTTCTGCCGCTTGAATCCGGCTTGCCAAGCTCCATTTTCTGAAGCTTTATTCCTGTAACCACACCGTTTTCGGCAACTACACAAAGAGGCGCCGAAAGGAATTTAAAGCTTACGCCCTCTTCCCTTGCATCTTTAATTTCATCCTTTTCGGCAGGCATTTCGCTTTCAGTTCTTCTGTATATTAAAGTCACGCTTTCCGCACCAAGGCGCACAGCCGTTCTTACAGCATCTATTGCCGTGTTACCGCCGCCGACTACCGCAACGCTTTTGCCTAAGCTTACCTTTTCGTTGTTTGCCACCTTGTAAAGAAAATCTATACCACCGATAACTCCGCTTGCGTTGTCATTTTCACAACGCAGTGAACTGCTTTCCCAAGCGCCCGTTGCAACGAAAACAGCGTCGTAGGACTTTTTGAGCTCTTCAATTGTAAAATCTCTACCGAGCTTCTTGTTGTAACTGAAAACGGCACCCATTTTTTCAATGCTTTTTATTTCGTCATCAAGAACGTTTTTCGGAAGTCTGTAGGCAGGAATTCCGTAACGAAGCATGCCGCCTGCCTTGCTTTCAGCCTCAAAAACGTTTACTGCATAGCCCTTTAAAAGTAAAAAGTATGCACAAGAAAGACCTGCAGGTCCGCCGCCGATTACAGCAACCCTTTTGCCGTTGCTGCTTTCACATTCGGGAATATAATTACTGCATTCGTCACCCGCAAAGCGCTTAAGAGAGCAAATTGAAACCGCACCCTCAAGGTGATTTCTTCTGCAAGCCTCTTCGCAAGGATGCGGGCAAACTCTTCCTATTGAGCGTGGAAGCGGGTTGTCCTTTTTTATTACCTTTATTGCTTCCTCGGTTTCACCGTTTGCAATAAGTCCAACGTATGCCTGAACGTCCTGATGAGTAGGACACGCCATAAAGCAGGGCGCTTTACAGTCACCGCTGTGGTCCGAGAGAATTAAAGAGAGTGAAACTTTTCTGCTCTTTTCAAGAGCCTCTGTGCTTGTTGTAACCCTCATGCCCTCCGTAACGGCGGCCCCGCAGGCACGAAGCGGCTTGTTTATGCCCTCTACCATTACAAGACAAAGTCCGCAGCCGCCGTAGCTTTCAATTTCCTTGTTGTGACACAGGTGGGGTAAATTTATTCCGTTAGCAAGAATATTATCTAAAAGAGTTTTTTCTGTATCTGCCGTGCACTCTTTTCCGTTAATAAAAATATTAACCTTGCTCATTGCTCTACCCCGCTTTCTATTTTAATTGCATTAAATTTACAGCCTGCAATACATTGACCGCAACGAATGCACGATTCTGAATTTATAACAAAGGTCTTTTTGATTTCTCCGCTTATTGCATTTGCAGGGCATTTTTTACTGCAAAGTGAGCATCCCTTGCAAAGAGCTTCATCTATTTTATAGCTTATGAGCGCAGTACATTTTTTTGCAGGACATTTTTTCTCGTTAATATGCGCTAAATATTCATCCTTAAAATATTTTATAGTTGTAAGCACGGGGTTAGGCGCAGAATTACCGAGACCGCAAAGCGTGCCCACCTTAATGCTCTCGCCTAATTCTACTAACGTATCTATATCCTTTTCCTCTGCATTACCCTCTACGATTCTCTCTAAAATTTCGAGCATACGTGTAGTACCTATTCTGCAGGGCACACATTTACCGCAGCTTTCCTTGCTTGTAAAATCCATAAAGAATTTTGCCATATCTACCATACAGGTGCCGTCATCCATAACAACCATACCGCCGGAGCCCATAATTGCTCCCGTTTTTGCTATGCTTTCATAATCAATTGGCGTGTCGAGCATTTCCTTTGGAATACATCCGCCGGATGGTCCGCCCATTTGTACAGCCTTTACGTTGGCATCATTTATAATTCCGCCGCAAATATCGAAAACAATTTTTTCAATTGTAATACCCATTGGGACCTCTACAAGTCCGCCGCGCTTTACTCTGCCTGCTAAAGCAAATACCTTTGTACCCTTGCTGTTTTCTGTACCCATAGCGGCAAATGCGCTGCCGCCGTTTTCAATTATCCACGAAACGTTTGCAAAGGTTTCAACGTTATTTATATTTGTAGGCTGCTTTCTGAAGCCCTTTTGTGCAGGGAACGGAGGCTTTATAACAGGCATACCTCTGTTACCGCTGAGAGATGCAAGCAATGCAGTTTCTTCACCGCAAACGAATGCACCTGCACCCATCATAATTGAAAAATCAAAATTGAAGCCGCTGCCGAGAATATTTTTACCAATAAGCTTTTTTTCACGCAACTCATCTATTGCAAGCTTAAGTCTTTTAACAGCCAGCGGATACTCAGCACGAACGTAAATAACACCCATAACCGCACCAATAGCAATACCTGCTATCATCATACCCTCAAGAACTCTGTGCGGGTCACCCTCTAAAACGGCTCTGTCCATAAATGCACCGGGGTCACCCTCGTCAGCATTACAAACCACATACTTTTCATCTGAAACAGAATTTTTTGCAGCCTGCCACTTAAAATGCGTGGGGAAGCCTGCGCCACCTCTGCCACGAAGTCCCGATATTTTTATCTCTTCAATTATTTTTTCCGAGCCCATTCTGAGCGCCTTGGAAAAAGCAGAATAGCCGCCCATAGAAATGTATGAATCTATGCTTTCGGGGTTAACCCTACCGCAGCCTGAAAGTACGATTCTTTTTTGGCTGTTTAAAAAGTTAAGCTCCTCTTGTGTAAATTTATTTTCCTCAAAGGACTTGCCGTTTACAAGGCTTTCGGCAAGTGCTTTTGCGCTTTCTTTGTTAAGTCTGCCGTAAAGTGTGCTGCTGCCGTCATCTGCAACAACCTCAACAATAGGCTCTGCAAAGCAAAGACCGTTACAGCCGACCTTTTCTACCGTATGCTCTGTGGTAGCCAAGGCTTCGTTGAGACCCTCTAAAACAGAGTCCGCACCGGATGCTATTCCACACGAGCCGTAACCGAGTAAAAATCTCATTCAGATGCCTCCTCTTTTTTTATACTCTCTATAATTTCTACTACCTTTTCACTTGTTAATTTACCGTAAGCCGTATCGTTTATCATCATAGCGGGAGAAATACTGCAGCAGCCGAGACATGCAACCTCTTCCCAAGAAAAAAGACCGTCCTCGGTAATATCACCCGCTTCAATATTAAGTGTTCTTCTTAAGGTGTCGGCAACTCTTTCACCGCCGTTAACGTGGCAGGCGGTGCCCATGCACACCATAATTCTGTATTTACCGACCGGTTTAAGACGAAAGCCTGCATAAAAGGATGCAACACCTAAAATTTTGCTGCTTGAAATACCTGTAAGCTCGGTAATACACCTTACGCTTTCTTCTGAGATATACCCCTCTATGCCCTGCACAGCCTGCAGAATTGCAATAAGGCTTTCTTCGGGATTAGTAAATTCTGAAATAATATTTTTTATTTTTGCCTTTTTTTCGCAAGACATTTTTCATTACTCCAATCAAAAAAACTAATTTTTATTTTACTACAAATAACCTTAAGTTTCAACAATACTATTTACTTTTTATTTAAAAGTGTTAAAATATTAAGTGGTGATAAAAATGAAGGAATACAACTACTACATTTTCGATTTTGACGGTACCCTTGTTGATTCAAGTGAGGGTATTTATAATTCAATTATTTATGCGCTCAAAGAATTCGGCATAGAGGAAAGTGACAGAGAAAAGCTCCGTTATTTTATAGGCCCTCCGCTTTTTCATTCCTTTAAGCACATTTACGGCGTGAATGACGAGGAATCAAATTGGCTTGTTGCAAAGTACAGGGAGCGCTACAAGGTAAAGGGCTGCAAAGAGGCATTTGTGTACGAGAACGTACCCGAAATGCTTAAAGCCTTAAAGGAAAAGGGTAAAAAAATAGCTATTGCCTCCTCAAAGCCGAAGCAGTTTGTGGATGAAATGTCTAAAAACCTCGGCATTTACGATTATTACGACTACGTTTCCGCAGAAAGCTTTGACAAAACACACTCCAGCAAGGAGGATTTAATAAACAACGTGTTAGAATATTTTGGCAATCCAAACAAGGAAGAATGCCTTATGATAGGCGACAGATTTTACGATATTGACGGCGCAAAGGCTACAAGCCTTGACTCCGCAGGCGCACTCTTCGGATTAGGTGAAAAAGAGGAATTAACCAACGCGGGTGCAACCTATCTTCTTAACAGTCCTTTTGATTTATTAGATTTTTAAAGCTTTGCAATACAGAATAAAAACAGCTCTATCATTTTTAGTACATACTGAAAATGATAGAGCTTTATTTTTGCTATTATGCACCAAAGCCTAGTAACGTAAACGCCGCACAAATAAACGGCACAAAAATTAACCCCGGCAAAAGATTTGCTACCTTAATTTTTGTAACTCCTATAAGGTTTAGTCCTAATGCAATAATCATAACCGAGCCTGCCGAAATCAATTCCGCAACTGCAAAGTCACTTAAAAATGAGCCGAGCAGCATAGAAAGTGCAACTAAAATTCCTTGAAACAGGAACACAAAGCTTGCCGCACACATTACGCCAATGCCTAAGGAGGCTGCTAACATGCTTGAAGAAATTAAATCGAGCACCGATTTTGTGTAAAGCATTTGGTTGTCACCCGAAATACCTGCATTCATAGAGCCGACTATTGTCATAGCGCCGACGCAGAAAAGCAGCGAGGCTGTGACAAAGCCCTGCGAAAAGGTTGCCTCCCGCGAATTTGTTTTTTTAGAAAGCTTGTTTCCGAGTGACTCGAGTCTTTTATCAATATCTATAAGCGTACCCACAATAGTGCCGAGCACTAATGCTAAAATCATAACAAGCTGATTTTGACCCTTTATTACACCCGAAATACCTATAGCAATTGTGCAAAGACCTATTGCGGTCATAACCGCTTTTGTGAGTCTTTCGGGTATTCCCTTTTTTAAAAGAAGCCCCACACCGCTGCCTATTAAAACTGTAACTGTATTAACTAAAACACCGCTGAAGGCTGTTAAAATTTCATTCATACAAATCTGCTCCAAACAAATTCCACGGATAATCTTCTTTGCGCGGAAAAGCTGTAAAGCTCACACTTTCTCCCGTAGCAGGGTGAACAAGCTTAACAGAGTTAGAAAACAATGCAACGTCGCATTTATTTTCCTTGCTGCCGTATTTTTTATCACCCGAAAGAGGTGTTTTTCTGGAGGAAAACTGCACTCTTATCTGGTGTGTTCTGCCTGTGTGAAGCGTGACTCTTACAAGCGTTTTTCCTTCATTTTCAGCAAGCGCGTTATATTCCAAGGAGGCTTCCTTAACGCCTTTTCTCATTCTTTTTACAACGTAAGAACGATTTTTGGCTGAATCCTTAAAAAGCAAATCCTTATAAACGCCCTGCTTTTCTGCTACAACACCGTCTACCACGGCAAGGTAGGTCTTTTTAAAAGCGTTGCTTTGTATTTGCTTAGAAAGCTCTGCCGCGCTTTTTTTAGTTTTTGCAAAAACCATAACACCGCCTACGTTTCTGTCAAGACGGTGAAGCAGGTGTATTTGACCTGCATAAATTTCTTCGTTTATTTTAGTTAAAATACCCTTCTCACCGTTTTTAGTATCCTCACTCGGCACACCAATCGGCTTTTCTAAAACGAGTATTTCGTCATCCTCGTAAATTACCTTCATTCCTCTAAAATAAACTCCTTGTATTTTTCAAGAGTGTAAATTTCTACGGTAGCATCTAAAAGAAGACCCTCGGCAACATATTCTTCACTGTGAATAACACCGGTTTTTCTTATTTCTGCCGCAGCGCCACCCTTGCTGAAGGGTAAAAGCATTTTCACTCTTTTTCTTGTAGGCGGCAACGCCTTTACAATTTTTTCAAGCAGCTCGTCAGTACCCTTACCGCTCAAGGCAGAAATTCTTACCGAATCACCCACAAGCGGAATATTGTCAGGGGAAGCAACATCACTTTTATTAAGCACTGTTATAATCGGCTTGTCCTGACAGCCGAGCTCTGCAAGAAGCTCGTTTGTCACTCTGAAATGGTCTGCACACTCCTCAGAGGAGGCATCACAAATATTTAAAATAACGTCGGCATCCACGGCTTCATCAAGCGTAGATTTAAACGCCTCAACAAGCTTATGCGGCAAGCGCCTTATAAAGCCTACCGTATCTATTAAAAGAACAGTATTTCCATCCGGCAGAGTAAGGGCTCTTGCCGTTGGGTCAAGCGTTGCAAAAAGCTTGTTTTCTGCAAGCACGCCCGCATCTGTTAATTTATTCATAAGTGTAGATTTACCCGCATTTGTATAGCCAACAAGAGCAACCGTTACCGTGCCTTCCTTTTTTCTTCTTGCCCTGTAACGGCTTCTTCTTTCATCTAACTCCCTTAAATTTGCCTCTAATGCAGAAATTCTTCGTCTTATGTGACGGCGGTCTGTTTCAAGCTTGGTTTCACCGGGGCCTCTTGTACCGATACCGCCACCAAGACGTGAAAGCGCTGCACCCTTACCTGAAAGACGGGGTAAGGTGTATTTAAGCTGTGCCAATTCTACCTGCAGCTTACCCTCGCCGCTTAAGGCACGCATTGCAAAAATGTCCAATATTAATGTTGTTCTGTCAATTACTCTTACGTCTGTAATATTTTCTATATTACGCTGCTGCGCCGGGGAGAGCTCACCGTCTATTATAATTAAATCCGGTTGATTCATCTCGCAAAACTCTGAAAGCTCCTCTAATTTACCCTTACCAATATAGGTTGCAGAGTCAAGAGACTCTCTTTTTTGAGTAATTTCACCTATTACCTCAGCACCCGCTGTTTTTGCAAGCTCAGTTAATTCTAAAAGAGATGACTCAATATTAAATTCACCTGTATCTACCGACACAAGCACGGCAGTTTCTTGTTTTTCTATATTTTCAAAAGGTTCCATATATACTCCTAAAAGACCAATGCAATTTCTTGCATCGGTCTTTTTTTCTTTTAATTATTTAATTTTTTTCGACGGTGAGCAACAACCACTACGGCAACTATACCCGCAAAGGATAGTATGCCCATAATCAAGTAAGGCATTACGTCTAAAAGCAATGTTGGCTCAAGAGCGTAAACCGCAAATACCACGAGCGGCTTCAGCATCACCCTCACGGCAGCCTTTAGCGGCTCGCTCTGCCTTATGAAATCGGCAATTGGCGGTGAAACTGTGTAGTATGCCTTTACAAGCATTCTGCCAAGTGGATTTGTCATTAAAACGTTGTCTCTGAAATCACAAAGAATACCTACCTCACCGGTTGCTTCACCGAAGCCTGCCGTTGCAATAAAGCAGAAGCTGGAAACGGAAATAGCCTGGTTAACACCATCAACGGAAAGTGTAGTGTCGGTTGTAATTCTTAAAACCTTGCAGTTTACGTCCTCCGACTCAACAACGTTACCCGTAGCACCATTTTCGTCGTATTCGTTTGCCTCATCCCTGTCTGTACCCGTGTAGTTAACGCGCATTCTTTCTGTGGTGTCAAGCATATTCGGGAAGTGGTACGAAACCACCGAATTAAAGAATATGTAGTCTGCTATTGCCTCTTCCTCTGTTATGCCCTCTTCGGCATACTCTTCAGCCGTTTTGTACTGAAAATCGGCATCAACAGCAGCTATATCTACCTTAACACCGCATTGGTTACGCCTATCTGTATCACCGTAAAAGTCGTAATCCTGATACACGGAAAAATTGATGTAAAGCGGAATTTCCGCATTAAGACAAACTGCGTCATCCTTTTTCATTCCGCGCTCTAACAAATAGAGGTAGTAGCCGTCTAAAACGCCGTCACTGTCCATATCCTTTTTTTCTACGTAAATATAAGCGTAAGAGGTATCACTACCCGCAACAGTAGGAACTACTGATGCCGTAGGGTACGTTTCTGCCTTAGTGGCAACGCCTATATTTATTGAATGCTGAAGATATTCGGCAACGTTTTTAACCGCTTCCTGCTTTAAGTAGCGTTCCTCAGATTTATTGAAGGTACGGAAAGCAAACTGAAAAAGATTACCGAGAGCTACAACACCAAAGCCCATCAATACAACTACAAGCATAAGCTCAACAAGCGTAAAGCCCTTTTTATGCTTCAACATAAAATTAAACATAGTGTCATAGCTCCTTTCTTTTTTATAAAACAAAATAGTTATTTATTAAGTATCTGCGTGACCGTCAATAGCGTAAATTTTATCGAGTAAATTATCGTCACCTACAAAGAGTGCCGGGTTAAACGGAAGAATTCCGCCGTTTTCGGTCCTGTTAACCTCATCAAGAGACATTGCACAAAGGAAGCCCTTGTGAGCGTTAGGATTTGCAGCAGAAACGCCTACTAAGTAAAGGTAACCCTCAAGCATTAAAGCATCCTCAAGCTGATATACTTCAGCACCTAAAATCTTTGTAAGCTTCCAAGTAACAGTATTGCTTGTTTGGTCTGCTGACTGCTGAATTTTACCAACTACAAGGTGGAAGTTACCGCTACCCTTCTTTGCGTGACCGCCAACAACTATGTAGTCACCTGTGCAGCGCACTGTTGTAATTTTGTCAAACCAGGTACCGAGTGACTGGTTGTTGATTTTGATTTCCTGCATATATGAAGGTGCCGAATCAGGCGTGCTTCTGTCTGAAATGTAAGAAACCATTTGCGGAACTGCCTCGCTTGTAGCATTTATAGAGGTAGTTTTAGTTGCCACCTTGGACTTATATAATCTACCCCTATTATCAGCATAATAAGCATAGTAGGTTGCAATCTCGTTGCTACCACTTTTAACGTATTCAATAGAAATATCTACGTCTGTAAACTGAACACTGGCACGTGCATGTGTACCGTAATTCCAGTTTGCGTCACCGCCTGCTAACAGGTTTCTGTAGCTCTTTGCACCCGCAAAGGATGAAATAGTACCATCTGCAAGTGAAAGGTCGTCAAAGCCTTCTTCAACACCCTTAGAACGGTAACCTGTCTGGTCTTTGAAATAAAGAAGGTTTGTAAAGGACGTGTCTGCACCAAGTCTTATAGCAGCTAAAACGCCGTCGTTATAAACACTACCAAGTGCAGTTGATGAGTTAGTTGCCTGGTTTGGATTCAACCAAGTATAGGTTGAGCCTGAAACGGCATAACCTACAGCAACACTTACGCCGTCTTTTGTTGCTACGTTTGTTAAGTTATACATTTCACCCGGGAACCAGACGTTGTAGTAGTCGTTATTCATTACGTTGAAATATCCGCCCGTCATGTTGCCTGCATAACCGTTTGAAGAACCATTCGGATTATCCTCATCAACAACAGATGATTTTGTAGAAGCATAGTCGTTCATGTAACAGTTAGCAAAGTGACTTGCAGTTACATCATCATAATGAGACAAGAAATATAACGGCTCGTAAGATTTCATAGCTTCAACAACAGCACCGCTCTCATTTTTACCGTAAACAATTTTTGAGTAAACCATTTCTCTGTTAGAGGTAAAGCCCATTGTAAAGTACAAATCATCAAAAACCTGTGTTTTTTGTCCGCCGTAGCTTCTGCATACAAAAAACTCTCTTGACTCATCACTATTAACCTTTATAGGATTTGCATCACTAACACTTTTATCCTTAAAAACAGTAAGGTTACTTGGAGCGCTATCGCTGTCATCTCTTCCCCACATTGATGAAGAATATTTATGAATCGTAGTTTTCGTGCCCTCATCATTACCCATTATGTAATAGGTAGTAATGCCACCGTCGTTGTTGTCACCTTTGTTTCTGATTGATTTACCGTAGTCAACGTCAGTCGAAACACTGTCTAACTGATTTACAACTGCATAAGTGGCAACGGTACCCAAGTAAAACATACCTTCACCCGGAATGTAAACTGAATCTGTAACAGCTATTTTAGGTTGGTTAGTATTTGTGTTATATACAAACTTATAGCTACTAATTTGGTCATGGTTAAGGCCTCTTTGTTCGTACAAGAAATTAGGGGAAACGGTTGTTATACCCTTTAACCTTAATTGTGCCCAGGTTGAGTCACCCCATCTGCCTTGGTCACCACCCGACCAGTGGTTGTTAGCCCAATACGTCGGAACCTCGTTAAGGTACTTTTCGTCATAATCCCAGTCAGAGGCATCATCCTTAACAATTGCACAACGAATTACGTTTTCGTCAAGGGTGCCGGGGGCATTCATATACCAATAGCCTTCAGACAAGCTTTTTGTGTTTTTAACTTCCTTAGCACTGGTATAGGCAGTACCGTTGTCATTCCATTTTACAGGTCTTTCCCAAATTCTGTTGTGACCCATATCGAAGTCACCGCAGTCATCCATAAAGCCGCCGACTCTTAAGGAGTATGGTAACTCGGTAAGTATGTAAGAAAGCTTTTTACTATTCTGTGTAGTATAAGAATGGTTAAAGCCGTAGCCGTTATAATAATACTGGAAATTGGCAAAGTTACTGTAATAGCCCTCTTGACCAACACCTGAGTTTTTTGCGGTCTGAGAATACCAAGCATCATTGCCAAGGTAGCCTGCCGATTTATTATATCCCGAATAAGCAAAAATGTGTGAGAAGTCACCGCCCCATACTGCAGGATAAACAATTGTGCCCTGTGGGTCATCAAGTGTATACGGTGTGCTCTTTAAGCCGACAACGTCTTGGTTTTCCTGTGAAATAAGAGTATGGTATTTATTAATAAAGCTATTTTGGTCACCGCTTGTTACGGGAAGGTTTACCTTACCTAAAACCGAATTTGAACCAACGTTGTAATCGGTAAACGTGTACGTTCTGTAAATAGCGCCATTGGTACCTGTTAACACGTAGTAGTTAGGCTCATAAACAGATGTTTCAAAATCACCTGTAAGTGCATTTTGCTCTGTAATCCAGTTAACCGACTTGAACACTGTGCCGGTAGGAATTGCTTTTGTATTTACGGTACCGGTTGTATCCATTGTTCTTGCTGCAACTAAAAGCGGCTGGATGGTAACAGTACCGTCTTTATTTTTAATTTCCTCAACGCCTGCTGTGGTGTAATAAGCACCGTAGTTTGTTGTACCTGCAAGCATAATGGTAGGTGTTTTAATGGTAAGGTAGCATGAAGCTGTTCTTACCTTGTCGTTTTCATCACGGTAGGTAACAACTATTTTTGCAGGAGAGCTTGTAAAAGATAAATCTCTTACAGAAATAACAATTCTGCCTGTTGCAGGGTTTGCAATAACCTTTGTTCTCTCTGCACCGCCCGGGTCAATAGTTGCAACTTTTTTACTTGAATAAATTGTCTCTAAGGAGTCGTTCGGTGTACCGTCGTCTCTGTACTTAACGGGAATGTAAACACTTATGTCAACAGCGTATTTTTTATTTTGTACTAACGACGGGCTGTTAAAGCAAATATCAAACTTATCCTTAAACATAACGTTTGTTGTCTGTAAGGAAACCTGGTTTTCGTACTTGTCATCATTTATTGTTTTTGAAGAAATAATGGTAACGTACGCTTTACCGCCCGTAAACACTGTTTCGAGTGAGCTGTAAAGAGAAGAAACCGCTCTTTTACCGTTAACAAAAGCAACGTGACCTAAGCCTTCAAAGTTAACTTGGAAGGCCTCTAAAATATTTATTGAGTTTCTTGTTGCAAGCTGGTCTTCAATTTCACTTTTTGCATCATAAGTTTCCTTTGTGTACTCACCTGCAGTATAAAGTCCCTCGTAAGATGAAAGCATTACCGGTGTAGTAAACACTATTACGAGCATAAGTATTGTAATTGCAACAAGTATTTCTGCAAGAGTCATACCGCGCTTATTCTTTAATAGCTTTTTCACACACGTCATCCTTTCGTAATTTTTTGTATACCAATCAACTGGTCCAGATGGTTACGTAATCTTCAACCTCCGGATACTCGATTGTATCTTCGTTCATATTACCGATTTTCTTAAAATCTTCTTTAACGTAGGTTTGTTCTCTTTCGCCAAACGCACCCTGCATATATTTTGCAAATATTGCAGTTTTTGTGTTTGACCAAATCTGCCACCATTTTCCTGTTTCATAAGATTCCATTTTTGGAATATACTCTGTTTCAAGGATATAGCCGGTAAGTGAAAGACCTACCCTTTCACCGTCCACCACTATATCTGAATTAAAATAGTAAACGTCGCCGGCATTGGCAATTTTTATTTTTGTAAAGTCAGAGTCACGCTCGTAAACCGTTTCTGACAAGAAGCCCGCCCAAGAAGATGAAGAACCGTCTTCACCGTAAGGAATAATCCACAAATAGCAGTCCTCTGTAAAATACACCTTACCTGCCTTTACAACCTTTCCGCGTTCCTGATTAACGTATTTGTACGGTGTGCTTTCAGGTGCGGCAAGCACTATGGAGCTCATTCTTCGGGCTTCCTCATTACCGCGCACGTAGAATGACATCATCATATCAAGTCTGCCGTTAAACTGAATAACGGGTGACTGGAACACCATAACCTTGAAAAGTGAGCCGTTGGGGTTGCTACCGTCACCAATTCTGTTTGCACGGCAAGGGTTTACAAGCAGGTTTACAGGTAAATCTACCTTAATTGCATTTGTTGCCGTAAACGCAACAAAGTTGTTCATTTGAGCAACCTCGGTTGAGCTGTTATAGTTAACAGCGTCTATAATTGCATAGTTAGGGTCATCATTAGGCGTTGTGTTAAGACCCGGCTGAACACCTAAAACAAATTCTGAGTTATTATTACCCGTTTGGTGTGGGTTACCATCCGCATCCTTAAAGGCAACCGGCTTAATAACCATATTGCCAATTGCAGAATAAACCAAAAGGGTCTGCTTTATGTAGCTGCTACCAATCGACTGGTCGTACTCAATAGGAATACGTGCACTTGCCTTAGATGGGTCAACAAAAATCTGGTTACCGCCGGTTGGGATTTTTTGACCTTCCGTTCCAATACCGAAAACAAACCAATCCTCATCACTCGGGTAAGTCTGCAGCACTAAAACGCAGCTTCTTTTTGTTGTAATTCCCTTTACGGTTGCTGTTGTTGTAAAGGTAACGTTTTTATTCTCTTTTTTGGAAACAGAGTAGGAAACCGTAGCACCCGTTGCAAGAGCACCCTCAAGTGAGGACAGCTTTGATTCGTATTCGGTTTGAGATATCTCCGTCACCTTTTGAGTAGCTATATCCGTTTCAAAATACTGAACACTGTCATCATAAGTAATCTGACACACGCCGTCACCTATGCGGGTATAAGTAGGGTCACCTTCAAGGGTAGTATGTTTTTGTGTGCCTTCTGTTGCGTAGTCAATAATCTGAATAGGACGGTTTTTGTATTCCCTAACCTCAAAGTCAGGCTCTTCTAAAGCCTCTACCATAGCTTCATATTCAATTAAAAGCTTTTCGTAGTCAGAAAAAGAAATAGGTATTTCAATATCCACACCGTTTCTTTCAATGACCTTAAAATACTCTGAGCCTATTGTATCCTTAACGTACATAAAAACTCTGTCAGTATTTATGTGTGTTCTTGTGTGGTTTTTAAGCTCGTTATATGCAGTAATAAGCTTGTTGAGCTGTGCTTTTTCTTCGGCGGTAATGCCTGGAAAATTCTCTCTTGCCTCTGTATCTGCAGGGTCGATTTTTGTATACTCATTACTGTCAAAATTTTTGAAGGCTGCAACAGACATTTCTGTTACTGTTCTTGCAAAATATGAAGAACGCTGACGGTCTGTGCCTATAACTGCTGCTCTTAAGGATGTATCCGTAAGGTTGAACATTACGGGTATAAACAAAGAGGTTATAAGCATAATTACCATAACCGCAACAAGTGCAATACCGTTGCGAAGCTTAAGTATTTTCATAACCGACCATCCTTTCTTCAAAAATACTGTAATAGGGCAAAATTGGGGACAAACATATTAAGTTCGTCCCCCACTTCTATAATAACATTTTTTTCTGTCAGCATATTGCTCTAAAAGAAATATGCTTGAATAAAATGTGAATTATACAAGAACACGGAGAACCTCTTCAACAGACGTTGTACCGTCAAGGATTTTGTCAACACCCTCCTGGCGGAGTGTGTGCATACCTTGTTTTATTGCAAGCTCTTTAATTTCTGCTGAGCTGGCTCTTCTTATAATAAGTTCACGCATTTCATTTGTAACCTGTAAAAATTCAAATACGCCCTGACGACCTTTATAGCCTGTGTTGTTACAAGCAATACAGCCCTTAGCCTTGTGAATTTTTACTGTATCTGTAAGCTTTTTGCCTTCATGCGGGAAGTCCGGCATGCTTTCTAAAAGCTCTTTGTAGGTAATTTCTACCTCCTCCTTACAACGTGGGCAAAGCACACGAATAAGACGCTGTGCTAAAACACCAACAAGTGAAGATGCTGTAAGGAATGGCTCAACGCCCATTTCATCAAGACGAGTAACAGCACCCGGGGCGTCGTTTGTATGCAGGGTTGAGAAAACCATGTGACCTGTAAGAGCGGATTCAACGGCAATTTTTGCTGTTTCACCGTCACGGATTTCACCGACCATTACTATGTCAGGGTCGGCACGGAGAACGGAACGAAGTGCAGCTGCGAAGGTCATACCTGCCCTTGCATTCATTTGTACCTGGCAAAGACCTGCCATACGACGCTCAACAGGGTCCTCAAGTGTAATAACGTGTTTAGAAATATCACTAACCTCTGAAAGTGTAGCGTAAAGAGTTGTTGACTTACCACTACCTGTAGGACCTGTAACAAGCAAGAAGCCGTAAGGTAAGTGAATTGTATTCATAAACTTTGCTTCCTGGTCCTTGGAGAAGTTAATATCCTTAAGCTGAACAGATTTAGAACCACGTTCAAGAAGACGCATAACGATTTTTTCACCGTATACTGACGGTAAAACAGCAATACGAATATCGAACGTTCTTTCATCTACCTTAACAGTGGTACGACCGTCCTGCGGGATTCTTCTTTCGGCAATATCCATACCGCCAATAACCTTAACACGGGATGCAACAGATGCGTGAAGCTTAATAGGCTGTGTCATAATCTCGTGAAGAACGCCGTCTATACGAAGACGTACTCGCAAGCTTTTTTCCATTGGCTCAAAGTGAATATCTGATGCACCTGAACGAACAGCGTTGGTAATAACCTGGTTAACAAGCTGTACCGCCGGCTTTTCGTCAAGGTCGTTATCAAGAGACTCAAGCGGGTCTTCCTCAGGAGACTCATCCTCAAACTCATCCACGTTGATGTTATTTACAATTGAGTCAAGAGCTGCATCAAGCTCTGTGTCAGTAACAACAACAGGCACAACCTCCATATTTGTAAGCACTGACAGGTTATCCCTTGTAACAACGTCGTTAGGGTTTTTCATAGCAACAAAGAGCTTGCCATCCTCTTCATAAAGAGGTAAAACACCCTTTTTAACGCTGTACTCAATAGGAATTAAGTTTGCAATTGCAAAGTTAACACCAATTTCCTCAATCGAAACGTATTTACAACCGGTTTTCTGCTCAATTGCACGTGAAACGTCTGCTTCTGTACAATAACCTAAATCAACAAGAATCTGACCTAAAAGGCCCTTCTCCTGCGTTTGTAATTCAAGAGCATGAAAAAGCTGTTCTTCTGTTATTATGTTACCCTTTATTAAAAAGTAGCCTATGCTACCGGGGATTACTACATTATTCTCAGCCAAAGTAATTTTCTCCTTCGTCAAAATCTTTTGCTTTCCACTCAAAAGATTTTAGGTTTTATTGTGCGTCGGCAATCATACCTGTTGCACCATCCTGAGACAGGTGAACAATTGTCAATTTTGCTGTGTAAACTGAAGTCTCATCTGTAGAAAGTGCAATTGAATCTACTCTGTGAATCTGTCGCAAAGTTGAAACATATTGCATAAAGGACATTATATTTGTAAACGAGCCCTTAACACTGACTGTGAAAACAGTTTCTTTTGTTTCAGCAGCCGTTTCTGTTGGTGCCTGAAATTCAACAACAGAAAGATTAAAGTTCTGACATGTTTTTTCTAAATTTTCTGAAAGAATGTAAACGTCACCTAAATCATCCGGAAGAACCTCTTTGTAAACAGAAAGCTGCTGCTCAGCCTTCTGGCTTTGCGCCTTCAGTTCTTCAAGAGCTGCAATTTCTTCAAGATGCGCTTTGTAGGAGTCGCGTGTTTCAATGTAGTCTGCCTTAACGCCTAAAATTGAATATACGCAATAGCCTAATGCAGCTACAACTAAAAGTATTAACATCACGAAGCCTGCTAACATAAAATATGGCGACTCTTTCATTTCTTTAAACGAAATTTCATTTAAGCTTTTATTCAATTAAGTCGCCTCCTTACTGTGCCGCTGTGGTTGCTTCGGTGGTAACATCAACCGGTGTTTCTACTATTGTTACGCCGCCGCTTACAGCAACACTTATTGTGAACGTTGCTACCGAGCCTTCATTTGAGACTATGTTTGGCTGATAGCTTACGCAGGTAACAGAGGTTACACCCTCTATTTTTCTGAGTGCCTCCTCGTAAGCGAGGTACTGTGAACGGGAATCACACGAGCCGGAGATTGTACACAGACGGTCAGTCTTCCAGTTTGTGCATTCAATGGTATTTACGCTTACACCCGGATGATTTATTTTACTCCAGTCGTAAACAAATTTGTAAAGCTGTGGGTCTTTTACCTGGATTTTTTCAAAAAGAGCTATTCTTTCTTTTAATGCAGCGTGAATATCACGATAAGAAGAAAGCTTTTCAATTTCTGTTAAACATTGCTGGTCAAGTACCTGAACCTCTTTAAGCTGTTTTGCAGCAAAGGCAAAAACAATACCAACAACTACGCCGAATGCTAAAAGCACCGCTAAAATTGAAAATGAAACTGCCTTGATTTTTCTTATTGTCTCTCGCGCATTGATTTGTTTTTTTCTGCTTTCGGGAAGCAAACTAACTTTATATTTCACTTATTTACCCTCCAATGCGACCTTTGCAAGACTTATACAACCCTCGAAGCCCTTGGGGTTAAACGCGGTTGTCATAAAATTGCCGTACAGCTGCGGTAAAGCAACCGGAACGTACGATTTTTCACTGAGAGCCTCAAGAAGGAGCTTCTCCGCTATTGAAGCTACAGAAAGAATTATTTTGTTTATCTGAAAGCCGTACTGCATCTGGAAATAGCTTATTGATGAGGAAAGCTCCTGGTAAACAAAGTCTGTTACAGTGGCAACCTCTTCCTCTGTCAACTCGTAGGGATTTTCAAATATTTTTTTAACGTCTAACGCTGCACGGTCAGGAATACCAATGGAGCGGACCATTTTAATATCTCCCTCAACAAGAACAACAAAGTTAAGAACGTCGTCTGTTAAATTGAGGAAGCCGTAAATTTCATCATCTACAGCATCTTCTAAGGTTGCACGAATCCACGCTAAGAATGAGCTGTCAATATCTATAACATCAAATTCTGAATCATTAAAGCAGGTAACAAGATTTTCAAGCATTTGTGTTCTTGCACCAATTAAAAGCACGTTCAGAATCGGTTGGTCGTCATCATCTTCTGTTTGACTGATAACAACGAAATCAAGACCTAACTCTGCAACCGGAACAGGAATAAAGTCGCCTGCCTGCATTGTAATAACGTTTCTTAATTTGTCGTCAGGTACTTTTGGGAAGGTTGCGTAACGTAAAATAACGTTTTCGTTATTTACACCAAGAACAACCGGAGCCTTTTGGGTAAAGCCGCCTGACTTATAAAGCTCGCTCAATACTGCTGTAAATGTTTCTGTATCTACAATAGTACCCTCTAAAATTACACCGGCAGGAATTTTTGCTGTGGCACTGTTGATTACCTCGTAGCCGCCCTCAGGCTTTTTTACAAGCTCTGCTGCTCTAATTTCGCTCGAATTGTATTCAATTCCAATTGCACTGTTAACCTTTGTCATTGTATCAATCTCCTATAGAGTGGGACTTTCTTTTTTGTATTATAATGATTGTAATTAGTCGAAACGCAGTTGCGTTTCGTAAAGCCGATTTTATCGGCTTTTAGCAAAATTTGTTTTTCAAAAACACAATTTTGCATTACAGTCATTGAAAGGATTATAGTCGAATTTTCGAAGAAAATTCGATACCAAATATAAGATTTGGTATCGAAACAGTGTAA
>JAZOOH010000047.1:0-33140 GCA_045654905.1 Acutalibacteraceae bacterium | reverse complement strand
AATTTCAGCAGTAGTAATGCTACCTTTTTCTTCTAATAAATCTAATATAGCCTGGTGTCTTTCTTCAATAAACATTAAATTCACCTCGTTAACATATTACAAAAAATGACGTGCACTTCATCCCTTGTTGTTAACACAATAGCACATTCGTTCACGGTTGTCAATACCAAATCGTGAAAAAATGTGCAATAAAGTGAACAAAAGTGAAAACAGGAGTAGGTGGTAATGTTTCTACTCTCATTTATGTTTAGTTATTATCATCCGTTTGTTTATTGCTTAATCAGTTTACATTTCATATAATATAGACATCGGTACCGAAATAAAATACAAGGTGATAATATATGGAACTCGGTAAAAAAATAAAACAATTGAGAACTAACAAAGGTGTAACACAGGAAGCATTAGCCAATGCATTAGGCGTAACATACCAAGCGGTTTCCCGCTGGGAGAATGAAACAACTATGCCTGATATTTCTTTGCTTCCGCAAATATCAGTATTCTTCGGTGTGAGCATTGATGAGCTTTTTGAGTTCACGGAAGAATCACAATACGAGAGAATTGAAAATATGCTCAACGAAAAATCATCACTCACAGATATGGAATTTGAGAATGCAAAGTGTTTTCTTGAAAAACAACTTGCCAAAGAAAACGATAATATTAATGCACTCAAATTACTCTCTTGGCTTTATTCACACCGTGCAAAATCTTCAAATGTTCAAGCTGTTGAATATGCGAAGAGAGCTTTGCAGCTTGGTGACACAAGTAAAAGTATGAATAATATTTTGCGTGATGCATACGGCTCACCACATACAGATTGGAACTACCGCAACCGTCATGAGCTTATTTCTTTCTACTATGATCACTTGAAAACACATCCCGATGATATGAGAGCATACCGCTATCTGTTTCCTGCACTTGTTGCAGATGGCAGAACTGATGAAGCAAAAGAAGTAATTGAAAAAATCAGAACACTTGAAAAACCGGAACTGCTATTCGTATTCGATACGATGATTCTTCGCAGAGAAGGAAAAGTAAAAGAAGCTGAAAGCTTACTTAATGATATGGCTAAACAGTTTCCTGATAGTTGGTATACTTGGGCAATAGTTGCAGACTTTAAAGCTGATGATTGTAAATATGATGATGCAATCTCTTGTTACGAAAAATCTTTTGAACTTCAAGAAAAACCACGATTTACAGATTCGCTCGAAGCAATTGCACATATATACGAAATCAAAGGTGAATATCAAAAATCAATTTCAACCTACCATAGAATAATTGAACTTTTGAAAACAGACTGGAATGTAACATTTGGTGCGACAGTAAATAAATATCTTCAGAAGATTGATGAGCTTACAGGCAAAATGAATTGAATAAATTTTATGCAACCAACGGTGTACACCGAAAGGCACACCGTTGGTTTGTTGTAGCTTATTCTTTGAATTATGCAGTTAAAATTTTTTCACATAAAAAGCAAACAACGAGGGCAGGGATTAACTTCCCTACCCTCGTCCTATCTCGCCTTAAATCGCGCCACACCGCGCAGAGAAGGCATAATAATGCAATCATATATCTCCCGACATATCATAAACTGCTTCTGCAATAAGCTTCACACCTAACCTGAAGCCATCTATAAATGCTTCCTTTTCCAAAAGATTATTCATATCCGTCATACAGTCCTTGACCTTTTCAAACATCTCTTTCTGTTGTGGTGATAGCAGTTCAGCCAGTTTCTCCTCATTCTTCACTGCCAATTCGAGCAGATGTGAATACTCACTACCACGACTCAAACTCTTCTCACACGGACATATGTTACCATAAAACAATTCTTCAATCATTCTCATATGTTGCACTCCCTTCATGAACACAACACATACCACAACGCTTTTCATAAGTCCAGCATTTATTATTTTATTTTTGTAGCAATGGGATTCGCTCCGCATTCACAAACATATTCTAGAACACTTCCGTTATTTTGCAATTCCATCACATGTCTACAATTACCACAAACAGGTATAGCTTGAAACTTTCTATATGGCAAATATTGAGGTGCAGACAATTTTGACCCGTAATCAGACAAAGTGTTATTAATTGTTTGAACTATTTCATCCACTTCAAATTGTTTTTCTATTCCGATTGTTTGGACTATTCTAATAAGCTCTTTAGCCAAATCTTTTTTGTCATCTTGTGTTAGATTAATCAAACGAGCACCTTTTTGACCGTTATTAATCGGCTCAGATATATCGTTAAATGACATATCAATCACAAAATTTGTATACTGCTTATTGGTACCCCAAGCAGCCCCTGCTTCTGCTAAACAAATATTTGAATCATAATATGATCGACTGAACAAAAACACAACATAAATATCATCTCTAAAACATTCGTTTAGGTATGTGCAAATATCATAACCTTGTGGAACGCCATAGTCCGAATTAGAGGTGAAGATAATGTTTTCCTTTAATTCGCACGACATTTTTAAAAGTATATCAATTATGAAGTTGCCAAACACCTCACAATCTTTTTTGTGACTAATTAATATTCGTTTGGTCGGTCTTGATAAATTGGCAGCTCTCGAAAACTGAACAAAATCATCTTCTACCGCTTCTTGATCTTCTTTAGGCATATTATCAAACACGCGTTTTGATTTAATTGTGCCTTTCCTAAAACGCGTTTTTATTTCTTGCCGTTCTTGCTCTTTAATTTCTTCTTCAACTTGTTTGCGAAATGCTGACATTTCATCGGCAATCCCCTGTCTTTTGCCTACAAGTTTATTAACAAGACCTTTACATAATTCTATTAACTTTTTAACGCGCTCATCTTGCACAGAAAAATTATCTCTACCTGCAGTTGCGATATCCTCCAAATCTTCCACGTCTAAAACATCAAATTCAATTTCTCCTTCAATATAATTCAGGAATGCGGCGGTTATGCCAAGATTGTTCAAAAATTCAGATGTGGCTAATTTATTTCGCACATAAACCCTAAGTTGATTTGGATTATAGTGCATATTCTTTTTGAAATTATCGCAATTCAACTTAGAATCTTCTTGTTCTATAGTGGAATGAACTCCTATCCAACCTTTAAATTTGTATGGATAAGTTTTTCCTTCAATTTCAATGTTACCGACAATTGGGTTTGTTACCTTAACACTTTTACCATTTTCATCTTTAACGGTGGCTTCTATATTATCAGGTATCTGTATTATCTCTCTTGTGGTTTTAAAAACATTATCCACAATAGGTAATCTCTTATCTCGAATAAGAATCGGGTTACCACGTAAAACCTCAAACACTTCTGTATCTGTGGTATAAATCACAGCCATATTTTTATAGGCAATATCTTTTTCCACATCGTTGAACTCAATTGGCTGATCTTCCCTACGAATAATACATAATTTAATTTTCTGAGAAAGATTTGTAGTTAAAAAGTAGTTAGCCAGTTTTTGCTCCAAAGCCGATTCAGCTGCTTCACCGAAATTCTTAATTTTAACATTTTTAAGAAGGATAATCGTTCCTTTATGAGCATTCATTAAGTCAGTGCCAAAAACATCATCTATCTGCATTGGATATGTAACTTCAATTAGCTGTGGATTAGTGTCATCATCTTTCATATTTGAGACATCCAACTTCCAAGCACGTGGAGAATTCATAGTTTTTTGTTGAGAAATAATATAATATGTATTCGAAAGGTATAATGCCGCCAATTTACCAATACCTTTACGCCCCATAATTTTAGACGCTTCTTCTGGCGACAAGTCCCCTCTCTTATTTCTTCCAATCACAGCATACTGTTCTCTTAAAGTTTCTTCATCCATTCCATCACCATCATCAAAAATGGCAATAGTGGAGTTGTTCTTATCTTTTATGTCCATATAAACATATACATTTTGAGCATTAGCATCTAAACCATTTGCAACAAGTTCAGCAATAGCCGCACTCATATTAGCATACAGTTGTTTACCAAACATCTTTAAAGCAAGATATGTCATTGAAAAATCAATATTTGCCATTTATTACTTCCTCCATTTTACAAGAAATCTCTTGTGCTATTTTCTGAATAACATCTACAACCACACTGTTACCAAATTGTTTATAATTCTGATCTTGCCTTCCTGATAATTGAAAACTATCAGGAAACCCCATTAAACGTGCACACTCTCTCGGATATAGTTTGCGAACTCGGTTTCGAATCAAATACATACCTGTTTTTCCACCTAAGCCGCCGCCTTGTGAAGAAAGTGTTGTTGCTTGTCCTTTAATTGAATAAATACGCTCACCTTGACGTCCTAAGCCAATTTTACCAACACGAACAAGTTCTTTAGTTCGTTTGGTTTCCACTATGCTTATCTCATACTCTCTATCGATATAATATTTTCCAGGTACCGTATTATCAACTTTTTTAATCAAAATATCGGCCAAAACCCTAAATTGCTCTGTTGGTTTTGGAAAATCAAAATCATTGATTCCTAACGCTTTATCGAATGCAACTATATATACTCTTTTCCTTTGCTGTGGCACACCATAATCCGACGCACAAAGCACATCACAAAAAACATTATACCCTATGTCATTCAATTCTTTTTCGACTCTTGCGTATGTTTTCCCACCATCATGATTAACAAAATTCCTAACATTCTCTAACATCAAAACTTTTGGTTTGTGGTATTTAGCAATTCTGACAATATCAAAAAACAACTTTCCTCTTCCTTTTTCATCATCAAACCCCTTTTGGTTTCCAGAAATACTAAAAGGCTGACAAGGAAATCCAGCACAAAGAATATCATGCGGTGGTATTTCATCTTCGGAAATTTTCGTAATATCGCCATAAGGTTTTAATCCAAAATTCGATTCATATACTTTACACGCTTCTTTGTCTATATCTGATGCAAATACACACTCAGCACCCAAGGATGATAACGCTAAATGGAAACCACCAATACCACAAAACAAATCAATAAATTTGTAATTTTTCAATTTCTTTTCTTTATTTGAATACTGTATCATACTTATTACTTACCATTCTTTCCACAAGATCATCTATCTAATACAAACATAAAGGTACTTATTCCTTTGTGCTATATATATCAGTATTCCGTTTCTATAATATATATGACAAAAAACGACAAACACTTCACATTTTTTTGTTATTTTACAAAAATTCGGCAGAAATAACAAAACCCCCTGTACAAAACCGTCATTTCGCACAACTCACAACCATTAACTGAAGCTAACCACGATTATCTACTTATCGTAAATATTCTTTTCAACTATTTTTTCTAAGATATCCTTATCCGCTGGGCAGAAATTGTAGTTAGAGATTTCGGATGGGGTTATCCATTTAAGATCGTTATGCTCTAAGAGTTCGGGAACACCTTCGGATATTTCGGCATTGAATAATGTTAAATGCACGGTGATATCAGGGTATTCGTGAACAACCTCGGTAAAAATATCACCAACAGAAACAGTTATATTCAACTCTTCCAGGCACTCACGTATGAGTGCCTGCTCTTTTGTCTCCCCTGGCTCAACCTTACCACCAACAAACTCCCACAACAAAGCACACGACTTTGTCGCAGGTCGCTGACATATCATAAATTTATCCTTGTCCCATATCAAAGCTGCAACAACTTCGGTCATATTTATCTCTCAATATTCTCTATATTACTTTTATCTTATTGTTTTTTTACACCACTATTAAACCTGATTAATCTAACAAGATTTCTTCCGGTCGTCGATTTTTGCATTTCGAAGGATAATCACAAAAAATGTTATTCATAAAATCTTCAAGAGTTATGCCTTCGCGGTATAAAATAGCCTCTGTTGCTTTAGCAATTTGCAAACCATTAATCAGCATAACCGGATATTGGTCATCTAGCACCTCTTTTTGAACTGGTACCGAAAAATACGAAGTAGTTACGTATATTCCCAACCAACCACGTTTCAATCTAGAAACTGTTCGTGCTATAGAAACACCATTTGTGGCTACATTAAGACTTTCACATTTTGCCTGTCCAATAAGCACCATCTTAATTCTAGCTAGACCATCCCCGATATCACTACGCGCAACAAAATCTATTCCGCCATCTCCCGATTTTTGTGTAACCCATCCAGGTTGAAATTTCACTCCGGATGTTTCAAATATTTCCTGTGTAACACGCATCGCAAACAGTTCAAAAGCGTGTCTATCCTTTGAGCTAAAGAACTCATAAATTTCGTTAAGTATTTTTTCTTCTTTACTTCCTTTTTTAGGTTCTTGAGCTGCTGTCTTGACAATTTCAGACGTATAAACATGCCTGCGAACTTTTGATAGATCTCCGTTTTTTACCCATTGCTTCCATGCAGAAGGCGCATACTTTAAAGTATCTTCGTTAGATAGATTAGGATCTCGTCTAGCGTTTATCCAATCCCAAGGAAACTCCTCATTATCTTCTTTTAGAGAAAACACACACATATCAAAGACATAATTGGAAAAATACCCGTCTTGGGTTTGAACATCATATTGTGTCACCAATTCTATTGATTCAATAACACCATAGCCCTGGAACTTCAAATAACCTTTTTGGGCATTATTATTTGGTACTCTCTCAAAAAACAAAATCGGGATTGCATTGTCAATTTTGTCTTGTCTGACAGGAGATGAATGAAAATGGAACGCATTTAATAAAGTTTTATTACCCAGGCTATCCTCAGGACGTGTTTGGCAAGATTTGTTATCCCCGTAGTAACGAGTTCTTCCGAAATCCGGGTCGTAAATATCCTCCCACGGTGTAGTTTCAGTACCATATCGATGAGGACTACTTGAAAGAATAATAGCAGGAACTCTGGTAGTATTATTAGGCAAGGTAACTTTTGCTATTTGATGTATCCCTCTTTGAAATTGAATTTTTGATTTTCCCTGCATAGCAGTGTGATAATAAAAATTCGGACATCCATCAACTTCCAAAAGAGAAGGATCTTGTTTATCATGCTGGTTAGAAGCTCTATAAATAGTTCCGATTCTCATCATAATCCTCCCAAATTAATTTGATTAATATTACTCAATACCATTTTCTTTGAGCATTGCAATAATTCTTGTTAATTCTTTTAATTGAAATTTTGACAACTGTGCATATATACCATTGCAATATTTTACAGCGTTCTGAAGCATTTGTACATCACTATAATTCAACACCTTTTGTTGAGTACCTCGAGCAATAATCGATTCCCAATATGCCGAGCCCTTAGTAAAGATGCTGATTTCATCAGATATACCACTAATGATCTTTTGCTCTTTTTTGGCTTGTACAGCTTCCACAGCCAAATCAGCCTGAGTAACAAGAACTTCGCGAATCGTATCAGTTAATTCGTATGGCTTTTTCTGAACAATCAGCCAACATTCTTCTTTTTTACAATAAGTTTCAATATTAGCAGTCGAACGATTATCGTCATAAATAGTATCAAAAACCAGCTTAGCAATTGCGGCTACGTCAGAATAATAAGCGTCAGCAACTCTCTGAGTATCCCAAATACCTCTGAAATTGACATTCTTTTTAGCCTTGTTAACTTCATAAACCAATTTCGCGAATGTATATGCTACTAACTGAGGACGATATGCTCGTCTTTCTTGATACCATTCCTGTGCTGATATAGTGTTTTCAATAAATGCAAAGAAAAGCTTTTTACCGATAAGCTCTTTATAGAAGAGCTCATTGAAAACACTGTTATCCTTGTTCCACTGCTTTAGCATATTGTTATGGAAATGGGCAGCGTTAACTTCACCACCCCACGAAACGTAGTGAGGTAGCATATCTGCAGCATTCATATATTTAGACAAATCGGTAAGGGTAAATTTCTTATCTTTAGGACGCACAAGCTTGTAATCATCACGCTGCTTTTTGGTCATCTGCATAAGTGGTTGTTCATACTGTCCGCGCGCACGTTCAAAGAACCACAACTGCTGAACAAGCTGACCGCTGGCCAACGGAGCATAAATCTTTCTTGAGAAATCTTCAATTCGGACATAGAAAGGATGGCTCGAGTTAAGGTCTGCAGTTTTAACTTTATTCTGGCTATTTGCGTATGTAGCAATATTACGAATTAAATCCGGGTTGTCCTCTTTCAAAACCGTCAGCTTCATTTGAACAAATATACCGGATAAGTCAGCGTTATTTTTAATGTTTGTGGCGGCTAATGTTGCCGTTGTTTGACCGCCATTTATGATTTGAAGATCGGTAAATGCGGTTATCATTAGGCCTTCTTCGCCTATGGTTGTTTCTACACTTTTTGCTGTTGTAGATATACCATTGTTATACGTAAAGAAACGCGACTTTTCATTCAAAATGGTTCCACGAATACCTTTGTTTACACCGCCATTAAATTTTAGGAAGGATCGAACATTCGATTCAAGCAGAGTGGGACCATGTTTTTTATAAATCTCTGCCAAAAACGGGCCGGGAACAATAGCCAGATAAGAATCGTACTGATCAGTTTCAATGTCTGCTTTAATACACGGAATACCCTTAATACCAAAGTCACTACAATTGATAACGAGATCCTCTTTTACAAATCCGGCCATTTTAGAACGGAATATCTTTTCGATATCGAGTACATCCCTAACAACCTTAAATGTGTGTGCACCAAACGCAAAGTCTTCCAATTCAAGCGTTTTTACAGAAGCACTCAACTTATCAGTGCTAACAATAAAAAGATGAACGGTGTGAATTGAATCAATATTACGGCGGATTTCTCTTGCCAATTGAACAGCAGGATCTGATTGTTCAGCATCCTTAAAGAAACCCTTAAAGGTGTTTTCCAGGTAACTTAAAAGCAACTTGGTTTTGTTCTCAATGGTTGTATTTGTTATGTTTTTGATCTCACCCTCGTTGAAATCGGCAATCAGCAAATTAAGCGTACCTGCAGCTAAATCAAGATATGACGCATCGAGTTGCATATTTTTGAACGCTCTCGTACCTTCTTTAAAAGCAAAAAACGAATGGGTCATATCGCTAATCAAAGAATAGTCGTTTTGAAGAATGTCAACACAGTGGTCAATAAATACAACTTCCGGGTATCGGTTTGTATTTACCGCCTCCGCAAAAACATCTTCGTTGATAAATTCTTGTCTAAACTCAATTAAGTCCATCAGTTCATTCCTCCAAATACGGCTTTAACGAGTTGATAATCAGCGAATACGTCACATCGCAAATTTCAACATGTGGTACATCCGATTCTGTTAATCGAGGGAAATCGTTGTCAACCTTGTAAAGATTCATACTTTTTACATCAAACTTTGCCATAAAGCTTTCATCTGATGCGTCAAAACCATACGCACTCAACTTGCTAAGGAAAACGCCTTCTAGCGTTTCATCGTTAATTTGATCCAGTATGTACTTGAACAAATCCCCAACACAGGCTTCGCCGTTATCAAACTGATCTGACATTGATTCCACTTTAACAATAACCAAGTGTCCGGTGTTCTCAGATGACAGCTGTGTCAAAGAGGATATTCTTACAGTGGTTGCGTTCGCACCGGGGGTTTTAACCTCGTACCATTCATCACCTACTGCAAAATCTTTGCTTTTGGCATCTGGGCCGCTCCAAGCAGAAATAGCAATATCCGGAGTGTATTTGTCAAACATATACTTTTTGAGAAAATACAGTTCACCATATAACCCCTGAAGACTTTCACGAGAGATCGTACTACCAGCGTCGCGCTTGAACATTGTTTTCCAGGTAATATAACGCTTTTTCAAAGATGCGAGTGCTTTTTGCTCATCGGTTATATCTGTTACAGCTTCTATTAAATTTTCGCAGAATGTAAAAAACACTTTTTTAGCATCCGGTTGAAGCAAGTCAAAACAAGTCCAATAAACTGTTTTTGATTCCTCTCCCTGCGTTACACGCAGCATCTTAGTAGATTCGATTTTGGGAGCGGGAGAAACAGACATAAAAGCAAGACGCATATTACCATCTTTACTTAAACCATAATAAACACCTAAAGCTGATTTGACATCAAGTTTCTTTTGGTTTCCTGCCAATTCAACAGAAAACTCCGAATATTTAGCTTCGAAATCAATCATCGTCATCCTCCACTCCTTCCTCATCATCGTCTACCTCAAGGTTAGCATTCAACTGATCTAATTTGATCTTATTTGCGCGGTATGTTACGGTAACTCCAGATTCTTTTTTTGGGAAACCAACAGCAAAAGCCATAAGGGGTGTATCTTCTCCAATATTGGTCTTTATATCTGCTTTCAGTTTTTCAAGCTCGTCAACCCGTACACCCCAAGCAGTACGCTCTGCAGGATAAGTCTCTGTTTTTAGATCAATTGGGTAAATAATCAAAATAGGACAGGCCCGTCTTTCCAAGTAATCATTAACAGAAAGCTCGGTGAAATCTCTGCCTTTAGTATCCTTGTTGCGTTTTTCTTCGAGAATGGCTTCGCGTTTTGCTTTTGATATCCAAAGACCAGCATCAAAAATGCTTGGATCCATTACACGATTGTTTGTACCACCAATACGAATGTAAGAGTCTTGTTCACCATTAACGTGAAAACGACGCTGTACACAAGGCAACTCTTCGCCATTGACAGTAATCGTCATAGGATCGTCTCTGTATCTGTCACCAGTAGCGATTACCACATCCCAGTACGGGAAAATTTCACTATTTTCGATATACTCAGACAAACCTTCTGTATCAAATTTTTTATTTACGTAAGGGATTTTAAGTTTTCTGATAAGTTCGGCAACGTCAAACTTTTTAACTTGCTGTGCCATAAAGTAACGTCCATTTTGCCAACTGAATTGTTCCTCTATTTTTGAAATAAAATAGTTAACCGCTTTTGTGTTATGATTGTTGACTGCAGCTTCACGCACAAGTTTGGATGTATCAGCATAAATACCTCCATAATTGAGATGGTACTCAATTTTTTCTGTCCCACGCAATTTGTTTCGTGCTGTTATAAGCATAGTTGTTTCAAGCGTGTCAGGGGATTCTTTTATCATGAGTCCAAAATCTTTAGGCGTTTTTCCCTGGCGTTCCATTTCGGACAGCTGTGTTTTTAAGTCTTCAACTGCGTCCAAAACAGCATCGAATCTATCTATATTTTCCTGTGTCAAATATACGCGGCACAAATCCTCATATTTCGGACGATAGCCGAACCATCTGCACATCTGCAAAAGGGTATCATACGTTCCGGCATTTCTACTGTAATAGCTTGTCATCAAACCTTCAAGGGTAAGACCACGTGAAAGAACCATACCACCAATAGCGATAACTCGAGCGCCTTCATTTTCGTAATCTTCATAATCAAAACGCTTATTTTTACCATTAGGATCAATTTGAGTCATTTTACCATTGCGGGAGTTGATAACTACCGTATTAAAGCTCTTGATTTCGTCATAAAGACCCGCTTGAATTTCACTCCAAGAAATAGGAGAAGTGTTATATTCTTCGCTACCATCTCTCACGATTTTATAAAAATCAGATTCGGTAAACAATTCATATATTTTCCGCATATTTTTATCAGCAATAAAAGCATCTACACTCTTATTGCTAAGTTCTTCAATAGCGTCTGTAAGAGTTTTAATATACTCCTGTACTCGGTACCAAATTTCGGTCTGAACATCGTTAAAACGAGTGATGTTAATCATCATAGAACGATGCTTGGTAGGCTGATTGCGAAGAGTACGCACAACGTTATTAATGAGAAAACTATGTATTGCTTCTTTCAATGATTCTGACAGACCGAAGTACTGCGTATATTTATCGTGAATAACGGGCAAGAATAAGGGCTCCTCTTCACTAATCAGGCGTAAGCACCTGGGAAGAGAATCCGAATCTTTAGGAAATACTTTTCTGCCGCCAAAGTAGTTGTCGGGAGCATGCAATTGGGTAATAAAATCAGACGGGAAAAGATCGAGGTCTTCAGGATCCTTATCTGAGGGGTCAATAAAGACATTTGCAAACGGAGTGGCGGTATATCCAACATAACTGGCTATAGGGAACTTGTTGAAAATGGCGCGGATAGCTCTATTAATAGTTGTTGGATCATTTCCGGGTTTTGCAGTATTTACAGAAGCGTTATCTGCCTCGTCATCGATAATTAAAATACTCTTAGAGTCCAAGCCTTTTTCACTAAGTTCAGATTGCAGACGTTCGCTGACGCTCTCCAAAATACTCTTTACTTTTTTGACGACCAGAACTACAGGCTTGTTAAGATCACCAATAGCCGTATTTAAGTTCTTTTGAATAAATCTTGCAAAATCGTTTGTTTGGTTAGTGAACGGAACAACATAGTGTTCGTGCGTACTGAAACCGACACCAATATGTTCAACACTGTTTCCAATAGAATCGCTTTTTGCGCCTATAACACCCTTATCCGTTCTTTTTTGGGTCTGTGTGCGCAGTGAATTGGTAGTTCCGGCTAAGAGAATAACAATTCTGTAGCCATAATCATACGCCATATTTACGAGGCCGAGATAGTTTGCAGTTTTACCGGATTGTACGTCACCCACAACAAGGCCACGCTTTTTGTCAATGGCCGAAGGGGTTCTTGGATTCGCACAATGTGCCAAAATTTCCTCACAGGTTGCCTCGATATTTTCGATGGATTTTTGAGCAAAGCCATCCTTGCTCAAATAAAGCTTATAACGTTCAAAGAAGGGATGAGGAATAGTCGGCTTGGTTTTATAAAGCCAATATTTCGAGGCCTTATCTTTTGCCAGAGTAGTCGGAGCATAGGTTTGGATGCCAACTTCCGCTTCGTACAGGTCAACAACGCACTGCAAAATCGCAGCGTATTCCGGCATAGAACGAGCCTCAGGGTTACGAAGAGTTTTAGGAAGAATGCGATCTGCTTCTTCCATCAACTCAGAATGTGTTAATTTTTCTCCGTCAAACATCTGGTAAATGGCACCGGATGTTCTTTTGATTACATCATAATATCTTATTAGGACATCAGTCATCTCCGAATATCCTCCTTCTTATCTCATCTTTCCGTTTCAGCAGTACTTGATAACCCTCAACCATAAAAATTCTATCAAAGGTTTTTGCTTTCTTGTCATCATCGCATAACGATATGATTTCAACAATTTCATCAATAAGGTGTTCTTCTTCCGCATCAGCACCAGAATTGACAATCGTTAAAGAATCCATATTGTCATTTGCAATCGAATATTTTGGTAAATAGCATTCAATTTGAGACAGCACGATTTCTAACAGTTTTTTCTCGTTCTCTCCAAGAGCTGCAGTAAGTGTTGCTATAGCAGGTGATTCGCGGTTTATTTGATAACGAATTTTGCCCTCATGCTCATTGATTCTGTCCCAAATTTTATATTCTTGTGATTGTTCTTTTACACCTGGGAATTTTGTGGTGCGTTTACTGCGTACTATAGAGTCCTCAACAGCCATTCTAATTCTATCTTTGATTTTGTCGGGGATCTTAGCCGAGGATTTCTTAACATCCAACATCCAAACGGAATCCAGCGAGGACGGAATATCCACCTGGATACGCGCAAGTTTATTTAACTCACTACGAATACCCATTCGCATCCAACTTCCCCAAGAAATCAATCGCTCGTTGCGGTATAGATAAAAACCTTGTTCATCAAAAATACTCTTAGGATTTCCAAGGAGAGCTTTTTCTTCACTCGTCAAGGTGTTTGCAAAGGGCAATGTATAAGGTATAACAGTTATTTCCGAGCCATCAATGTTTATGTTGGAAGTTCTTCCGGTCTGCTGTCTGCCGACAGAACCAAGCAAAAACGGATCTCTTCTTTCAATTCTCTTTTCATTATAATAGATGCTAATTTTGTTATAGAAACGATGAAACACTAATTCAACGTGCTTTTTAGAATCGGCAACTACCGCTCTAAAACTATCTTCAAAATTTTTGGCGAGACCCTCAATCTTATCAAACTTTGTCCAAATAACAAGTGTTCCTGTTTCATAGGATTTAAGCCTATCTATTTCGGGAAGTAGTTCAATTTCTTCATTTGTGAGTTGTTTCAAGAGCAATTTGTTTGAAGCTTCAATTACATCCAAATCGAAAGACATGGCTCTTATTTTGCCGAATTTCTTGCTTGCTACGGTAAACTCCCTGCACTGAGAGAGGGATGCAGATTTCAAGCCTAACCCAAATCGGCCAAGCTCTAATTTGCTATCCTCTTTATTTTCACGATCGGAGCCAGGGAGCATCGCATTGTCGAGCTCAGACATAGACATACCATGCCCGTTATCAAGAATACAAAAATAGGGTTCTTGATTTAACGGGTCAGAAAAAATTCTTATTTCTGTGGCTTCTGCCGAGATACTGTTATCGATAATATCAGCCACTGCGGTAGAAAAATTGTATCCTATAGCTCGCAATCCGGTTAACAAAGCCTTTGCAGGAAATTGTCTTTCTACTAATTCACTCATGATATCATTTCCTATCTTCGTATGTAATGGAGTTAATTGATTTATTTAAGCCGTTTAAGTCGTCAATGAAATATTGGTGTATTTTAGGATCCCCATTGATATCTGTAACAAGCATCAATACCGCTTCATCGCTAAAATCATTACAAAATTGTATCTTAGATATTGGTAAAGTAAAATATTTTGCTTTTGTTGCAGTTTGCTTTATTATCGAATATTTGCGTTTATTACCAATTGTGTATTGAATGTCGTAAATAGAATAGGGGTACTCCTCTTTCAACACTCGAATATTTTCAGCGCCAATTCGATCAAGATATTCTAAAACTATCTTTTTAGCTATTGTATTGTTTTCCTCAATAATTTCATTGAAGTTTTCGGGAGTTACTGCAGCATACCCATGTTTTTCTCGCAACGAAAGAATCTCTGCGTCATAAATATCTGTAGATTCCATAAAATGTGGAGTAAACTTGTTTCCTACACCACGTTTATTTATAAACACTTTAGAGTAAGGTATATCGTTTTCACCAACTACAATCACATCAAAATTCAGAATAGAAGATTCAGTATCATACTCGAAAGCTTCAACGATAAAAGCATAATGATGTAAATGGTCAGATATTGCGCGTACAACATCCCTGTTACAAATTTTAGTTTCGTTATCCTCGTACTTTAAAGAGGTTGGATAATGAACCTTTTGTCGTCCGTAATGAACATTACCTGGATCTGTTTCCTCTCTTATATAGATACAATAAGAGCTTTCTGTGCTTATTGGTGTTCCGTTGACTGAGATGTTACCAAAAACAAACACACCATTAATTTTTGCTTGTGCTCTAGATTTTGTAAGAATCTGAGAAACCAAATCTTCGCGGCTACAAGATCCAATCATTTCTGGAATTTCAATAATTCTTGATAACTCCTTATGTATTGAATTACCTTGTCTTAATGGTGTCGCAACCGTTGCAGTGTGTCCCGTTTCATTATCATTTTTTATATTAAAATATAAAGATTTAATATCTATTGGGAGACGAATAACACTCATTTTGACTCCTCTTTCTTATACTTTTCTTCAAACATTGCTTCAAAAATTGCAACTAGTACGTTTACAACAATTGAGTTACCAATCAATTTATTAAGTTTTCTGTAACTAAACCCTAAACTCGCTGCTTTTAAATATTCTTCTTTTGTGAATCCCATCATAAAAAATGCCTCTCGAAGTGTGAGTCTTCTGTATGTATCTCCTTTAGGACCATTGTATTTAAACAACGCTGCTGTATGAGTTCTATCCATGTTACAGGTGATTGTTCTAACTGTTGTATCCCTTGTTATTGGGTCAATACCATTGATTTCCCACATAACATCACGAGAAGGCGTTTTGTTTAGCTGTGCGGTATCCGCTTCAACTCTCAACATCGGGTCACTGTCATAATCAGTTAGAATAAATTTCTTAATATTAAAAGAACGTGGTTTTTTCTTTTCACTTATTTTATCATTAAGGTTCAATTTGCTTCCTAAGTGGCTAATTATAAATGCTCTTTCTCTATCCTGTGGCACCCCAAAATCTAATGAGTTCAATATCATACAATCATCATTTTGGTAACCCATAGACTCCAAAAAAGCAAGCCATTGATTCAAATCTTTTGCATTCGTTGCAGCTTTTATTGTCTTTACATTCTCAAGAAGCAAATACTCTGGAAGTCTATCCAATTCCTTAAGTTCTTTTAAAATTCTTTCTATTTCCCATAAAAGACCGGAACGAGTCCCCGAACCTTTACTCATACCTTTACCCAAACCACCTGTTGACAAATCTTGGCAAGGAAAGCTATACACTAACAGATCTGTTTCTGGCATATCGCAGCCTTTAAGTTCAGTTATAGAGCCATAATTATTGGCTATCTTATTTGCTCTATACAAATCACGTCTAGCGTCTTCAGAAAGTCTTTTTATGTCATAAGGCTTTACAGAATCCGCACTAAAAGTAAACTTTGACAGGTATTTATCCACTTCTAAAATATCCTGTGGAACAACAACATTTTTTCCTTTACCATGAATTGCCGCATAACATTCAATCGCATCGATAAACCAATCGCTTATACCAACAATCTCATAATCTATATTCATTCTTTTAAGCGCAGAAGCTTGAGCACCAATACCAGCAAATGCCTCAAAAACGCGTAATTTATTTTTATTCTCTACCATCTTTTTCACGCTCTCTTTAGATACAATTATACAATTTACATTATAATATATTTATTTTCAGATTTCAACAAAATCTACTCCTATTCAACAGACCTTGAGTGGATTCTTTGAATATTGCGTGTTAAATAAAAAACAATGCACATTCCACTTATATATGACAAAAAACGACAAATACTTCACATTTATTTTCATTTTTTCAAAAATTCAGCGAAACGCACAAATAGGATTGTTTGAATTTGAACAAAAGCACAAAACAAAGACTAAGATTTTGTCTTAACCTTTGTTTTCGTTTTAGAAATCATCGTTATCTGAGTCGTCGTTTTCGTTTTTCATTAACTCATCAAGGAACACAAATTCCAGCCCCTGTTCAAAGGCGTCGAGGTTGCCGTCGTTGTTGAAATCGAACATATCTCCGAAAATACCATTAGCCATAATACTATCCTCCAATTATTCTGTTAGGGTCTCGATCATTCTTTTTAATATTGCATTTACCTGACCTATTCTTTGACGGCGTTCAAAACTACCATTTGAGAAATGGTCTTCTCTTAAAATCATTGTGAGTAAGGCTGTGCATAGTTCGTAATCTGCATTGGGAACACGTTCCAATTCTTTATCGCAATTAATAGGCTCTGTTGTTGCGTAAGTGTGGTAATCAGTTTTCAAATCGCCCATATTTTCAAGCAATTCATAATACTTTTCTGCTGTATCCGGAACATCTATAAGCTCCTTAATTGCACTTACTTTATCATATTTATTCATCTTCATCATCCTCTTCTGAATTGTAGCATCCCATTAATTCTTTAAAATCATCAAAGTTGTATGGGTAGGCGTTGTCGCCGTATATTCTGACGGGCTTTATGCCGTTGGAATAGTGGATTTCAAGTGACCATTGAGTTCCATCGCAAACACCGTATCCAAATCGCCTTGTGTTGTAGTTTTTTCGCCATTCACCTATGTGTAGTCTGCGTAATTCCTCGAGAAATTCTTCTTTTGTTATGTCAATATCCATAACAGTTATTTCATCGGGTTGCGACGGGATATCTGAATGACCAAAGGAAAACAATGCATCATTATCCATTAGCACAACTTTATACTCGTCGTTACCGTAAAAATAGCCACCGATACAGAGCACGACACTAGTTATGTACGGAATGTTTTCATCGAACTCAGCTACCTTCAATTCAGTTTTTGAAGGTTGGTACTCAACGCCCATATTGGCAAGGGCTTGTTTTGCTCTTTCAAGATATTCACGAGTACAAGATATACGGACTTTTTCCGATGGATGTATTGTACACTGATATTCAGGATGTTCTGCGATATTCTTTAATCTCCCAATTTCATTTTTCAAACCACGAATGGCAGAAAGTATTTCATCTGCAGTTTTATCTTTAAGATAAATTTCGTAATAACTTTCGGGACCAATCATCATATTTAACACCTCAACACTCACTTTCATGTTCCTTGAAAAAGTCGTAGTATGCGCGGACGTTTTCAAGCTCTGTCCATTTACACTCCCTTGCGGGATACAGATCAAGGTTATAAATCTTTGCACCGGGCATTGCTAAAAAGAATGGTGAATGGGTTGAAATAACGAACTGACAACCGAAAAATCTTGCAGATTGGTGGATATACTCTGCCAATTCCTTTTGCCTTGTGGCTGAAAGCGAATTTTCAGGCTCATCAATGAGATACAGGGCATCCCTATCTATTCTTTCAGTATAATATTTGATGGCAGTTTCACCATTTGACTGCATATCAACATTTCGCATAAGTCGATTTTTAACATACATAGACTGTGTTGATTTTTTCGCATCCATACTTTCTTTCCACTCATCATAGTCTGCCATTGATTTCAGTTGGTGGTGGCTATATTTTCTGTCTAGATATTCGTCAAACAACTCGTTTCTGCGAACATCAATACCGTCATTCAGATAGCGGATATTGAGAAGATAATCGGTAACATCATCACTTGTGAGAATCTGACTACATTCGGGTATTGGCTTTGCATCTAACTGACAATAGCGTGTATATTCCTTGAAAAACGCACTACCACTGAATGCAGAATGACGTATTACACCTGTTAGCTCTGCAAGAATATTGAGAAGTGTGGTTTTGCCCGAACCATTACCGCCATAGAAAATTGTTATGGGTGCAAAATCCACCCTTTCCAGTCCTTTATCAGGAAAGATTTTGAATGGATAAACACCGTTATAGCAAGTGCGGACTTGATTTTTTATAAATATTATTTCATCCGCTTCTGATGTCAGTTTTAAGGATTTTATGTACATTTTGCTCACCTGCCTTCATAACTAATTTCTTAATACACCCAGATTATATCACATTCATTGGGACATTCTTGGGACTTTGTGAGGTTGAATTCATCTGATTTTATTAATTAACAGTAACCGGAAGCTAATATAACTGCTGGATATACTATTCACCCATCCATATCGTTAACAAACAACAATATCTATTGTGTTTTTCACTGTTGCTTTTTGTGTTATGGGTGGTATAATTATCATAAATCTAAGATACGGGGTGTTTTAGTTGAGCAAAACTACTATGGACTTTACTCAGGAAATCGGTACAATCAAGCCTATGCACGGTGTGGGTCAGCCACCATTTACAGGCATTGATTTTTCTATGTGTGATTATCTTAAAGAGGCTCATATCCCCTATTCACGCCTTCACGATGTAGGCGGTTCCTTTGGTGGTAATCTGTATGTAGATATACCTAACCTTTTCCGTGATTTTTCCCGTGACCCCGAAGACCCTGAAAGCTATGACTTTGCTTTTACGGACTTACTTATCAACGCTCTTGTTGAGCGTGGTATCGAGCCCTTCTTCCGTTTAGGTGTAACTATTGAAAACCACCGTAAAATCAAGGCTTATCGCATTGATCCACCCAGTGATTATGAAAAATGGGCGCGTATCTGCGAGGGCGTTATCCGTCATTATACCGAGGGCTGGGCAAATGGCTTCAACTATAAAATAACCTATTGGGAAATATGGAACGAGCCTGATAATTTTGAAAGTCCTGAAGAAAATCAGATGTGGGCAGGCACACCCGAGGATTACTACAGGCTATATGAGGTTGCTTCAAAGCACCTTAAAGAAAGGTTCCCCCACCTTAAAATCGGTGGCTATGCAAGTTGTGGCTTCTACGCTATTACCGATAGTCAAACCAATGTCGGCGCTTGCTCACCACGCTACCAATATTTCATTGATTTCCTTGATGGATTTTTAGAGTACATCAAGGCACATAATTGTCCATTGGACTTTTTCTCATGGCACAGCTATGCCGATATTGAAGCAAATCTTCAATGGGCTACCTATGCCCGAAAGCGTTTGGATGATGCAGGCTATAAAAATACCGAGCACACCTTGAATGAATGGAACTGTCGCCCTGAGCTTAAGGGAACAATTAGGCACGCTGCACTCACCTGCGGAATGCTTTTAGCCTTGCAGGGCACATCATTGGATAGCGCAATGTTTTATGATGCAAGGTGCAATATGGGAATATATGCAGGGCTTTTTGACTGCGTAAGCTTCAAGCCTCTCCCCACTTATTATTCCTTTGTTGCATTCGGTGAGCTTTACAAGCGTGGTAAGCAAATCCAGATTGGCGAGTTACCCGAGGGCGTTTATGCATGCGCATCAAGAGATGCAGACGGATGCATTGTTATGGCAAACGTAACCGAAGAAGAAACGGCCATTGAGCTTGATTTAATTGGTGTCAAGCATATCACTGAATGTAAGATTATTACTGATGGAGCTGTCTGGGAGGATTATGAATTCAAAAGCAAGCTTCCTGCCGAATCTGTCATTTTTATAAAAGTTAAGCTTTAAATAAAATAACACCTATGAAGCCGAAAAATCTCAGTTTCATAGGTGTTTGCTTTTATATTCTCTTCATTAACTTATAATATTCGCCGTCTTTATCAGCACCATCAAAAAGGACTTCGGTAAAGCCGTATTTACGATACAAATGCAAGGCGTGTTCGTTATCCTTATCAACACCGATTGTCATTTCAGAAAAGCCCATTTCTGTGGCTTTGTTTATAAGAAATTCAAGAATCTCGCTACCGATACCACGACCACGATATTCCTTTTTAACAATCATTCTTGAAACATAAACACGCTGACCTGAGATGGTGTAATCAGGGTCGCCTGTATCAAGCACCAACGCACCCTCACCGATAAATTCTCCATTGATTTTATAAACAAAAACAAGTCGATTGCCCGATGCAATTTCCTCTCTCCACTTTTCAGCAAGCGGTTGCGTTTTCATATTCCAGATGTTTGAGCACTTGTGGTAGTCTTCAAGCATTAGGGGTTCGATAACCGTGTTTGCAAACTCTATGAATTCTTTATTTATTGCTCTATATTTCATATTGGCAATTTCTTTCAAAGAGCGTGTTCTCATAAGATGTCTGACAAATCTACAACCAAGAAAATATCCTACATCCGAATGTCCGTTATATGAACACCAATCACCGAAAAAGTCTTGAACAGATTCTTTTTCATTAAGACGGCAGAGATACTCTTTCTTTATATCATTTTCGTTATCGTAGCACCACTCAAGCCAACCGTCTTTATCTTGATGATAGAACTCTTCACCACATAAAATCTGTTCGCAAACCATAGCAACACCCTCTTGATAGAGTTGCTGAATTGCTTTTCTGCGTTTAGTGAAGTCAGGTAAATAAAGATTTCCGTTTAACTTATGCCACAAATGACCGATTTCGTGCAAGATAAGGGCACGCATATTTGTTTCATCGCCCCAGTTAAGCTCGATGATTTTTTCTATGCCTAACAAAACTGTATTTTTACCGTCAAGGGTGGTTGCCCAACCAGCACCATTACAAAGCCCCAGATACAGAATAATATTAATATCCGGCTCACTATCAAATAGCTTTGAAAGATTCCCATTCAACGTATCCATAACAGCATTGAAGCTCTTGTTCACAAAATCGATTTTCTCGTCATTCAAAGCCATTTTGAGAACAGGCTGAACCTCTTTATCAAAGTTATAGCCTTTAGCATCATTTTCGCATTTTGACGGCAGTTCCTTTGATATTCCCCCTGCATATTCACGCCACAAGTTAATATCAAAGCCGTCAGCAAAAACTGATTTAATTTTTTTGCAAGTATTTATGATTTTCATTTTATATTTTCCTAAAAAGATTAATTCTTAACTTTGTACCACTTTGGAACAGGATTCTGCATATTATCATACCAATCCAAAACATCCTTTGCCTGATTCAGCATTGTCTGAATCTCACCGTCACCGAAAGGTATTGCCCAAGGGATTGATGAAAGCATATTACTACTGATATAAAGTGCAAGGAGCTTCCAAAAATCCATCGGAACATTATCATCAAAATATCCATTTACAATACCCGAAGCAAAAAGCGGAGCAGACTGAGCACACCATACAATTCGGTTAAACTCTTCCCACGGGTCACCAAAATCATATCGGTCAAAATCAATGATTACGATTTTGCCATTTTCAATCATCATATTGCCTATATGATAATCTCCGTGCTGGTAGGATTGAGGTCTATTTTTCAGTAAACGTCGGTTAGCTTCTATGTAATCAATGATATGCTCTGCACCATCGAATTTTACAGGACAGTCATTATACATCTGTATTTTTCTGTCCATTTTCTTATTGAAACGAATTTCCCAATCGGGTTGATCTGCAGGTGCAGGGATAGAATGAATTTCCCTTAAAATCCTGCCCGCTTCAAGTCCTAGAGCATACTGTTCGGATTCTGCAAGAAGTGGCACAACCTCATTCGCATCCTTGCCGTAAATCCAAGTCTGCAAAATATAAACACCCTCGTCACACCTACCGAAATCAACGGGTTTACACATAGGAACACCGAGCTTTTCAACCTCTTTTTGCATAAGGTACATATTCTCACGATTTGCACTCTTTTCAAAAGGTGTAACACGCAAAAGATATTTTGTACCGTCAGCAGTTGTAACACAGTATTTCTTATCACCCGACCAACCCTTGTTTATTGGTTCTTTTGATATAAAATCCAACATTTTATCACCGTAAATTATCTTAAATCAAGTTTTCTTACAAACAAAAACATTAGCAAACTCTGTTTCGTAATGCTCAATCAAAGTTAAACCAGAGTTATTTATGCACTGAATAATATCTTCCGTAGTATCGGGATAAACCTCGATTTTATTTGAACCGATATCAATAAACTTGTCTTGGTTTTTATCTGTTGACAACACAAACAAACCACCATTTTTAAGGAGCTCACGAACCTTGTTTATTGCACCTTGCTTGTCATTTATGTGCATAAAAGTAAGTGATGAATATATAACATCAAAAGTGGTATTGAAATCATATGTCATAAAATCATCGCAAACAAGATTCACATTTCGATATTGTTCAAGATTCTTTTCAGCACCCTTTATTGTATCGGGCGAAATATCAATTCCATAAAACTCTTTGCAAAGTGGTGCTGTACGAACAGCAAGTCTGCCTGTTCCCACACCAATTTCAAGAACATTCTTGTCCTTTGACAACTGCATTTTATCAATAAACACCTGACCATCCCACTTATCCATATATGCTTTAAGTGGCTCAGGGTCGTGAACAGGGTCATTACCCTCGTTTATCAAAATGTCATAGTGTTTTGCGACTGAATTAACCTCATACACATAAGTCATAGCATCGCCATCTTCGTGGGTGTGGTGATACTTAAACCCTGCTTTTTCAAAGGCTTTTTGTGATGCTATATTGCTTGGGTAAATAATAGCTTCTGCCTTTTCAATATCAATACCGATTACGTCTTTTGCATTTTCAATCAACTCTTTAATGAGCTTTGAACCCATACCTTGCCCACGCTTTTCAGGTGCAACAAAGGTTTCCATAATTGTAACAACACCCTCGTACAGACCGAACTCTATTACGGCAAATGGACTTTCATTTTCAAAAACTACCTTACACCAGTAGTTTTCACCAACAACATTGCAATCTTCATTAGACCAATATTCATATTCCTGACAAAAGCCCTCATCCATACCGGTCATTTTAACCGCAGTTTCATCAAGCCAGTTTTCAACATATCCCATTGTATCGGGATTATAATCACGCCAAACAAAGTTCATTTTTCTTTCTTCTTTCTTTTAACACTACAACAATTTTACCATTGATATAAAATAAATGCAACCCGAGAGTGTACAGTATAACACCTTCGAATCGCATTTAATTATGTTTAACACTTTCTAATTAAGCTTTAATCTCACCAGACATAGTTATTTGTGGAAACTTATCACTATAGTATTCTGTTAATCTATACTTAATAACAGGTATTGGCATATATACTGTTAAAGCAGTAATTGAGGTTTCATTGCAACATGTACATACTTTTTTTATATACACCTTGATTTGATGGTATACCTTTGTATACTCGTAAGTTCTTGATACCAAATTATCTTCTTCCTTTGGCAATTCAAGCGTTTTCTTTCGCTTAAATATATTCTTCAAGCTTTCTGTATATGTGTTAGAAAAATCCGTGGCCATTTTAGTTGATAAATTATTCTTAAATTGTATTATCTGCTCGCTCTCTAATCCTAATGAACTCACATTTTCAATCTTAAAACTGTCAGAATAACTAAAATCTCTTTCGTAATTAAATTCAGACTCAAATGTTAAACTTTCACCTTTTTCAACTATATTTCTTGTAACCCAACTATTTTCATCAACAAACTCTTTATCTATCACCTCGTATTTTAGAACATAATATTTAACATCATATTTTTTTCTATACCAAACATTCTTTTTAGTATTTATCTGTATGGGTTGTTCGTTTTCAATTTTTTGTGCGTTATATTGTGATATCAAAATCAAAACTTTGATAGGGATTGTGTCCATATCTTCATCTTCTTTTAATAATGTTATGTCAAACCCCATATTAGCTGCAACTGTTAAATCATGTCGATCCGCTTCAGCAGTTAATAAAATCGTTTTAATATATGGATCAATTTTTTTTATTTGACTAAACAATACTGTTCCACGTGTTGGCATTACTTGGTCAATAATAGCAACTTTTATAGAGTTCTCCTTAATAAGTTTAAGAGCACTATCAGCTGTTGTTGCATATAAAACTTTAACACCACACATTTTCTCTAGTGTCTCAGAGTATTCCCTAGCAAAATCCACATTGTCATCAATCAACAACACAAGCGATTTCTTTTCTTCCATTGATATCATTCTCCTTATTGGTTGGTATTTTTAAAGTTGCTACAACTTTTCTTCCGCTTTCGTAAGAATTTATCGAAAAATCAAAATTTAATGAAGAGGATATTCGTCTAACACTTCTCAAACCTTCACCTCCTTTTTCTTTGGTGGTGAACCCATCTCTACTCAAATTATCCGCTACAACTTTGCTCTCACATTTATTCTCAATTCGTATTATGTATTCTTCCCCTTTTTCCAAACACTCTACAATAACAGTTTCGTTTTCAGGAGATGCTTCGTAAGCGTTGTTAACTAACGGCAATAACATAATTGTAATTATATTGCTACCATGTGTTATATTGGGCTCAACAAAATTTTTAATGTTAATTTTTATATTTTTATTATGCTGCTGATTTAATGCATTTATAGCAGTTAATATATGTGGAACAATTTTATCTGGAAAATTATCTCCACTAAAAACAACCAAGCGCCTATAGCCATTTATAATTGATTCAATAGTTGATAAGTTACAGTTAATTGTTTCTAACTTTTCCTTTTGTTTATCTGTTAATTCATCTTCATTTATTAATAGATTTTTAATTGCATATTTTACTGCTAACATTGGCGTTTTTACACAATGGTTTATTTCTCTCACTACTGATTGAGCATATTCACTTGACTCAACTTTTAACTTTGGTTCATCCTTCGTTTTTTCAATTTGTTTTGAAAAATCCACAGTAAGTAATTTATCTAATTTTTTATTAATCTTATCATATTCAGCATTTCTTATATTTATGTTTTTCTTTAACATAATATAATATTCTTCAAACAACCGACTTTCATAACCTTCCGAAGAAACAGTCCTGTTACTAGATGAATAAAATTCAGGAAACAACAAATTTGCGAACTCCAATATACCAATATTTTCAGTTTTTGATAAACTATATAACTCTAAAAAACGATCCTCAACTCTATGTACAGAAGAAATTGGAAGATCCGTTTCATCCAGTAAATATTTATTAAGTTTTCGTGGATTAACTTGATGAGATTTTGCCATATGATACAGATTGAATACAATTTCAGATAATGCATTATTATCTTCCAAAGAGTATTTCAAATATATTTCTAACGGAATATCTGTATTGCTGGCTTCATAATCCGTCATCATTTTTTCTTTTGTTTTATTTTTCTTTACAAGTATCAATTTCATACAAATGAATACAAAAAATAATATAAGAGCAGCAATTGTATAAATCAATTCATTGTAATTCATTTTTGAACTAAAAATAAGTAGCAATAAAATTTCAGAAATCAGCATAATCAACACCAAATTTGATCTGCTTTTTCTAATTTTATTGGTAGTGCTAAAATAAAAAAGTAAATAAGTAATCATTATTGCAATAATTGTCATTGAAAACACTACAAAAATTATATTCCAACTATTTTCAGAAAGAATGTCATTACGTGTTAATAAAAATAATAAATGAACAATTAACATTACATATAGACTCGCAACAACCTGATAATAATTATCCTTATCTCTTTTAAAAACAATTAAATGTAATGAAAACAATCCTGCGAGTATAAAAATCACACACAAAAAAACAAAAAACAACATCAACATCTCTCCCAACAAGAAATTGAACCTCTCTTACACACGAATTTAAATTTTATTTATAGGCTCATATATATATGACAAAAAACAACAAATATTTCACATATTTTCCAATGTTTTTTATAGTTCTCTGTTTTGCACTATTTTCCGATATTTTATTTGGTACTTTTAACCATACAAAACCACATATTACAAAACCAGACCCAAGAAGATTTACCTTCTCGGGTCTAGTTTCTTGATTATTTCTAAATTGAACACACTATCCAAGGCACGAAAGCAATGCTTTCAAAAAGTCTGCATCGTTTTGGTCGGTGCGTTTTTTGGGCCCTTTGGTTCTGTTGCCTGCCATACGCTCCTTTTTACCTATAAAACGGGTGAAAAGGAGATTTTCTATATTGCTGTCGGTGTAAATTAGTCCGTTCTGATTAAGTGCCTTAGCGCCCTTACCAAGCACGAGAGCTGCAAGTCCGTAATCCTGAGTGATAATCACATCACCCTTCTCGGTGATATTCGCAATACGGCAATCAGCAGAATCTGCACCCTTATCAACAACAACAGTTTTTGCACCATCTCTTTCAATAGTGTGGGTGTTGTCGCAGACAATGATACACTCAATTCCTCGCTCTTTAGCCACATTGACGGTAATGTCTACAACGGGACATGCATCGGCATCAATTATTATTTTCATAAACCCTCTCTTCGTGTTCTATAAACCGATAAAATATACTCTCAAACTCCTCGGTAACATCATCAAAATCTTCGTCAACTGCTCCCCAACAATACAAGGTGACCATATGGTAAAGGTTCATATACATATTCACAAACATTAACATCATATCGCCAACAAAAACTGAACTATGTAGCTTCATATAAAATGATGTGCCGTGAGAAAAGTCGCTCATCAATTTAAAGCCATCATACTCTGCTTTACTGTCAATCAAAGTGCAAATATTCTCAAAATTAAACTGCTTGTTATGGTTGATCTTATATGTCCAACCATAAGGTTCTTTTATGTATGCTTTTTTTCTATTGTCTTGTTTGACATAAAAGTCTTCCGATATAGCAAGTTCAACGTACAATTTTTGAAGATAATCCAATTCTTTTTGAGATGGTGTTCTATTTAATTTATAAATATCTTTTCGATAACAATAAACCCAGTAATACTTCCAAAGCTCATACTCATCATTGTTGATTACAATATCTAAGCAAACACAATTTTCTAACACTGCCCTATTAATCATATTAACGGCATGAAAATTGCCTAACAACACATTATCATATGCCATTTTACTATAATCAACTATTGTTTTTGCAAAAGTATAGCAAACACCTTCAAAAGACCATGTATTTACTATTTCTTCTTTTTGAATTGCAATATCAGCTATATCTATAAGGCGTTTTATTAGTTTTAATTCCTTGGTATATTCACATAGGGCACAAGCATTGTAATCATTTCCATACAAATTGTCTTTATCTATAAAATCCATAACAAATACCTATATCAAAACACCATCACAATGGTCGATTTCGTGTTGGATTATTTGGGCTGTCCAGCCTGTGAAGGTTTTGATTCAGGCCTGGAATTCGGCTGTCTGCCACTGCACCTTTATGCTCTTATATCGCTTGCAAGGACGAGGCCCACCAAGGAGTGAAAGGCACCCCTCCTGAGTCTGGTAGGGGTCGGATTTCTTGATAATTTCAGGGTTGATCATGGTCATATATGTACCATCATTATCAAAGCAGATAATACGCTTATGTACGCCAATCATATTAGCTGCCATACCAACGCAACCTGCCGCATTAGCGGTAAGCGTATCCAACAAATCCTCAGCCACCTGCAAATCTTCAATTGTCGCCTTCTCCGATTTTATTGCCAACAAAATCGGGTCGTGAATTACTTCTTTAATCATATTTTCACCTTAGTTCACAATAAATCGTAGTACTTTCATTGCTACGCATTAACAACCCATATCTTTTAATATTTTATCTGTTTCTTCGTACTCTTCTTCCGTGCTGCTTTCCCATGTTGAATCATTGCAATATCGACAATACATAGCTTTCCTGTCTCTCATTCTATGACAATAAGGACACTCTACCACATCATCTTCGCCACTTTCTTTAGAGGTACGATGACAACAAAGAGAACAATAAATGGTATCTCCCTCATTCCATAATGTATCACTATTTGTATTACCACAATTAGCACACTCTAAATCATCATTAAAACCATATGATGTAGAGGAGACACCAGTATCACTTGCGGAATCTTGTGAATTAATAGCAGAAGCAACTACACCAACAAATGCACCTACAGCTAATAAAACTTTCCCCGCTTTCTTTAAACGTTCAATTTTACATTCTTCACATAATGTGGCATCAGGATTCGACAAAAGCAATCCACAATCCTTGCACATTCCTTTGATATTATAAAAAGTTATATTATTTTCATACCCGCACACTTTACATAAATGCTTATCTGCACACTTATCAAATCCTTCTTGGCTATTTAAATATGCATTACACTTATCACAAAACCAAAAAACATAGCCATTTTCAAATTCAGTTGTGGTTAATTCATATCCACAGTTTTTGCACTCCCATAAAGTTTTGTTTTTATTAATAGTTAGTTTACCATCATTACAAGAAGGACAATACATCCATTTCTTTACATTCTTTAGATATGAGAATGAAATTTTATCAGACGAATTTTTTATTAAATCCTTTAAAGTCATCCTATCACCCCATTAAATTTAAAACATTTCACGCAACCATTCTAGTGCGATTGTGGGCATTTACATATGTTTGATGTTCCTGGAGTACAATATTATTTTCTAAAGCTTCAGTTATTTTGGCTGCAGATGGATAACGAGTACCAATATCTCTAATATGCCCCTTCACAGGAAAAGTTTTTATAATTATACTTTTCCCACTAGCCTCTTCAACAGAACTTGAACCTAAGGAATCATCTGACGTTAAATCATGTATAATTTTTTCCATACCATCTATTTTTTGATAAATAATTATTCCGCCTACAACCGCAGCTATTGCTGTACAACCTATAATTATTTCTTTTTTGTGGTCTTTAATTTTGTCTGATAATTTTTTCTTTTCTTCCATTCCTTCACCTCATTTAAGAATTTTTTTCAGCCACTTAGAGCTTTCATATATTGCCGTTCCTATCGCCGGTGCTACCGCTGGACCTGCTAAAATGGCAAGAACAGCACCTACCCCAACAAGAGCACCACTTGTAATAGCAGCTTTCGACGTTTTATCTAGCATTTCCCTTGTCGCTTCTGCCTTTTGTATATTTTCTGGAGTATCATCAGAATCCAACAAAATGCTGACAACCTTACCTAACAATTCATTATCTTTATTTTCAACAATTTCATAATCAATTATAGTGCGTATAGCTATATACTGGGTTTTTGACATTTTACTTTTTCTTGTTTCAATATTACTTATTGTCTGTTTTGTTACACCTATTAAATCTCCTAGTTCTTCACTAGACCAGCCAGCAATTTTTCTTATTGAGGGTAAATTCTGTGTTAATTTCTCGATCTCATATTCTGTACATTTTTTCACTCATAACCACCTCTTGTCAAGATATTAGCACACTACTAAGGTTTTGTCAATTATTTTTTACACTTTTGCAAAAACAATATTTTTTGTTACAAATTACACTTAACAAAAAACAACTCCCACCCACCGATAATTTGGTAAGTGGGAGTTACTTTTCTATTCTCACTCTGCATATATCACTTTCACTTGCACAGGCAGGGGTTCAGACGGCTTGTCCGTGCATAAATCGTCAGGAATGTATTTTTTATTGAAATTCAGCCCGTAAAGCTCTATTTCACCCACTAAAAAGGACCCTTTAGTTTCCGATGTAGGTACGTCAAGTGGTGAGATTTGTACGTAACGTAAGACAAAAATATTTTTGATTTTGCTTTTATGATAATTTATAGGGGCTCTTACAGGTAACTGTCCTATAGGAACCCCTTGATTTATATAGTTTTATATGGTCTGCGCTTTTTTACAGTCTCTTTGTGTTATTGGGCTGTGAACATAATTATCATAGCCTTTTCGCCCTGAGGTAAAGGCAGGGTAAGACCCTTGCTCATAAGCTCTGCGCCGTCCATTGTGTAAACCTTTTCAGGGTTATCAATATCGTAAAGCTCATATTTTAAAGATGCACTCAGTCCGTTTAATTTAAGCGCGTATTCCGTGTCTGTTACCTCGCTTCTTTTATAAACAAGCGCCATACCGCTTGCTGCATCCTCAGTTGAGAATTGCATAGCCAACATTCTGTCCTTGTCGAAGCTGCCGAAATCGAGCGGATAGTATCTTTCTCCCATTTGTGCCCTTTGCTCGTCATAATAAGCAAATTCTCCGTTTTGATGCGAGAAGAAATCCATAAGCATAAGCGGCATTATTGCAGACCTACAGGAATATTCATTCGCCATATAAAGAGCAGAGCCCGTTATTGGCAGCCAGAAGGAAATACCGTAGGTTTGTGACTGAGTTGCGTCAAATAAATCAGGGTGGTAAGAGCAGTTATAGTCACTCCTCCAGAACGGTATGCTGCGGTATGCCATTTCTAAATCAAGACGCTTACCGCCGGAAGCACAGTTATCTATTATAAGACCCTCTACGTTTTCAGTAAGATAGTCTAAAAATTTATACTCATTTGTAACGTAATGGTTTTCACAAATACCCGTTCTGCCGTCATAAAGCTCCTTGTCTGCCTTTTGCCAATATTCAAGCGGAGAAAAGTTGAAATCCTGACGGTATATGGTTACACCGTTTTCCTTAAGCGAGGCTAAAATATATTCACTGTAATATTTTAACGCCTCGTCGTCGGCAAGGTTCCACATAATGTTTTCCTCGCCGTCAACAAATATAAGCCAACCTTCGTTTTCTGAGCCGACAGTGTGGAAATGTGTTCCCGCAATAACTCTTTCAGGCTCGTACCAAAGCGTATGCCCGAGCCCCTTGTTTTTTGCATAGTCGGAAAGCTCTATAATGCCGTTGTCATATCTGCTTGTGTCTACCGTCCAGTTGCCTACTCCATCGTGCCAGCCCTCGTTGTAGGTATACCAGCCTGCATCCATCCAGAAGGCATCTGTATGCTCGTAAACAGCTTCATCTAAACCGTTAAGAATATCTATAATTTCATCAGAGGTTCTCATTGAGGCAGGACCTGCAACCTCCATAACCGTGTAAGAGCTTTTTGTTACGTTTTCAGGGTAAACACAATCCATAACCCATTCTCTGAAAAGGTTGAAGCCCTTTAACGGATTTTCCGTTTCGTAAAAACTTACACTTACAAGCGGTGAACGAACCTCTTCACCCGGAAGAAGGTATGCATTAAAGCTTTCCTGCTTTACTCTTATTTGTGTGCTGTCCTTTGCCTGTTTAAATTCTGACCACCACTGACCGGTCCAGCCAATACCTACAACCATACCGTATTCTTCGCCAAATACGTTAAAATACGGGAGGTAGCTTTGGGTTGGTCTGCCGTCTGCGGCACTGAAGCATTTTGCAAAGGATGATAAATTCTTTTTAATAAGTGAAAAATCACTTGCGGCGGTGTCACTGCCCATTGAATAGTATATTTCAGCATCCCCTGTTAAAAATGCTGAATCAAGTGCATAAAAATCACTTATTACACCGGAATTTTCAGCACCGGTGTTCTGAATATATACAACCCATTGACAGGTAGCGTTTTCTGCAAAAAGAGTAGCTTCAACCGTTACCTGAAGACCGCTTGTTTTGTGGCTTAAAACTATATTTTCCGTTTTACCGCCCTGATAAATCGCACCAATTTCAAGCGGCTCGGTAATGTGCACGTCCCATTCGGAAGCGTCGAATTCCTTTCCGTCGATTTTGAACGAAAACGGATATTTACCATTTTTCTCGTAAAAATTCTCTTCGAGCCATTGTGAGCAAAGCGCGTTATCTTCTTTTGAAACGTTCATTTCAGCAGCATCTACTCTATCGAACTGAATATTCTTTTTGTAGTCGAGTGCCTTAATATTTTCCTCGTTAAGCACTACGGCACCCCCGCAGGAAACAACAAAATAAACAATTGCAAAAATTATGTTTACAATTCTCGGCTTTCTTATTGCCTTTACAATAAATGCCGCAACAAGAAGCACCGCAGAAAAAATAAACACCACCGTATAGGCACTTATAACTACGCCCTCGTTATTGTAGCAGGTATCGTTTATTACAGGGTTTTCCGTTGCATTTATGCCCCAAATTACACCTTGAAAAATGCCTGCACCTGTTAAAAATGCAATAAGGCACATAACCCAGTTCATCTTTTTCATTATTGTTTTTTCAAACAGCATTAAAAACCAACCGAGCGCCACGCTTGACAGTGCTGTGTAAAGGTGTACGTCTGTGCCGCTGAAGGCGCCCCCGAATACGTACCACAACGAATACGCCGAGTACACAAGAAGCCCCAAAAGAACAGTTGTTATACAAATGTCAACAATATAATTATTTTTCAATTTTTTCATATTGTTCCCCCTCAAGAAGATAGCTTTATATTATCACAGCAGACAAATTCTTTCAAGTGTTTTTAAGGTGAGAAGAATAATCCGAACCTGTTTTAAAAAGGCGGATATTTTGCTCACTCTTCGTTAAAATACTCGTTAATCCGAAAGGATTAACTGCGTTTTGTGCCTTGATTGACCAAAAATTCGCACTTTTTAAAATCTC
>JAZOOH010000046.1:0-150459 GCA_045654905.1 Acutalibacteraceae bacterium | reverse complement strand
ACCGCTTGCTTGTGCATATGCAAGAGCAAGAGGTACTGACAGAATGTGCTCCTTTGGTGACTGGGTTGCACTTTCAGACGTTTGTGACAAAACAACGGCAGAGCTTATTAAAAGAGAGGTTTCAGACGGTGTTATTGCTCCCGGTTATGAGCCCGAGGCACTCGAGATTCTCAAATCAAAAAGAAAGGGTACTTATAACATTGTTAAAATTGACCCTGACTTTGTTCCGCAAGAAAAAGAAACAAAACAAGTTTTCGGCATCACCTTTGAGCAAGGCAGAAACAATTTCAAAATTGATGCAGAGCTTTTAAATAATATTGTTACAAAAAACAAAGAGTTACCTGAGTCCGCAAAGCGTGATTTAATAATTGCTCTTATAACTCTTAAATATACACAATCAAACTCAGTTTGCTATGCAGTAGACGGCCAGGCTATTGGTGTTGGCGCAGGACAACAGTCAAGAATTCACTGTACACGGCTTGCAGGTACTAAGGCAGATACCTGGCAGCTTCGTCAGCACGAAAAGGTGCTTTCTCTTCCTTTTAAAGCAGAGCTTGGCAGAGCAGACCGTGACAACGTTATTGACGGTTACATCAACAAAAACGAGGAAGACGTTTGTGCAGAGGGCATCTGGCAAAAATACTTTACAGAGCAGCCTGCACCCCTCACAAAAGAGGAAATGGATGCATACCTTGGCACTATTACAGGTGTTGCACTTGGTTCAGATGCATTCTTCCCATTCAGTGATAACATTGAACGCGCTAAAAAGAGCGGCGTTTCATATATAGCAGAGCCGGGCGGCTCAATCCGTGATGACTTAGTTATTGAATGTGCTGACAAGTACAATATGGCTATGTGCTTCACCGGAATGAGATTATTCCATCACTAATATTCATTTTCGGAGGAAATTATGAAAGTAATGGTTGTAGGCGGCGGTGGTCGCGAGCACGCGATTATCAAAAAGCTTAAAGAAAATAAAGAAATAGAGAAAATATTTGCACTTCCCGGCAATGGTGGTATGAAGGATGATGCTGAGTGTGTAAATATCGGCGCAAAGGATATTGAAAAAATCGTAGAATTTGCCGTTAACGAAAAAATAGATTATGCGGTTGTAGCACCTGATGACCCGCTTGTTTTAGGTGCTGTAGACGAGCTTCAGGCAAAGGGAATTCCTTGCTTTGGTCCTGCAAAAAATGCCGCTATTATTGAGGGTAGTAAGGTTTTCTCTAAAAACTTTATGAAAAAATATAATATTCCTACTGCACAGTACGAGGTTTTCTCAGATGCAGAAGGCGCTTTAAAATATCTTGAAACAGCACCGATTCCAACTGTTATAAAAGCAGACGGACTTGCTCTCGGTAAGGGTGTTATTATTGCCTTTACTTTAGAGGAGGCAAAGAATGCTGTTAAAGAGATTATGGAGGATAAGGTTTTTGGTGCGAGCGGCAACAACATAGTTATTGAAGAGTTTTTAGAGGGACCTGAGGTTTCAGTGCTTTCATTTACTGACGGTGAAACTGTTGTTCCAATGATTTCTTCAATGGACCATAAGCGTGCACTTGATGGTGATAAGGGTCTTAATACCGGCGGTATGGGCACAATAGCTCCAAACCCGTATTATACTGAGGACGTTGCAAAGACTTGTATGGAAACAATTTTCCTTCCTACAATTAAAGGTATGAAGGCTGAGGGCAGAACCTTTAAGGGTTGTCTTTACTTTGGCTTAATGATTACCAAGAATGGTCCTAAGGTTATTGAATACAACTGCCGCTTTGGTGACCCTGAAACACAGGTTGTTTTACCGTTACTTGAAAGTGATTTATTTACAATTATGAAGGCTACAACAAACGGCACCTTAAAGGATACTGAGGTTAAATTCAGTAAAAACAGTGCAGCATGTGTTGTTATGGCTTCTGAAGGATATCCGCAAAAATACGAAACCGGCAAGGCGCTTGTGATTTCTGAGGATATTAAAAATAACGTTTACGTTGCAGGCGCAAAGCTTGAAAACGAAACACTTTTAACAGCAGGCGGCAGAGTTTTAGGTGTTACAGCCGTAGCAGATTCTTTAAAAGGTGCGCTTTCATTAGCATATGAAAGAGTGAATAAAGTGAATTTTTCAAATGCATTTTACAGAAAAGATATTGGTAAAAAAGCATTGGATGTTTTGGAGGGCTAATAAATGGTTTATCGTGTTTACGTTGAGAAGAAGCAAGGTCTTGAGGCTGAAGCTAAATCATTAAGATATGATATTCGTCATCTTCTCGGTATTAAATCACTTACAGATGTTCGCATTGTAAATCGTTACGACGTTGAAAACATTGAAAAGGATTTATTTGATTACGCAGTTAAAACTGTCTTTTCAGAGCCGCAGCTTGATAATGTGAGTGACGAATTGAATTTTGGAGATGCTACTGTTTTCGCAGTAGAGTTTTTACCCGGTCAGTTTGACCAACGTGCAGACTCTGCAGCACAGTGTATTCAAATTATTTCACAAAAAGAAAGACCGCTTGTAAAAACAGCTAAGGTATATGCTCTTTATGGTGAGCTTTCAGAGGATGATGTTTTAAGAATTAAAAAGCATCTTATTAACCCTGTTGAGGCACAAGAGGCTTCACTTGAAAAATATGAAACCTTAAAAGCAAATTACAGCATTCCGGAAAAGGTTGAAACACTTACAGGCTTTATTTCTATGAATGAAGAAGAGCTTGCAGCCTTTGTTAAAGAGTACGGTCTTGCAATGGATAACGACGACCTTATGTTCTGTCGTGATTACTTCCGCAAGGAGGACCGTGACCCAACCTTAACTGAAATCAGAATGATAGATACATACTGGTCAGACCACTGTCGTCACACAACCTTCTTGACAACAATTGACAACGTAAAGTTTGAGGATGCTCTTATTGAGGCGGCTTATAACGATTACGTAAACAACAGAAAAGAGTTAGGCAGAACAAAGCCTATAAACCTTATGGATATTGCCACTCTTGCTGTTCGTGTACTCAAAAAAGAAGGTAAGCTTGACAAGTTAGATGAATCAGAGGAAATCAACGCTTGTACCGTTAAAATTGAGGTAGAGGCTGATGGCAAAAAAGAGCCTTGGTTACTCCTCTTTAAGAACGAAACACATAACCACCCAACAGAAATTGAGCCATTCGGTGGCGCTGCAACATGTATTGGTGGTGCAATTCGTGACCCTCTTTCAGGTCGTTCCTACGTTTATGGTGCTATGCGTGTTACAGGTGCAGGTGACCCGCTTAAAAAGGTAAGCGAAACAATGGAGGGTAAGCTTCCGCAAAGAAAAATTGTTACAACTGCAGCCTCAGGCTATTCCTCTTACGGTAACCAGATTGGTCTTGCAACCGGTATTGTAGATGAAATTTACCACGAAGGCTACGTTGCAAAGAGAATGGAAATCGGTGCAGTTATTGCAGCAGCACCTCAAGAAAACGTTCGCAGAGAGTGTCCTGCTCCTCAAGACGTTGTTATACTCTTAGGCGGCAGAACAGGTAGAGACGGTTGCGGCGGTGCAACAGGCTCTTCAAAATCTCACACCTTACAGTCACTTGAAAGCTGCGGTGCAGAGGTACAAAAGGGTAACGCACCTGAAGAAAGAAAGCTTCAAAGACTTTTCCGTAATAAAGAAGCTTGCCGTATGATTAAGCGCTGCAACGACTTCGGTGCAGGCGGTGTATCTGTTGCTATTGCTGAGCTTGCAGACGGTCTTAAAATTAATCTTAACGCTGTGCCTAAAAAATATGATGGTCTTGATGGTACAGAGCTTGCTATTAGTGAGTCTCAGGAAAGAATGGCTGTTGTTGTTGAGCCAAAGGATGTTCAGAGATTCTTAGAGCTCGCAGAAAGTGAAAACCTTGAGGCAACAGTTGTTGCAGAGGTTCAGGCAGAAAAAAGACTTGTTATGGAATGGAACGGTGCAAAAATTGTAGACATCAGTCGTGAATTCCTTAACTCAAACGGTGCACAAAAGCACATAGATATTATTGTTGAAAAGGGCAAGAACTACGAGAAAGAGGTTAACGGCTCCTTCTGCGATAATATGAAATCATTAGCATCTGACCTTAACATTTGCTCAAAGCGTGGTCTTTCCGAACGCTTCGACTCAACAATCGGTGCAGGTACAGTTCTTATGCCATTTGGTGGTAAATACCAAAGAACACCTATTCAGGCAATGGTGCAAAAAATCTCTATGGAGAAAAAGCATACAGATAACTGTTCATTTATGTCTTGGGGCTACAACCCATTCATTACAGAAAAAAGCCCATATCACGGTGCTTATCTTGCAGTTATTGAGTCTGTTTCAAAGCTTATTGCAACGGGTGCTCCGTTTAAAGACGTATACTTAACCTTCCAGGAATATTTCCAAAGACCAAATAAGGATGGTAAGCGTTGGGGTCAGCCTTTAAGCGCACTTTTAGGTGCTTATAAGGCACAGCTTGAGTTGGGCATTGGCTCAATCGGCGGTAAGGACTCTATGAGCGGTTCATTTGAAAATATTGACGTTCCGCCAACACTCGTTTCATTTGCAGTTACAACAGATAAAACTGAAAACGTTGTTTCTCCTGAGTTCAAAAAAGCAGGCAGCAAGGTTATAATGCTTACACCTGATTATGATGAAAATGGTCTTCCTGTTACAGAGTCATTAATTTCTATCTTCAATAAAGTAAGCGCATTAGTAAGAGAAAAGAAGGTTCTTGCAGCTTATACACCAACCTTAGGCGGTGTTGCTGAGGCAGTTCTTAAAATGTGCTTAGGTAATAAATTAGGCTTTGCTTTTGCAAACGACGTTACCTTAAACGACGTATTCAAATACTCATACGGTGCTTTCATTCTTGAGGTTACCGAAGACGTTGCAGAGGGCAAGGTATTAGGTCAAACAACTGAAAGCTACGAAATTTCCTTGAACAACGAAAAGCTTTGTATTTGCGAGCTTGAAAAGGCTTACGAGGATAAGTTGGAGAGCGTTTATTCCTGCAATGTTGAACATGAGGAGAAAGCAATCAGCAATTTTGAGTACAGCGTAAGCGAGCACAAATCAGCTGCAATTAAGGTGGCTGCTCCTAAGGTTGTTATCCCTGTTTTCCCAGGCACAAACTGTGAATTTGACAGTGCAAAGGCAATGGAGGATGCAGGCGCAAAGGCAGAAATTATTGTTATTAACAACTTAACAGCAGACGGCATTTCAAGAAGCGTTGAAAAATTTGCAAAAGCAGTAAATGAAAGTCAAATGATTTTTGTTCCCGGTGGCTTCTCAGGTGGTGACGAGCCTGACGGTTCAGGTAAATTCATTACTGCATTCTTCAGAAATGACGCTGTTAAGGTTGCAGTTACAAACCTTTTAGATAACAGAGACGGTCTTATGTGTGGTATTTGTAACGGCTTCCAGGCTCTTATTAAGTTGGGTCTTGTGCCTTACGGTAAAATCATTGACACAGATGAAAGCTGTCCTACACTTACCTACAACACAATTTCTCGTCACCAGTCCAAGATTGTTAGAACAAGAATTGCATCTAATAAATCACCTTGGCTTTCACTTATGAACGTTGGTGATATTGTTAACGTGCCTATTTCTCATGGTGAGGGTCGTTTCTATGCAAGTGATGATTTAATTAAAAAGCTTGCTGAAAACGGTCAAATCGCAACTCAGTACGTAGATTTAAACGGCAATGCTACCACAGATGTTCAGTTTAATCCTAACGATTCTGCATTCGCAATTGAAGGTATTACTTCACCTGACGGCAGAGTATTCGGTAAAATGGGTCACTCAGAAAGAATTGGTAGCGGTCTTTACAAAAACGTTGATGGTGATTATAACATCAGAATGTTTGAGTCTGCGGTTAAATATTTTAAATAAGATTTAATTACTTGGTAATCCGTATTTTTTAATACGGATTACTCAATTAAGAAAGGTGAGAATAAAAATGGCATATCTTTCAGATATTGAAATTGCACAAAGCTGTAAAATGAAGCCAATTGGTGAAATTGCAGAAAAAATAGGTATTAGTGATGAATATTTAGAGCCATACGGAAAGTATAAGGCTAAAATTGACCTTTCATATTTAAAGAACAACAAAAAAGAGGGTAAGCTTATTCTTGTTACAGCTATTACCCCAACCCCTGCAGGTGAAGGTAAAACAACTACCACTATTGGTCTTGCAGACGGTATGAACAGATTAGGCTACAAAACCTGCGTTGCATTACGTGAGCCTTCATTAGGGCCTGTTTTTGGTATTAAGGGCGGTGCAGCAGGCGGCGGTTATGCTCAGGTTGTTCCTATGGAGGATATTAACCTTCATTTTACAGGTGATTTCCACGCAATTGGTGCGGCAAATAACCTTTTAGCAGCAATGCTCGACAACCACATTCAGCAGGGCAATGCTCTTAACATAGACGTTAAAAGAATTACCTGGAAGCGCTGTGTAGATATGAACGACAGACAGCTTCGTAGCATTGTTAACGGTCTTGGCGGCAGAATGAACGGCGTGCCAAGAGAGGATGGCTTTGACATTACCGTTGCAAGTGAAATTATGGCTGTTTTCTGCCTTTCTACATCTATTACAGACCTTAAAGAGCGTCTTGCAAGAATTGTTGTGGCATATAATTATAACGACGAGCCTGTTACCTGCGGTGACTTGAACGCTCATGGTGCTATGACAGCTTTACTCTTAGATGCTTTAAAGCCAAACCTTGTACAAACACTTGAAGGTACACCTGCATTCGTTCACGGTGGTCCGTTTGCAAATATTGCACACGGCTGTAACACAGTGCTTGCTACAAAGCTTGCAATGGGCGCTGCAGATTATGCAATTACAGAAGCAGGCTTCGGTGCAGATTTAGGTGCTGAAAAGTTCCTTGATATTAAGTGCAGAGCTGCTAACTTAAAGCCTTCTGCAGTTGTTGTGGTTGCAACAGTTCGTGCTCTTAAAATGCACGGCGGTCTTAAAAAGGATGAATTAGGCAACGAGGATTTAGTAGCACTCGAAAAGGGTATTCCAAACCTTCTTCGTCACGTTTCAAATATTAAAAACGTTTACAAATTACCTTGCGTTGTTGCTGTTAACCGTTTCCCGACAGATACAGATAATGAAATTGAATTCATTATTAAAAAGTGTAAGGAATTAGGTGTTAATACTGTTCTTTCTACTGTTTGGGCAGACGGCGGCGCAGGTGGTGAGGAAATGGCAAAAGAGGTTGTAAGACTTTGTGCTGAAGAAGATAACAGCAATTTCTCATTCTCTTACGAGCTTGACGTTAAAATAGAAGAAAAAATAGAAGCAATTGTTGAAAAGGTTTACGGCGGCGACGGTGTTGACTTTACACCAAATGCACAAAAGCAGTTAGCCGCGCTTTACAAAAACGGCTTTGACAAGCTTCCTGTTTGTGTTGCTAAAACACAGTACAGCTTCTCTGACGACGCTACAAAATTAGGTGCGCCGGAAAACTTCAGAGTAACAGTTAAAAACGTTAAGGTTTCAGCAGGTGCAGGCTTCATTGTTGTTCTCACAGGTGAAATTATGACAATGCCCGGCCTTCCAAAGGTACCTTCAGCAGAAAAAATTGACGTTAGTGAAGACGGTAAAATTGTGGGTCTTTTCTAATTTGCGCTTGAATTTTAAACGCATAATTACTTTGTATTTAAGTGCAAAGAGAATTTTAATGCAAAAAAATAATTGTAAACGTTCAAAGCACCTTTCTTTTTGAAAGGTGCTTGTTTTATAGCTTTTTAAAGTATTGAAAAAAATGGTAATATATGCTATTATTTTACAGAGATTTACAAAAATCAAAAGTAAGTCTTTTGGAACGTGATTTTCAATTGTTTTATTACTGGCGAGTATAAACGCAGAAAAGGGGATGACAATTTTGAAAAGGGTGTTAAGTTTTATTTTAACATTTGTTTTTGTGTTAGGTGTTTTCGCAACAGTGCCATTATCACCAATAGCAAATGCGGCAAGTGTTGATGATTTGACATTTGAACTTAGTGATGATGGCACAATGTATCAGGTTTCTGGTTGTAATCAAAGTGCAAGTGGTGAACTTGTTATACCTAGCACATATAATGGATTGCCTGTAACAAGAATAGGGGCTAATGCATTTTTTTCTTGCGAATCATTAACAAGTTTAGTGATTCCAGAAGGTGTTGATAGTATAGGTTCAAGTGCTTTTAGTCATTGTACATCTTTAACAAACATACTAATTCCTAATACTGTAACTTGTTTAGGCAATGATTCTTTTAACGGATGTTCTTCTCTTTTGTCATTAGATATTCCTAATAGTGTAATTAAAATTGGGGAAAGAACTTTTCTGAATTGTAAAAATCTAACAAGCATTAAAATAGGTGACAGTGTGACAGAGATAGGCCGATATGCTTTTTCAGGATGTGCAACTATTAAAAAAATTGAATTGCCGAAGAGCGTCCAAATTATTGATTGGGGTGTTTTTTATGGTTGTAAATCTCTTGAAAACTTTATAATTCAAAATACAGTAACTAGTATTGGACAAGATGCTTTTTTTGGCTGTATATCTCTTCTCAATATAACGATACCAGAAAGTGTAGTTTCCATAGATAATGAAGCTTTGGGCTATAAATATGATTCTTGGGGAGAAAAACGGGTTAAAATTGATGATTTTACTATTTATGGTATGAAATATTCAGTAGCAGAAGAATATGCTACTGAATATGGATTTATGTTTATCGAGAGTTCTCCACATATTCACAATTTTTCAGAGAATATAAAAGTCGCAACCTGTACACAAGATGGTCTCAAAACGTTCAGTTGTGTTTGTGGTGAAACTAAAACAGAAACAATTCCTGCATTAGGACATGATTTTGATGAAGGGATTATAACTAAACCCCAAACATGTAAAGTGTATGGTGAAAAGACATATACCTGCAAAAGGTGTGGGATAAGTAATATTGAAACCTTACCGCCACTTGGACACAAAATAGAAAAATGGGTGGTTGTAAGGGAACCTAATTATAATCTCGCTGGTGTTAAACGTGGTGAATGCGTTGTTTGTAAAGAGATGTTTACAGAAACAGAATTTTTGAAGTTGGATACACCTAAAGTAAAACCTACTATAACTACAAATGGTATTAAACTAGAGTGGAGTAAAGTTGAAGGTGCAGAATATTATGTAGTAGTTTTCTATACTTACAATATTGAAAAAGATATTTGGGTAAAAAATGGTGAAACAACCACTACAACTTTAAATAATTATTCAAAGAAATTGAAAAATGGAATTAAATATAGATTTAAAGTGTGTGCGTATGCACCTAGTAAAGATGAAATATATGGAAATTTTGGTACGTATTGTGATGATATAGAGTTAACATTTTTTTCTGCACCAATTGTAAGTACTACATCTAAAAAAAATGGGATTAATTTAAGTTGGGAAACGAACTCATTTGCTGATTCATACATAATTTACAGAAGAACCTACAACGCTTCAACTAAAAAGTATTCGGGTTGGACAGTGCTTAATAAAGCATACACAGGTACAAGCTATACAGATACAACAGTAAAACTCGGAACAACATATAGTTATGCTGTAAAAGCAGCAAACAAAGATGCAACAAGCTCATATAAAGCTACAACTACATTAAAATACAATGTAACCCCAACAGTTAAGGTTGCAAATGTAAGTAATGGTGTAAAAGTTAGTTGGTCAACTGCTGCAAATGCAACTGGCTACACAGTTTACAGTTCAACCTACAACGCAAAAACTAAAAAATGGTCTGGTTGGACTAATCGTGGCACTACAAAAGCAAATGTAACCAGTTGGGTAGATAAAAAAGCTACCAAGTCAGGAGCTTACTATAAATATACAGTCCGTGCGATGAATGGAAAGGTAGCAAGTAGCTATAATAAATCAGGTGCGTCAACTTTATTCCTTGCACAACCAACAGTGAAAATTACAAACAATGCAAGTGGTATTAAGGCTAGCTGGAACCAAATTGCAGGAGCAAAAGGTTACACAATTTACCGTCAGGAAGTTGTAAACGGCAAGTGGACTGGTTGGAAAAATATGGGTACAATCAAGAATGCAAAAACAGTTTCATGGGTAGATAAGAGTGCAGTAAGTGGCACAACCTACCGCTACACAGTAAGAGCTGTTAATGGCAAAGTAGCAAGTACGTATAAAGCAACAAGCGGTCTTTTATACCTTGCACAACCTACAACGACTGTAAAAGCAGTAAGTAACGGCATAAATATTGCCTGGACACAATGCGACGGAGCAACAGGATATACAGTTTACAGAATGGAATACAACGCAAAGACTAAAAAGTGGTCAGGTTGGAAAAATATGGGCACCGAAAAAGCAGAAAAATCTAATTGGACAGATAAGTCTGCAAAGAAAGGTGTAACATACCGCTATACTGTAAAGGCTGTGAATGGCAAAACTGCAAGTACATATAAGGCTAGTGGGTCAGTAAAAAGGTAAAACCTTTTTACTGAATGCTGAATGCAGAGTGCAGAATGCAGAATTTCGGAAACGCTTCGCGTTTGATTATAATTAAATATCGATAAAAACAAAAAATTCTCTCATTTTCAGTTTGCGAAAAACTTTAAATGAGAGAATTTTTTATTGTTTCTAGTTTCTAGTTTCTAGTTCCTGTTTCCTGATTTCTGATTTCTGATCCCTAGTCCCTAGCAACTAGTCACACTAGCCATACTATCAACTATGCTACTAACTTCGTCAAGTATAGTTTCTGCCACTTTTGGCCCAACAGAGTTTGTTTCTTCATAATGTCGTCTTTCAAATCTGTCTGTTGCGGCATTTATATATGGTGTTTTTTCGTTAAGATAAAAGTCATTATTGGGTATAATGTAACCTAATTCATCATTACAAAGACCAACAACAAAATTGTTTTTTATATCAGTCATTTTTATAAGCGGTGTGTAATCGGCCTCACAGCCGTTTGCGGAGTTTTCTGCATTTAAAAATTCACCGTTATAAAGCTCGGGGAATAATTCTCCGGGAATTAAAAACATTGCAACCTGTCTGTTTCCTAAAACTAAATAGCCTGCTTCAGATATAACAAATGCCTTTGTGCCGTTTTTTAAAAAATCGTTGTTAAGCACCTTTAAAAGTCTTGCAAGTATTAAAACAAAATTTTCTGCAGGTATTTTAATTTGCTTCGATTTTACGTTAATAACGGGCGTGATTTCTTCACTGTCATTTAAACCTAAAGCTAATTTTCCCAAAGCTTTTCCGAATTTTTTTGTGTATTCCTCGCAATCAATTTCGTTGCGGTATACCTTTTTAATTTCCTTTGCGGAAATCATACCTCCAATTGCACCATTTAAATAAACAACCTCGCAATTTTTATGGATTTCTTCTATTTCTTTAATCATATAGCAGGGGAAATCTGCGCTTATTTTTTTAGTTTTGCTGCCCATAAGCTCAGCGTGCGAAGCAAAGTTGATTATAAATATTTCTTTTTTACTCTTGTCAAATGGTACAAAGTGAATTCTGTTTAAGCTTCTGTCAAAGGTTTCGGGAGTTCTGCAATCGTATTGCATATCATCCGTTTCTGTTTTAGCAAAATACAATTTACCGTCTGTCCGGTTTTTATATGCTTCTATAATAGCGTTAGCGGTTTTCTTTTTGAGCTCGGTCATAAATCTTTTGTTTCTGCCGCTCTTGTAAACCTTTTCACCCCATAAGCCTTGTGTATCAATTGCAGAATGAGTGTGTGTACAGCAAACGTTAATTGATTTTACGTCTTGTATTTCGTTGTTTTCTAAAACAAGCTGTCTTATTTCGTTTATATCCTTGCGGCTCATACCAACAGCATCAATTGCGCAAAAAATAACACCGCCGTTACCCTTGTTGTCATCTATGAAAATTGCTCGTGCAAACATATCGTCAAGCACAGCCTCGGCTTTGTTGTTGGAATTATAGCCCGCAATAAAATACCTGAGTTCATTTGCATCATCAGGGGTTAAAACAGCCTTTGAAAAGCCACAGGTGAAATGCTCGTTACACGTAAAGTCAAAGCTTTCGTCACCGGTGGGCATATATTTACCTGCGTTGTTTTCGGTTGCTAAATGTTTTTTAGGCATTGCTAACACAATAATTTTACCTAAAAGCTCAATTGCTTTTTTAGTTAAATTCAATTTTAACACCTCTGCTTTAAAGAGTTTTATAAATTGATTATATATAAAAATTTATTTTCTTGCAACTAATAATTTTCTATTGCTTTTTTGTTAAGTTTTTATTATTATATATAAGGTGATTTTGGATGATAACAATAAGAAAATATGAGGAAAGAGATGCAGAAAACGTTAAGTTTGCGTGTCTTAATGCTGAGGGGTATAACAGCATTCCTGATGAAGATACAGCCAATTTAGTTTTACATACGTTTTGCGAGTATTACATTGAGCGCGAGCCTGAAAACTGCTTTGTTGTAGATGATGACGGTAGGGCGGTCGGATTTATAATTTCTGCCGAAAGCTTTGAGCCGTACAAAAAAGCTCTTCACGAAGAATATTGTGAAATGAATAAATATTTAGGTGAGGAAAGGTATAACTGGTCAAGGGAATCAACAGATATTCCCGAAAAATATAAGGACGAGTATCCTGCACATTTTCACATAAATATTTTACCGGAGTATCAAAGAGTAGGTGCAGGCGGTAAGCTTTTAAATGCACTTTTTGAGCATTACAGAGCTAAAGGAATTAAAGGCGTAATGCTCTGCTGCAACAATGAAAACGAGGTTGGACTTAATTTTTACAAAAAGTACGGCTTTAAAGTTTTAGAAGAAAGTGAATATGATGTTGCATTTGGTATGAAATTGTAATAAAATAGAAAATATATTATTTACTGTTATTTGAAAGGTTTATATATTATGGAAAACATACAAGAAAAGAAAAAGGTAGTTTTAAGCTGTATTCAGCCAACAGGCACCCCAACCTTAGGTAACTATTTAGGTGCTTTAAAAAACTGGGCAAATATGTGTGATGATTACAATTGTCTTTACGGCGTTGCAGATTTACACTCAATTACAGTACCTACGTTTCGTGATAATCCGTCACAATTAAAAAAGAATACGTTAGAGCTTTATGCTTTGCTTTTAGCCTTAGGCATTGACCCTGAGAAGAATATCGTGTTTGTACAAAGCCACGTGCCAACACATGCACAATTAGGCTGGATTTTAAATTGCTACACTCAATTCGGTGAAGCTGCAAGAATGACACAGTTTAAAGAAAAAAGCCAAAAGCATAAGGATAATATTACAGTAGGTCTTTTCGATTATCCTATTTTAATGGCAGCCGATATTTTAATTTATAATGCCGATTTTGTACCGATTGGTGCAGACCAAAAGCAGCACCTTGAAATTGCAAGAAACATTTGTGACAGATTTAATATGATTTATGGCGACGTTTTAAAAATGCCCGAGCCGTTTATTGGTAAAGCGGGTGCTAAAATTACCTCGCTTCAAGATCCGCTCAAAAAGATGAGCAAATCTGATGAAAATCCCAAATCTTACATTTCAATGCTTGATGAGCCAAACGTTATAATGAAAAAAATAAAAAGTGCTGTTACAGACAGTGAGGCGTGCGTGCGCTACGCTGACGGTAAGGATGGCATAAATAACCTTATGACTATTTACTCCTGTTGCACGGGTAAATCCTTTGAGGAAATAGAAAAGGAATTTGACGGCAGAGGCTACGGTGATTTTAAAACCGCGGTTGGTGAGGCTGTTGTAAAGGAATTAGAGCCAATTCAAGCAAAATATAAAGAGCTTATTAACGAAAAGAAATACCTTGAGGAATGCATGAGAAATGGTGCGGAAATAGCAACAAAGATTTCTCAAAGAACACTCGACAAGGTAATGAAAAAGGTTGGCTTTTTACCAAGATAAGAAAAACTCCGTAATGTTAAATGCATTACGGAGTTTTATTTATAAAATTTATAAAAGGAAAAGCCGTGGCACTTTGCCACGGCTTTTCCTAAAACTAATTAAATTAGTTAGCTTTGTTAAGCTTTGTAACAAGTGCAGACTTTTTGTGAGCAGCGTTGTTTTTGTGAAGAAGACCCTTAGCTGTAGCCTGGTCAATTTTCTTAACAGCAACCTTAACTGCCTCAGCCTTGTTAGCGTCGTTTGCATCAATAGCAGCGTTTGCTTTTTTGATTGCAGTTTTAAGAGCAGAGTTAGTAGCCTTATTCTTAGCAGCCTTTGTTTTGTTAACAAGAACTCTCTTCTTTGCAGATTTAATGTTTGGCACTCAATTCACCTCCGTTTATGTATTCATACAGTTGTATATATTACCACGAACACTTTTAAAATGCAAGGTTTTTTTGTAAATATTTCAAGTTTTTTCTATATTTTTTTACAGGGAGAATGCAAAAGCGCATCCTCCCCAAAAATTATTAAAGATTGTAGTATTTTTCAAACTCTGCAGGGTGTGGAATTGCAGCAAGCTGACTGCATTCTGCACGCTTTGTTTTAATAAAGTTGTTAATAAGCTCCTTCGGGAAAACGCCGCCCTCTGTAAGGTAGTCATTGTCTTTTTCAAGACAGTCAAGTGCCTCCGGAAGAGATGTAGGAAGACCCTGAAGCTTTGCTTTTTCTTCCTCAGGAAGATTGTAAAGGTTAAAGTCGTAAGGTCCCCAACCGTTTTTAGCAGGGTCAATCTTATTTTTAATACCGTCAAGACCTGCCATAAGAATTGCTGCATAGCAGAAATATGGGTTGCAGGTAGCGTCAGGGTTACGAAGCTCAAAGCGACGCTTATCAGGACTTTTTGCATAAGCTGGAATTCTTATAACCGCACTTCTGTTAGAGGTTGCGTAACCAACTGTTACAGGCGCCTCAAAGCCAGGCACAAGACGCTTAAATGAGTTTGTGCTTGGGTTAGTGATAGCGCAAAGTGAGCCAATGTGCTTTAAAAGACCGCCAATAAAGTAGTGAGCGGTTTCACTTAAGTGTGAGTAGCCGTTGTCATCAGAGAAAACAGGTTGTCCATCCTTGAAAAGAATCATATGTACGTGCATACCGCTGCCAGCTTCACCGTAAATTGGCTTTGGCATAAAGGTAGCGCTCTTGCCATATTTAAGTGCAGTGTTATGAATAATATATTTAATCATCATAGTAGCATCAGCCATATGAACAACCTCACCAAGCTGCGGCTCAATTTCAAATTGACCTGAAGCAGCAACCTCCGGGTGGTGGTAGTTAATTTCTATTCCTGCTTCCTTCATAAGAAGGCACATTTCACTACGGCATTCGTAAGAAATATCAAATGGTTTTGCAATGTGGTAGTTCTTCTGCTTCGGAACAACAACGCCAAGACCCTCGGAATCAGAATTCCAGTAAGATTGCTTTGCATCAACAGTTGCGCCAATATAGTTGCCGCCAACGTTCCAGGTAACGTCATCAAAAAGATAAAATTCAAATTCAGGTAAAATTTTCATTTCATCTGCAATACCGCTGTTTTTCATATACTCAACAGCAGCCTTAATAATGTTTCTTGGGTATTGTGCAAGCGGTCTGTTTTCAGGTGAGTCAATAATCATTGCATTACCTGTCATAGAAAGCGTAGGAATTGAGCAGAATGGGTCAATAAGTGCTGTGTCAGGGTCCGGAATGAAAACCATATCACTCTTTTCAACAACAGCATAGCCATAGTTAGAAGCATCAAAGCCTATACCGCTTTTCATAGTATCCTCAGAAAAGTTTTCTGCAGGAATGGTAACGTGACGGTATTGACCGTTTATGTCAACCATTTTAAAGTCAACCATTTTAATATCATTTTCTTTAATGATATTTAAAATATCTTTAACAGTTTTCGCCATAATAAAGCACCTCTTAAATAAAAAATTTACATATACAAATATATCAATTTTTGTGTTTGTTGTCAATAAATGTTTAGGAGTAAAGGCGCAAGTTTTAAATAAAATGTTGATAAAACCAAAAAAATATTTTATAATAATTGTAATTAGTCGAAACGCAATTGCGTTTCGGCTAACTATAATCGTTATAATAAAAGAAAAGGGTGATGGTTATGGCAGTTAAATTAAACGAGAATAAAGCGGTAGTTGAAAAAATTAAAAAAGGCTTAAAGGAAAAGGACGGATTTTGCCCTTGTAAGTTAGGCAAGCTGCCGGAAAACAAATGTATGTGCGAGGAGTTTAAGGCGCAAATTGCAGACCCTGATTTTGAAGGATACTGCCATTGTATGCTTTACTATAAGTCAAAATAAAAGGGGAGTTTATTATGGTTAAAAAAATTGGTAGTGTTGAATTTGAAAATGAGGTTTTAAATTCACAAGGCAAAGCGCTTGTAGATTTATTTGCAGATTGGTGTATGCCGTGTCAGATGCTTGCACCGGTTATTGAAGAAATCTCAAACGAAAACGCAGACGTAGCATTTTACAAAATTAACGTAGATGAATCACCTGAGGTTGCAGTTAAATACGGTGTTTCGAGTATTCCTACGCTTTTAATTTTTGAAAACGGCGAATTGGTTAACAAAGCTGTTGGCGTTTATCCAAAAGAAAAAATTGTAAGTTTATTGGAGAGTTAAATGAAGAAAATTGGCAGACAGGTTCATTTTTTAGGTACAAGTGAATTTAATCAGCGCAATGGTGAGGGTGCTTTTATTAAGCTTAAAGACGGCACCATTATGTTTGGCTTTACAGAGTTTACAGCAAATGATTGGGAGGACGACGTAGAAGCAAGAATTTCTTGCATTTTTTCGAAGGATGATGGTGAAACCTGGTCAGAAAAAAGCGTGCTTTTTGAAAGACCGAAGGATGCAAAAAACATAATGAGCCTTTCACTTTTAAGAATGAATAACAACGATATAGGCGCGTTTTACATTGTTAAAAATCTTGACAGGACAGACAAAATTGTATTCAGACGCTCTGCGGATGAGGGCAAAACCTGGTCCGAGCCTAAAAGCTGTATGGAATGTCTTGAAGAGCAAGATTACTACGTGCTGAATAACGACAGAGTGTTAAGGCTTGCAAACGGCAGAATTCTTTTTTCGGTTGCAAAGCATACCGTGCTTAATACTGAAAAGGATTTTGAGCCCGGTGAAATACACTTTTTTATTTCTGATGATGATGGTAACTCTTTCAGAAAAACAAGCACTATTTTTAAGTGCCCGTTTTCACAAAATCCGGACGGGTATGAAGAGCCCGGTCTTTTTCAGTATGATGACGGCAAGGTTTGGTGCTACATAAGAACGAGTCTCGGCTTTCAATATGAGTGCTTTTCAGTGGATAACGGAGAAAGTTTCACCTTGCCGGAGCCAAATTTATTCTTTTCATCTGCGTGCTCACCAATGCTTGTAAAAAACTGTAACGAGAGAATCGTTGCTATTTTTAATCCCGTGCCGGAGCACGTTTTAAGAGATGAGTGCGAGCCTTGGGGAAGAACGCCGTTTGTAATGGCTGTAAGTGACGATAACGGCAAAACGTTTTCAAAAGAAAAGCTTTATTATATTGAAGACGATTTAAGCAACGGCTATTGTTATCCTGCAATTTATGAGGGCGAAAATTATATGCTGGCTGCATACTATCACAGCAATAATACAGATATATGTCTCAATAGCACCAAAATTATAAAAATTGCATATGAAGAAATAGATTGAACGGGTGTCGAAAACACCCGTTTTTATTTTTAATTTTTTTGAATAAAACACTTGACAAGTGAATATAATTTATGTATAATAGCAAAGCACTTGGAAAGTGGAGTGAATATATCGCGGGGTAGAGCAGCTTGGTAGCTCGTCGGGCTCATAACCCGGAGGTCGTGTGGTTCAAATCCCGCCCCCGCAACCAAAAAAACACAATCATCCAAATGGATGGTTGTGTTTTTTCTTGTTATGGAGTATGTGTTTGAATTTGTGCTCTTTGGGTTATGAGACCGACGGGCGTTGCTCGTTGGGTGAGGTCGCGAGCGCTCGCAGTGCGAGAAACAGCGAGCGTAACGAAGCGCAGTGGTCAAAATCAACAGCGACGTACAGGAGCGTGCGTTGATTTTGGGTACCACAAGGGGCTTTTAAAGGCTTGCCTTTAAAAGATAACCCGGAGGTCGTGTGCTTCAAATCCCGCCCCCGCAACCAAAAAACCACTGATTGAATGGAGATTTTTCTCACTCCTACTTTCAGTGGTCTTTCTTTCATAAATCAGACATCTAAATTGATACAACACACAAAAAACACAATCATCCAAACGGATGGTTGTGTTTTTTCTTGTTAATCTAAAACATTTTTGTGTAGAAAATTTGTGTTTTTGTGATATAATAAATTTAATTAATAAGCAATCAACAGTCAATTATAACTCTACCACAGGTTTACTCTCCCTACTAAACCAACGGTAGGTGTATTTTTGGCGTAAAACCATTTATATTATAGACAAAGGAGGTAGCCTATGAATCAAATAAAAATCGGAAGATTTATTGCTGAATGCAGAAAAAAGGCAAACTTAACACAAATGCAGTTGGCAGAAAAGCTGGGTATTACCGATAAAGCAGTATCCAAGTGGGAACGCGGCGTAGCAATGCCGGACACTTCGATAATGCTTGATCTCTGTGATATTCTTGGCATCAGTGTAAATGAATTATTAAGTGGGGAGAGAATCAATATGGAAAACAATAATCAGAAAAACGAGCAGCTTTTGCTTGATATGGCGAAAGAATTAGAGAAGAAAAACAAAACGATCTGGTCTTCTATGTGGGCAATCATGATCGTAAGTATGTTGGCACTATTTTCAGGTATCCTTATCGCTGCATTCTTGATACCCGAAGGAGTATGGCAGCTTGTCACCATTCTTGGTGTTTGTGTGGTGTTTTTGATACCTTGCTTCTATGCATTAAAGCTTGAGGTAAGCGTAGGTGCTTACAAGTGCAAAAACTGCGGTCATGAGATTGTGCCTACCTATTCAGAAGCGTTATGGGCAATGCACAGGGGAACTACTCGTTACTTAAAGTGTCCTGAGTGCGGAAAACGCACCTGGTGCAAAAAAGTGCTAAAAAAGTAAATCCGGTTTATCAAATTATTTCACACGACATTTGAATCGGTGAAACCCGATAAAATCCCTATTCTTAGGAATAGGGATTTAACTTTTTTGTTTTATTTACTTGTAAAAACTTTGGTCAGTGTTATAATTTATATATAACGTTTTAAGGAGCTATTATGAAAACTCAAAAAAATATTTTAATTGCATTTATTTTGAATTTATCCTTTGCTGTGTTTGAATTTTTTGGTGGCATTCTTACAGGCAGCGTCGCAATTGTTTCAGATGCTGTTCACGATGTTGGGGATGCTGCAAGTATTGGTATTTCTTACTTTTTAGAGAAAAAAAGCAAAAGAAAGCCGGATGATAAATATACCTACGGCTATTTGCGCTACTCTGTAATCGGTAGTGTAATTACCACTTTAATTCTTTTGGTGGGCTCCGTTGTAGTTGTAGTTAATGCCGTAAATAAAATTATAATACCTACTGAAATTAACTACTCCGGTATGATTCTCTTCGCGGTTTTCGGTCTCGTTGTAAATTTTGTTGCGGCGCTTGTCACTCATGGCGGAGGCTCTCTTAACCAAAAGGCTGTAAATCTTCATATGTTAGAGGACGTATTAGGCTGGGCTGTTGTTTTAATTGGTGCTGTTATTATGAAATTCACCAATATTAAAATTATAGACCCGCTTATGTCGATTGGTGTTGCTGTTTTTATATTCGTAAACGCCTTTAAAAATCTTAAAGAGGTTTTAGATTTATTCTTGGAAAAAACGCCGCAAGGAATTAAGGTTGAAGAAATAAAAGATCACGTTTTGGCAATAGACGGCGTAGAGGATGTTCACCATATTCACCTCTGGAGTATGGATGGCTTTTCTAATTTTGCTACAATGCACGTGGTAACTAATGTGGAAGGTCACGAAATAAAAGAAAAAGTAAGAGCGGAGCTTTCAGAGCACGGTATTTCTCACGCCACACTCGAGCTCGAAAGGCTGGGGGAGCACTGTCACGAAAACGATTGTAACGTTGCCTCTGAAGGTAATTTAAATCATTCCCATCATCATTCGCACCATCACCACCATCATCATTAACAATATTGCTTGAAAATGCAAAAATTATGTGATAATATAAAATAAAATTTTGTGTTTTTGGAGGTTATTATGTCGAAGTTGGTTTATGATATTCATGACAAGCCCATGTTTCCCCAGTTAATTGTTTTTGCATTGCAGCAATTGCTTGCAATTCTTGCTGCAACCATTGCGGTGCCTACAATTATTGGTTTACCCACACAAATTCCGGCTGCAATTTTAGGTGCCGGTATCGGTACCTTGGTTTATCAGCTTTTCACCAAATTTAAAAGCCCTGTTTTCCTTGGCAGCTCATTTGCTTTCTTAAGCTCTTTAGGTGTTGCGGTGGCCTATGGTTATTGTGGTATTATTTTAGGCTCACTTGTTGCAGGTCTTGTGTACGTTGTTATTGCAATTGTTATTCATTTTGTCGGCACAAATTGGGTGGACAAGCTTATGCCGCCTGCAATTATAGGACCTACAGTTGCATTAATCGGGCTTTCGCTTGCAGGTAGCGCAATGGGTGATATTGTTAAAGCTAACGCTTCTGAGATGTACGGCTCTTATAATCTTGTTTCACTTTTCTGTGGTCTTGTAGCATTTTTGGTTATTGTTATTTGCTCAACACAAAAGAAATTTAAAATGGCAAGACTTATTCCGTTTATTTTAGGTATTGCAGCAGGTTACATTGCAGCAGCTGTGTTTACCGTTATTGGTATGGCAACAAAAACAGATTACCTTATGATTGTTAATTTCCAACCTGTTATTGATAATTTTATTGCTGCAGATGGAACGTTTAAAGGTATTTCTGCATTTATTTCTTTCCCGCACTTTGCAGGCTTTGAGGCTGTGAACGAACTTTTAAAGGGTGAGCTTGCACCGGAAATTCTTGCTGCAAACGAAAATGCCAAGCTACTTAATGCAGGTGGTATTGCAGAGGTTATTATTGCTTTCCTGCCGGTTGCTTTGGTAGTATTTGCAGAGCATATTGCAGACCATAAAAATCTTTCATATATCATTGACCACGACCTTATTAAAGAACCTGGTCTTAAAAGAACGCTTTTAGGTGACGGCGTTGGTTCATTTGCAGGTACACTTTTGGGTATTTGCCCAAATACTACTTATGGTGAATCTGTAGGCTGTGTGGCAATTACTAAAAACGCTTCAATTGTTACAATTACTGCAACGGCATTTATGTGCATAATTCTTTCATTTATCAGCCCTGTTATGGTAGTGCTTCAAACAATACCATCCTGCGTAATGGGTGGCGTGTGCCTTACTCTTTACGGCTTTATTGCTGTTTCAGGTCTTAAAATGTTTAAGAATCTTGACCTTGAGGATAACAAAAATCTCTTTGTTGTTGCATCTATTCTTATTTCAGGTATCGGCGGTCTTTCAATTCAAATTCCTTATCAAATAGCAAAAACAGGGGAAATTACCAACACAATTCAAATTACTTCAATTGCTACTGCGCTTATTATTGGTATAGTTACTAACGCTATTTTAACAAAGGTAGAAAAATCCAAGTTAGGTGCAGAAGCAAAAGGAAAAGGTGAATAAAATGCAAAAATTTGATAACGTAACTATTTTTAATCATCCGCTTGTTAATCACAAAATTGCGATTCTTCGTGATGAAAACACAAGCATGAAGGAATTCAGAGAGCTTATTGAGGAAATTACAACCTTAATGACTTTTGAGTGCTTAAAGGAAGATGTTCCGACTGTTGAGTGTCAGGTTAAAACACCTTTAGAAACCTGCACACAGTACAAGGTAAAGGATGACTCAATTGTTATTGTTCCTATTTTAAGAGCAGGTCTTGGTATGGTTAACGGTATTCACACCTTGTTCCCTTCAGCAAAGGTAGGTCATATCGGACTTTATCGTGATGAAGAAACCTTAGAGCCGTGTGAGTATTATTGCAAGCTTCCTGTCGGCATTGAGGATAAGCTTGTTCTTGTTATTGACCCAATGCTTGCAACGGGCGGCAGTGCATCAGATGCTATTACAATGATAAAAAAACGCGGCTGTAAGCACATAAAATTCATGGGTGTTATCGGTGCACCCGAGGGTGTTGAACGCCTTGCAACAGACCATCCGGACGTTCACATTTTTGTTTCTACCTTAGACAGATGTCTTAATGAAAACGGTTACATCCTTCCCGGTCTGGGTGATGCCGGTGACAGACTCTTCGGTACAAAATAAATTTTAATATGTTTTTGGCACCTTGTATTACGAGGTGCCTTTTCTTTTGCAAAAAAACGACAAAAAAGCATCTTTTTTCTTGACAGTATTTGTATTTATTGGTATAATATTTCGTGTTTCTTAACGGAGGTCATATAGTATGAAAAAGGAAATAAAACTTGATTTCGGCAAAAAAATACTTCCATTACTTTTGTTGATAATCGGTGCGGCGCTTGCTATTGCAATGCTGGTTACAAGGGTTAATTTTACAGCTGTTATTTGTGTAGCCTTCAATTGCATTCTTTCTGCAATTATTGCGTTAAGCCTTATTATCAAGAAAAAGGTGTATGCACCTATGGTGCTTTCTTATGCACTTGTAAGTGTAGGTGTTGTTGTTTATTTTATTATTTGGGGCGCAGATGCAGGCTTTGGAGCTTTCTCAACAGGTCTTGCAGGCTATTCTTCTGTAGATAATCCATTATTTACAGGCGAGGGCAGCTTTTTTACGAGGTTACTCGGTAATATTCTTATAGTGCTTCCCAATGCAGCTTCTTTGTGGGCGCTTTTCTTTGTGGCAAAGAAAACCTTTAAGAAAAATATTTTAAAAACTGTTGTTTCAGCCTTCCTTACTGTATGCTTACTTGGTACAACCGTTCTTTACGTGCTTACTATGAATCTCCGTTCAAAGCCGAATACTGTAAGACTCTGGGAGGGTCACGACGATTATCTCAAAAAGGTTGACAACAAAGCAACTAAAGACTCACCAAACGTGCTTGTTATTATGATGGATGACTTAGGCTACGGCGACGTTTCCCTTAACGGTGCTATCTACGATACACCAAACATAGATTCAATTGGTGAAAACGGTCTTAATTTTACAAATTTCTATTCAGCATATTCTGTTTGTTCACCTGCAAGATTTGCAGCGCTTACGGGCAGATATCCATACCGCGGCTATGCTGATAACGTTATTTATCCAACAGTTCAAACGTTTTCTCCGTTTGCACAGACACGTATTTTCAACTCTGTTGAAATGGGTAACAATGCTGACGGTATGCTTGGTGATGAAATTACCATGGCAGAAACCTTTAAAGCGGCAGGCTACAATACCGGTGCTTTTGGTAAATGGCATCTTGGTGACTACGGTGAATATCTTCCTACAAATCAAGGCTTTGATTATTTCTACGGAAGCCACCACGTTAACGATATGAAGCCGTTCTACCATGTTACAGAGGAAAACGGTGAATGGGAAATTGCTCATTCTACAAAAGAGCTTAAGGACCAAAGTATGGCTTCTAAGTGGATTCATGATGAAATAAGCTCCTGGATTGCAGAGCAGTCTCAGTCAGACGAGCCATTCTTTGCATATTATGCTACACCTTGGCCGCACGCACCTGTTTTTGCGGGTGATGATTTTGACGGCACTACCGGTCTTGGTACTTACGTAGACTGTGTTACTGAGTTTGACCATTACCTTGGTATTCTCTTTGATGAAATGGAAGAGCTTGGTGTTCTTGAGGATACAATTATTGTTTTCACAAGTGATAACGGACCTGCTCTTGAAGGCTCAGTCAGTGACCTTCGCGGCGGTAAATATTTAGCGTACGAGGGCGGTCAAAAGGTTCCGTTTATGCTCCGTTGGGATAACGACAACGGCGCACTCGGTGAAAAAGGCACTGTAAGAAACAACTCTGCCGTGCTTGTTGACTTGTACCCGACACTTGTTGAGCTTTGTGGTATTACCGGTAATAACGGTCAGGCAAACTACTTGCCTTCTGACAGAGTTATAGACGGCATTTCAATGGCAAAGCTTATTAAAAATGATGATGTTATACATACAAAAGAGCATCCTATTCTTCATATGAAGCGTGAGGTTGTTAAAGCTATTCAATATGCAGTACCTGTTTCAGAGGTTACCTCTCAGTATCCGGATTACGATTATGAGGTTCTTACTGAAAATGAGTACGTAACCTTTAAGTATTTTGAAAAAATTCAAAATGACAACTCTGCTTTCTGGGATAAAAACAGAAAGAATTGGCTTCATATTCTTACGGATGACTACGGAGAAAACTACAACCGTACATCAGTTTACCCTGAAATTGCTGACCAATTTAACGAAAGATTACACGAAATTTCTGATGATTTCAAGGAAAACAGACGAGGAATAATAGAACAATAAAATTAGGGCGGCATTAATTGTCGCCCTAATTTTAAGGTATCGGGAGTTGAACCCCGCACGGTTTTGGAAGACAAAAATTCCCACTAACATCGTCAAAGCTCTTGAAATACGACAGTATTCCTGCGAGTTTTTCCTTGTTATTGAAAATTTTTTATCTTACAAAACTGCTTGCACCTAAAATTGTAAAGATTTTGGTGCAGTAAGGTGTTTGTTTGGCGCAGTCATACTGGCGTATAACAAAACAAAAAACGGCTTAATGTGCCGAAAGATTTAAATTTTAGGCGTACGGGGTTCAACTCCCGTCACCTTAAGGGAGTACAAAATGCCGCCACTTTCATTAATGATTAAACCTGCATCTTCACTTTGCAACCTTTCTTGTGAATATTGCTTTTATAAAGACGTTTCCGAGCACAGAGAGCACCTTGGCTTTGGTGTTATGGAGCAGTCAACTGCAGAGGTGCTTATAACAAAAGCGCTTGAATACGCAAACGGTGAGAACGTTTCATTTGCCTTTCAGGGCGGTGAGCCTACTATTGCAGGGCTCGAGTTTTTTAAGTATTTTACAAAAACCGTAAAAGAAAAAAACGTTAAAAACAGTACTGTTTTTTATGGCATTCAAACAAACGGAACACTTGTAGATAAAGAATGGGCAAGTTTTTTTTGTGAAAATAACTTTTTGGTTGGCTTGAGTCTTGACGGTGACTACGACGGAAACAAATTCCGAAAAAAGCCGAGTGGTGACAATTCGTTTTATAAAATCCTGACTACAGCCGAGCTTTTAAAACGAAACAACGTGGAGTTTAATATATTAACAGTTTTAACAGGCTTTTGCGCCGATAACGGTGAAAAGGTTTATAAATTCTTCCGTTCAAAAGGCTTTAAATATATTCAGTTTATTCCTTGCTTAAAGCCTTTTGGAAGTAAAGAAGAAAGCGAGCTCTATATGACACCTGAACAATATGCGGATTTTCTTATAAAGGTGTTTAATTTATACGTTAAGGATTATGTACGTCATAACTATATAAGCATTCGTCAGTTTGACAACTGGGTAAGGCTTTATTTAAGACAGCCAATTGAACAGTGTGGCATTTTAGGACACTGTACACATCAATTTGTTTCAGAGGCCAATGGTAATATTTATCCATGTGACTTTTACTGCACAGATGAATACTACCTCGGCAACGTCCTTGAAACGGATTTTACCACAATGGAAAAGTCAGAAACTGCACAAAAATTTATTAAAGAAAGTCTTGTAATTCCTGAAAGGTGCAAAAGCTGTAACGTGTTCGGTCTGTGCAGAGCGGGCGGCTGCAAAAGAACAAGAGCAAGTGAGGATTATTGTGCAGCCTACAAAAGATTTTTTACGTCCTGCTTGCCGCTTTTTAGGGTGTTTATAAACGAAAGACCGAATAAGGTGTGATGGTATGGATGTTTTCAAAATTAAGAATGCTAAGTTTTGTAAGCTTTTGATAGCGCTTTTTATTATACTGGTGACAGCTTTTCCGTTCATTATTTTAACGTTTGAATTTTTGACGCTGGAAATTCGTCTTGGCTTTTGTTTTGTTTTTTTAATACTCTGTGTATTTATTTTAGTAAAATTTTTTAAAACAGCGTTTATGGCGGAATTGATTTTAAAAATAATTGATGCCAACAATAAAATGCGCACAAAATTCGAAATGCCTGAAAACGTAACAAAAGAAAAAATTGAAAAAAAGGTTTCTAGGTTTGGCAGAGAGTTTGAACCTACACCGGTTTTTCCGCAACCGGAGCTTTTGCGTTATCAGTTTAAAACGCCGATTACAGGGAACGCAAAGGGTATAGAAACAATAATTTCTACGTATTCAATTCCCAATTTAACAAATTCGGAATTTAAAAATATTATAAAATCTGCAAAAAGTAACTCCCGAAATTTAAAGGGTAAAAAGAAAGCTGCTATTCACCTTGATTCGCAGCAAAAGAAAGCACCGTTAAAAAGAACGGATATTGTTATAATATTTGCAAATTCTGTTGATGCAACGTTTGAAAAGCATCTTTTTGACGTTATCTGCAAGGAGGATGCGGATGGATTTGACGAATCAATAATTCCTTGTATTTTTAATTTTAGCAATAACACAATTGTATTTAATTGTACTTGGTTGCCGGATGCTTTTTCGGAGAATTATTCTCGTAACAGAGGAATCAAAATAATAAAAAATAAATTGCTGGAAAATAAATTAGACTTTAAACATAATGAAAATTACGTAGAATTCAAACATAAGGATATTGACAGAGAACAAACCCTGTGGCAGCTTTTGAAAAGCCAAGAAAAAGAATTTAAAAATATCAAAAAAGAAGAAAACAACAGATTTAAAAAAATGAAAGACCGCGAGGTAGTTTTTGAGGATGATTTTCTTTATATCAAATTAGGTGAAAAGGGAGTTGCCTTGTATTCCGAAATAAACGAGGAATCAAAAACCGTGAGTGTTGATTCTTTTGAGTTTTGGGATTATCCTAAAACAAATCAAATTTCTAAAAATGCTATTTCTCAAATTCAAAATCTTGCAACGGGTTATTTTTTAAACGAAGGCTACACGGTTAAATTTATATCAACAGAAGAGTAGGTCAGAGCTATGAATTGGAACGAAAAGTTTTATAATAAAAACGAAAAACCACTTGATAATTTAGTTGGTGGATACAGTAATACGTCTATTTTCAGAAAAATCGCATTTATCGGTGACAGCCTTTCCTCAGGTGAATTTGAAACCTGCGACAAGGACGGCAATAAAGCATACCACGATTTATTTGAATATTCTTGGGGACAATTTATTGCACGAAAAAATGGTTTAACCGCTTACAATTTTTCCCGTGGCGGAATGACCGCAAAGGAATATATTGAATCCTTTGCAGAGACTAACGATTTCTTTAACCGGGATAAGGCGTGCCAATGCTACGTAATTGCTTTAGGCGCCAATGATTTGAACAGTGATATAGAAATTGGCTCTGTAAACGATATAAATAAAGAGGATTACACCCAAAATAAACCAACCTTTCTCGGCTTTTACGGTGCAATAATAAGCCGCTACAAGGCAATTAGTCCGGATGCAAAGTTTTTTCTTGTAACCTTCCCTAAGGATGACAGCAGAACAACTAACCCTAAATTTAAGGCGTTTTATAATGAGCTTTATAATTTAACAAAGCTTTTTAATAATAGCTACGTAATTGACCTTTATAAATACGGTCCCGTTTATGACGCTGATTTTAAAAAACAATTTTTCCTTCACGGGCATATGAATCCGTCGGGCTACGTGTTAACAGCCGAGCTTATTGATTCTTATATAGATTTTATTATACGTCATAATCCCGAGGATTTTTATAACGTTGGATTTATAAATTCGGGAATAAAATATAACTTTTAATCTCACCCCCAAAAGAATTTTTACAGATTCTTTTGGGGTATACTATTTTTGGTGATTTTTATGTGTACAGCAGTTACTTACAATAGTAATAATTTTTATTTCGGCAGAAACTTAGACGTTGAGCGCGAATACAACGAGGGCGTAGTTATAACCCCGAGAGGCTTCTGCCTTAAAATGCGCTCTGCAGAAGATTTAGATGAGCACTATGCAATAATAGGAATGGCAACTGTAATAGATGATTATCCATTATATTTTGATGCAACAAATGAAAAAGGGCTTTCTATGGCAGGGTTGAATTTTCCCGGTAATGCAGATTATAAGCCTTTTTGTGAAGCTAAAAGTAACGTTACACCGTTTGAGCTTATTCCGTATATTCTCGGTAAATGTAAAAGCGTGACAGAGGCAAAAAAAGAATTAGAAAAAATTAACGTTTTAAATCTTAGCTTTAGTAAGGAGTTGCCGCTTTCTCCGCTGCACTGGATAATTTCTGACAAAAATTCCTCAGTAACGGTTGAAAGTGTCAAGGAAGGGCTTTTTGTTTATGAAAACCCTGTTGGTGTTTTAACCAACAACCCAACCTTTAATTATCATCTTACAAATTTAAATAACTATATGTCATTGAGTGAGGAAGCAAGTAAAAATAATCTATCAAATAAGCTCGAGCTTGAAAATTACAGTCTTGGTATGGGTGCTTTGGGACTTCCGGGTGATTTTTCCTCTTCTTCAAGATTTATAAAAGCAGCCTTTGTAAAGTGTAAATCGCAAGCCTTTAAAACAGAAAGGGAAAGTGTTTGTCATTTTTTCCATATTCTTGATTCGGTAGCAATGCCGAAAGGTTGTGTACATGTAAGAGATAACGAGTATGAATACACCCGTTATTCCTCTTGCTGTAACACAGAAGAGGGGATTTATTATTACAAAACCTACAATGATTTTATTATTAAGAGCATTGATTTGAATTTTTATAATTTAAACTCAAATGAGCTTATAATCGGAGAAAAGCTATAAAAAAACTAAGTAGAATCTGCTAATGAAGCACTTGAAAAACTTGTATGAATTTTGTATAATGAACATACTTTGATTTAAGGAGAAAAGTTATGTTTATTACAGATGATTTGAAATATGTAGGGGTCAACGACCATAAAATTGATTTGTTTGAAGGTCAGTATGAGGTTCCCAACGGAATGTCATATAATTCATATGTTATTATAGATGAAAAAATTGCGGTTTTAGACACGGTAGATGCAAGCTTTAAAGAAGAATGGCTTAATAATATTAAAGCAGCCTTAGGGGAAAGGTCACCTGATTATTTAGTTGTTCATCATATGGAGCCTGACCATTCTTCAAATATTTTTGAGTTCGTAAATACCTACCCGAATGCAATAGTTGTTTCTTCAGAAAAAGCCTTTGCAATGATGAATAATTTTTTCAAAACTGATTTTAGTGCTAACAGAATTGTTGTTGGTGAAAATGATAAATTAAGCTTAGGTAAGCACGAGTTAACCTTCTTAACCGCACCAATGGTGCACTGGCCTGAGGTTATAGTTTCTTACGACAGCTTCTCTAGAACTCTGTTTTCCGCAGACGGCTTTGGCAAGTTTGGTGCCTTAGACGCTGAGGAGGACTGGGCTTGCGAGGCAAGGCGCTATTACTTTGGTATTGTTGGTAAATATGGTGCTCAGGTTCAAAAGCTTCTTGCAAAAGCAAGTGCTTTAGAGATTAAAACCATTTGTCCGTTGCACGGACCTGTTCTTACTGAGAATTTAGGCTATTATTTAGATTTATACAATAAATGGTCAAGCTATACGCCGGAGGAGGAAGGAATTTTACTTGCTTACACCTCTGTTTACGGTAACACTAAAAAGGCTGTTTTAGAGCTTGAAAAAGTTTTAAAAGTCAAGGGCGCTAAAAAGGTGGTTGTTACTGACCTTGCCAGAAGCGATATGGCAGAAAACGTAGAGGACGCATTCCGCTACAGTAAATTGGTGCTTGCGACCACAACCTATAACGGTGATATTTTTCCGTTTATGAGAGAATTCATTCACGAGCTTACAGAAAGAAATTACTCTAACAGAAAAATAGCTTTTGTTGAGAATGGCAGCTGGAATTCTACTGCCAAAAAGGTGATGCAGAAAATGCTTGAAAACAGCAAAAATCTTGAATATTGCGAAAATTCAGTGAAAATAGTTTCAGCTTTAAGTGAAATTAATATTGAGGAAATCAATAAATTAGCAGAAGAATTATTATAAGGTGTTTTTATGGAATTGGTAATGCTGACTGCAATTGGTGTTGGCGGTGCAACGCTTGTAGGCGCAGTAATTGGCTTTGTTTTTAAGAAAATATCTCATAAATTTTCAGATATTGTTCTTTCGTTTGCAGCTGGTGTTATGCTTGCAGCAGCAGTATTAGGCTTAATAGTACCTTCTTTAGAATATAGCAACAAATTTCCGTTGATTGTAACGGTTGTCGGCATATTTGTTGGTGCCATAGTGCTTAATTTTATAGATAAATTGGTTCCGCACCTTCATAAATTAGCCGGGGTAGATAGTGAAGCCCACAAGCAAACAAATATAAATAAGGTTTTGTTATTTGTTACAGCTATTGCAATTCATAATTTACCTGAAGGCATTGCTGCAGGTGTTGGGTTCGGCTCGGGTGATACGTCACAAGCGTTAATAATAGCAGGCGGCATTGCCTTGCAGAATATTCCTGAGGGTATGGTTATAATTGCGCCAATGCTTGCTGCAGGTGTTACACCGAAAAAGACATTAGCTTGCGCTATGATTACGGGTCTTGTAGAGGTTGTAGGTACAATGATGGGCTACTTTGCAGTAAGTCTTTCAACCATGGTTTTACCGTTTGCTTTAGCCTTTGCAGGCGGTACAATGCTTTATATAATAAGTGACGAAATGATTCCTGAAACGCACGCTCACGGTAGTGAAAGAGGCGCAACCTATGCCTTATTGGTTGGCTTTTGTTTAATGCTTGCTACAGACTTTTTATTAGGATGATATAGAGGTGTTTTATGAAAAAATTAATTGCGGTATTTTTAATTCTTGCTTTAACCTTTGTTTTGGTTGGTTGCGGTAAAAATAATCAAGTGCCTGTTACAACCACTCCCTACGTTGATTCCAACGTGAATAACAATTTTGATAATAATTATTATAACGAAAATACGTATATTGATAATACATATACAACTATGGGTGTATATCCAACAGAGCCTTTAACCCAGGCAGGAACTCAAAATGTACCCACCACAATGGAAAATAACGTTAATAATAATGCAACGCAGGATGAGCCGCAAGCGCCAAGCACTCCTGTACCAAACGGTATAACGCCCGACAGTATAGAGAGCGGTAACGGCATTCAAAAAGCTACATATAACACTAGCAGCAGAATGTATATCGTTTATTATCCCTCTGACTTGTTAAGTCACAACGCAACCTTTCCCGTTATTTCTTGGGCAAATGGTACTGCCTGTCCGCCGTCACTTTACGACGGTTTGTTAAGGGAACTTGCTTCTGCAGGGTTTATAGTGGTTGCAAGTGATGAAACTATGGCAGCAGATGGTACCGCACAAATTGCTGCTATAGATTTTGTAATTTCAGAAAACAACAATAAATCGAGCGCGTTATATAACAAGGTTAATAAATCTAGAATTGGCGTAATAGGTCACTCTCAGGGTGGCAGAAGTGCGGTTAACGCCGGCGCTGCTGACAACAGAATTACTTGTGTAATTTCACTTGCAGGCAGCAACTACGTTGAAGAGGCACAAAAGCTTTCAAAGCCTGTTTTGTTTATGGCGGGTACAAAAGATAAGGTTGTAGATGCAAATAAATGGCTTGTAACTGCCTATAATGCAGTTAGCGGTCCTGCGGCATATGCTTCTTTGAATGGTGCTATTCATACTACCTGCTGCTCAGACCCGACTGCATATTCCGCTTATGTAATCGATTGGTTTAATGCTTGGTTTTATAACGATGGCAATTTGAAGGCAATGTTTAAGGATGGCGGAAAATTAGCAACCGACTCAAATTGGTCGGGTTTTATGTGTAAAGGGCTTTGAGTTATGTTATATTATTCTCTTGTAGTAATTGCAACAGTAATGTTTGCTGTTCAATTCCTGTTTAATCAAAAATTCCAACAAAATTATGGTAGTGACACAAAAGCTACACTTGTATTTACGCTTTATAAAAGCGCAGTTGCAACTGTAATAATGCTTGTTATAAGCGGCTTTAAGGTTAAAATTACTCCATTCAGCCTTTTGCTTGCAGCAATAAGTGCGGTTTCAGGTATTTTAATGCTTTATTTCAGCTTAAAGGCATTTTCTGTTGCAAATCTTTCGGTTTACTCTGTTTTTTCAATGCTTGGAGGAATGATTCTTCCGTTTTTGTTAGGCGTTTGCTTTTATAACGAGGAATTAACTGCTTTAAAAATTATTTGCTGTATTTTAATTGTTGTGGCGGTATTGCTCAACATAAAAAAAGGTGAAAATGCAAAAAAAGCAATCCTTTATTATATGGCGGTTTTCGTGCTTAACGGTATGGCAGGTGTTATTTCAAAAATCCACCAGTCTTCGCAATATGAAATTACAGACAGCACCGGCTTCACGCTTTTAATTAATTTAATTTCTGTAGTAATTTGTAGTGTTTGGCTTTTGGTCGGTTATAAAAAGTTTCCTTTAATCAAAGGTAAAAATCTTTTGTATTCTTCAGGCTACGGCGCTTTAAACGGTGTAGGAAACTTGCTTTTACTCATTGCACTTTCAAATCTGCCTGCTTCTGTACAGTATCCGCTTGTTACGGGTGGTGTAATGTTCTTTTCCACTATAATAAGCTTAATTCAAAAAGAAAAGCTCACCAAAAAGGATTACATTGCAACGGCAGTTTCACTTGTTGCTTCCGTACTTATTGTTTTTTAGAACTATAAAACAAAGGCTCTATGGTTTCATAGAGCCTTTTTATCAGCAAAATTTATATATATATTTATCTAAACAGATGAATATTCGTCATATTTTAGATTGACATTGGCATATAACTGTGATATAGTATTCACAACCGATAGAGGTGCATTTTATCATCAGTAGCATTTGCATTATTGCTTGCCGAAAGCAGCAGGTGTGAAAGGGGTAGGTGCCGAAGTCAGTTTATGGCAAAAAACTGGTCTGGCGGTATGGAATAATATCTGTATCGTTGTCGCAGAAATGCGGAGAGCTATCTTACAATTTTATTTTGCTTTTTTGCGTATAAAGTGTAAGTAGTTGCTTTTCGGGCAGCTATTTTTTATTTGTAAAAGGAGTTATTTAAATGAGTAACACAATTTTTAAGGGTGTAGCAACAGCTTTGGTTACACCAATGACTAAGGACGGAATTGACTACGAAAATTTCGGTAAAATTATTGATTGGCAAATTGAAGAGGGTGTAAACGCTCTTGTTATTGCAGGTACAACAGGTGAGGGCTCTACTCTTTCAGACGAAGAGCACAAGGAAGCTTTAGCTTTTGCAGTTAAAAGAGCAAACAAAAGAGTACCTATTATTGCAGGTACCGGTTCAAATGATACCGCCTATGCAATTCAGCTTACACAGCACGCTTGTGAGGTTGGCTGCGACGCTATGCTTTTAGTTACACCTTATTATAATAAGGCAACACAAAGGGGCTTAATTGAATCCTTTACTGCTATTGCAGACGCTTCTACTAAACCATGTATTCTTTATAACGTGCCTTCAAGAACAGGCTGTAATCTTTTACCAAAATCTGTTGCTGTTTTGGCAAAGCACCCAAAAATTGTTGCTATTAAGGAAGCGAGCGGTGATTTTTCTCAAATTGCAGAGTTAATAGCTCTTACAAAGGGTGAAATAGACGTTTACTCAGGTAATGATGACCAAATCGTACCTCTCCTTTCATTAGGCGGTAAGGGTGTTATTTCTGTGCTTTCAAACGTATTACCTAAGAAAACAGTTGAAATGTGCGACAAGTTTTTTGCAGGTGACGTTGAGGGTAGCGCTAAAATTCAGCTTGAACTTATTCCGCTTATTTCAGCTCTTTTCTGCGAGGTAAACCCAATTCCGGTAAAGGCTGCAACCTCAGCCTTAGGCTTTGGTGAAAACATTTTAAGATTACCGCTTACCTCAATGGAAAAGGAAAACGAGGAAAAATTATTAGCTCTTATGAGAGAACAAGGACTTAACGTATGAGTAAATTGATTTGCGATAATCTTGAAATTAAAAACAATGAACTCTATTTTGCTGAAAGAAGCACTAAGGAAATTGCAGAAAAATACAAAACACCGCTTTATTTAATGGATGAAGCAACTATAAGAAAAAACTGTAGCGTCTACGTTAGTTCTTTAAATAAATATTTCGGTAACGGCGCAAAGGCTTTGTTTGCAAGCAAGGCTTGTGCTTTTAAAAGAATGTACGAAATCGTAATTTCTGAAAATATGGGTGTTGACGTTGTTTCCGTTGGTGAGCTGTACACAGCAATAAAAGCAGGTGTTGACCCACAGGAAATTTATTTCCATTCCAACAGCAAAACAGATGCAGACATTGAATATGCTATTGAACAGAATATAGGCTATTTTGTTATAGATAATATTGAAGAGCTTGATGCAATTGACCGCTTTGCAGGTGAAAAAGGTATTAAGCAAAAGGCTATAATAAGAATCACCCCGGGTATTGATACTCATACCTACGAGGCTGTTAACACCGGTAAGGTAGATTCAAAATTCGGATTTCCTATAGAAACCGGTGCAGGTGAACTCATAACGGGTGAAGCTTTAAAGCGTGCAAATGTAGAGCTTAAGGGCTTTCATTGTCACGTAGGCTCTCAGCTTTTTGACTCAGATGTTTTTGTTCGTTCCGCTGACACAATGTTGAATTTTGTAAGCGATATGAATAAAAAATTCGGCTTTGAAACAGAGATTCTTGACCTTGGCGGCGGTTATGGTGTCCGTTACGTAGAGGGTGACCCTTCTCTTGATATTGAAGAAAATATTAAAGAGGTTGCTGACTTTTATAAGAAAAAATGCAGTGAGTTAGGCATTAAGGAGCCAAGTGTAAGAATGGAGCCGGGCAGAAGCATTGTGGCAGATGCAGGCTTAACGCTTTATACCGCGAACACTGTGAAGGTTATTGAAGGCTATAAAAACTACGTTGCTGTAGACGGCGGCATGGGAGATAACCCTCGCTTCGCACTTTACGGCTCAGAATATACCGTAATAGCCGCAACAAAGGCAGAGGAAAAATGTGACTTTAATTGCAGCCTTGTTGGTCGTTTCTGCGAAAGTGGTGACATAATCCAGGAAAACGTTAAGCTGCCGTCATCTGTTAAACGTGGTGATTTAATTGCAGTGCTTACAACAGGTGCTTATAACTATTCAATGGCGTCTAATTACAACAGAATTCCAAGATTACCTGTTGTTATGTTAAATGGTAATGATGACTATGTTGCAGTTAAAAGAGAAAGCTTAGACGATATTGTAAGAAATGATGTGTAAATGAAGGTAATTATTGCTTGTCTTAATTCAAAATTTGTGCATTCTTCACTTGCTCCGTGGTGTTTGTTTTCGGGTGTTAAGGCTTTTGGTGACTCAGATGTTGAAGCAAAGGTTATGGAATGCACCATTAACAGCAATATAATAAATTTTGCAGAAAGTATCTTAGGTGAAAATCCCGAGGTGCTTTCTTTTTCGTGTTATATCTGGAATATTGAAAAAACACTTGAAATTTGCGAATACGTTAAAGCAAAAAGCAATGTAACAATTGTTTTGGGTGGACCCGAGGTAGCGTATAGAGCTGAAAATGTATTAGAAAATTACAGCTTTATTGACTACGTTCTTTCGGGTGAAGGTGAAGAAACTTATCCGCTTTTGTTGAATACCTTGAGTAAGCGCGGAAATCTAAAAGAGGTTTACGGCTTATCCTTCAGAGAAGGTAATGGTATTGTTTCTATCCCTGAAAAAGAATATTCAAGTACACCTGTAAGTCCGTATACGGAAGAGTATTTTAATAATTTAGATGGTAAAATAACTTATATTGAAACAAGCCGAGGCTGTCCGTACAGATGCGCTTTTTGTCTTTCAGGCAATACGTCTCCTTTACGCTTTTTTGATTTAGAAAAGGTGAAAAAAGATATTATAAAGGTTGCAAACAGTGGTACACAAACGGTAAAATTTATTGACAGAACCTTTAATGCCAATGCACAAAGAGCAAATCAAATATTTGAGTTTATTTTAAAAAACCGTGGTACAAAAATACCAAGTAACGTCTGTTTCCATTTTGAAATAGCAGGTGATATATTAAGGGAAGAAACCTTTAATATTTTAGAAAAAGCACCAAAGGGTGTTTTTCAATTAGAAATTGGTATGCAAACCTTTAATGAGGATACCTTAAAGCTTATTAACCGAAGGACAGACACAAAAAAGCTGATTGAAAATATTAAGCGCTTAATATCATTTTCAAATATGCACATCCACATAGATTTAATTGCAGGACTTACGGGTGAGGGTATTAAAAGCTTTGAAAGCAGCTTTAATATTGGTTATTCTTTAGGAGCAAATATGCTGCAAATGGGATTTTTAAAGCTTCTTTACGGCGCAGATATGAGGAGCAACCCTGAAAAATATCCGTGCAAATATTCGCAAAAGCCACCTTACGAGGTAACTGAAACTCCGTGGCTTTCAAGTGAAGAAATAATAAAGCTTAAAAAATGTGAGGATGCTTTAGAAAGACTTTACAATAGCGGCAGGTTTTTATTTACGCTTGACTATTTAATTGGTAGTAAGCTTTTTACTCCGTTTGAGCTTTTTTATAAATTCGGTAACGAAATAGATGGCAACAAAATGAATCTTTCGGATTATGCTGTTCATATTTACCACTATTTTAAGGATTATGCTTCAGAGGAAATCTTGAGAGAAACAATTCTTTGCGATTTACTTTCTTGCTCCTCTGCACTGCAAATCCCTACAATTTTTAAGGTTGAGGATCCGCTTTATAAAAGGCTGAAAAAGTATTTTGCAAGCAAAAAGGGTGAGCATAATAAAATCGCTATCCTTTATAAAACAAACAGAGTTTTTGTTGTCGACCAAAATAGTGAAAAAGACTTTTTCGGTAGATTTAAAGGCAGATTTTATGATTTAGATGAATTAAAAAACTCGGATAACTGAGAATTCTCAATTATCCGAGTTTTGTTTTTAAAATAAATTAAAGCGAGAAAGAAATAATGAATTCGTCATTCTTTAGAATTTCCTTCATTTCTTTAAAAGAGAAGCTCGTGTGTGTCTTTAAGTCGAACTTACAAACAATAATCTCATCTCTTTTTTCAATATCTGCAGAAATAATATCTACGCCTTTTTTAGCTAAAAGCTCTTCAACGTGGTCAAGTGCAAGCGGGTCGTTCTTTATTTTTAATTTAAGCTCGGTTGCAACCGTGTTTTCAATAGGAACAAATCTGTGAATGAAAATTTGAATGATTAAAATAACAATCGTAGCGTAAACGCCTATGCCGTACATTCCTGAGCCGATTGCAAGACCTATACCGGCTGTTGCCCAAATGCCTGCTGCAGTTGTAAGACCTTTAATTGAGCCCTTGTAAATAATAATACCGCTACCTAAAAAGCTGACGCCCGTAATAATGTTTGCGGCAAGTCTTGAGCCGTCAAATTTAACAACATCACTAAAAGCGAATAAATCAAAGAAGCCGTATTTACTGACAATCATCATAAGCGCAGAGCCGAGAGCGACAATAATGTGTGTACGAAGACCTGCTTCTTTTTGGCGTAGCGTTCTTTCAAGACCAATACCTGCACCGCAAATTGCAGCAACAACTAATCTGCAAAGGTAAGGTAAGGCATCTTTAAAATCTAAAGCAAAGTCTAAAAGCATAGCTGAAAAAGAATCATACATAATATGCAATATATTCACCCTTTCACCAAATTTTGTGTGCATTTATTATAATTGAATATTATACCACAATATATATGCTCTGTCAACTCTTCTTTATACCACAAATCAGGAAAAAGCTATTGTCATATTACTGATGTTTCGGACATATCATTAAAGGAAGATATAGAAAGTACAAGGGGGAAGGATTATGACAGATACAACTATATATCAGGATATTGAAACACGAACAGGTGGTGATATTTACATAGGTGTAGTAGGGCCTGTGAGAACGGGTAAGTCAACCTTTATTAAAAAATTCATGGAAACACTTGTTATTCCGAATATTGACAGTGCTCACAAAAAGGAAAGAGCGCAGGACGAATTACCGCAGTCGGCTGCAGGCAGAACAATTATGACAACCGAGCCAAAATTTATCCCTGAAGAGGCTGTGAAAATTACCTTGCCTGAAAATGCAGCGTTGAACGTAAGACTTATTGATTGTGTCGGCTACATTGTGCCCAGCTCGTTAGGGTATATTGAAAACGAGCAACCCAGAATGGTAAAAACGCCTTGGTTTGATGATGAAGTACCATTTAATATGGCGGCAGAAATCGGCACGCAAAAGGTAATTACCGAGCATTCTACCATTGGGCTTGTTGTAACAACAGACGGCTCTATAAGTGAAATACCAAGGAGCGAATACGAAGAAGCTGAAGAGAGAGTGGTAAAAGAGCTAAAAGAAATAAACAAGCCTTTTGTTATGGTACTCAATTCTGTTTCTCCATCATCAGAGGAGGTCGTTTCGCTTTCTAACGAGCTTTCAAATAAATATTCGGTGCCCGTTATTCCTATAAATTGTCTTGAGCTTACAGAAAGAGAGATAACAGAGCTTTTAAGCTCTGTGTTATACCGCTTTCCTGTTTGTCAGATAAGTGTAGAAATACCTTCTTGGGTAATGTCATTGGACAGAGAGCATTGGCTCCGCTCTTCACTTTGTGCAGCAGTTAAAAGCTCCTCAAACACAATCAATTGCATTGCAGATATAGGTGCGTTGCTCGTTGGTATCGAAGCTAATGAATATGTAGTTTCTGCAAGCATCAGCTCAATAGATTTGGGTAATGGTACTGCAGTTATTGCTACAAGCTTAAAATCTGAACTGTTTTATAAAATTATAGAGGAGCAAACAGGATTAGAGGTTGGTAACGAGCAAGGACTTGTTAGTTGCCTTAACGAGCTTGCAAAAATTAAAAAGAAATACGACAGACTTGAAAACGCTTTAGAGGAGGTAGAAGCAACCGGCTATGGAATTGTAATGCCGGATATAGATGAGCTGACTCTTAAGGAGCCTGAAATTGTGAAGCAAGGCGGACGCTATGGCGTAAGGCTTTCTGCTTCTGCACCGTCAATTCATTTGTTAAAAGCAGATATTGAAACCGAGGTTGCACCTGTTGTGGGTACAGAAAGTCAGTCGGAGGAGCTTATTAAATATTTACTTAAGGAATTTGAGGAGGACCCACTTAAAATTTGGGAGTCTGATATTTTCGGAAAATCTCTTAACGAGCTTGTTAACGAGGGCCTTCGAAATAAGCTTTGCCATATGCCTGCAGATGCACGCGGAAAAATTCAGGAAACTCTTGAAAAGATAATTAACGAGGGCTGTAGCGGTTTAATTTGTATAATTTTATAAATTTTATTAGGCTGTAAAAGTTTTTTGCAGCCTAATAATTTTTTTGCTCTTTTTTCACATAATATCTTTGGTGGTATTATAATGGAATCTATTTGGAATACAACGTTTGATTTGCCGCGTTTTGAAAAATTAAATACAAATCTTAAAACCGACGTTTTAATAATCGGCGGAGGTCTTACCGGTATTTTGTTAGCAAAAAAGCTTCAGACAGTCGGCGTTCAATACGCCTTACTTGAAGCGAACAGCATTTGCAGTGGAGTAACACTTAACACAACGGCAAAAATTACAGCACAGCACGCCTTGATTTACAGTAAAATTTTTGATGAATATAATATTGAAAAAGCGCAGCAATATTATAAAGCAAACACACAAGCGCTTAATTTATACAAAGAAATGTGCAAGGACATTAACTGTGATTTTGAAATTAAGGATGCAGTTGTATACTCACTTAACAGAAGTGATAGAATTAATGCAGAAATGGAAGTTCTTAGTAAAATTAAAGCTGATTTTGAATACGTAAAGGAGCTTCCGTTGCCGTTTAACGTTGCAGGTGCCATTAAATTTAAAAATCAAGCACAGTTTAATCCTCTTAAATTTGTAAAAGAAATCTGCAAGGACTTAAACATTTATGAAAATACAAAGGTGCTTGCATTTGATGGCGAGGGTTACGTAACTGAAAACGGCAGAGTTACGGCAAATAAAACAGTAGTTGCAACACATTTTCCGATTTTCAATAAATTTGGTTTCTACCCGTTAAAGCTTTATCAGGACCGCTCTTACGTTGTAGCTCTTGAAAATGCTAAGGACGTTAATGGGATGTATATTGATGAAAACGAAACCGGACTGTCTTTTAGAAATTATAACAATCTATTACTTTTGGGCGGAGGGTCACACAGAACGGGTAAGCAGGGGGGCAGCTTTAAGGAGCTTAGTATATTTAAAAATCATTATTATCCTTATTCAAAAGAGGTTACCAGGTGGGCAACGCAGGACTGTATTTCACTTGACAAAATTCCTTATATTGGTCAATATTCAAAAACGGCACCGCAAATTTTTGTTGCAACCGGCTATAATAAATGGGGAATGACGTCTTCAATGCTTGCAAGTGAGCTGCTTTGCGATTTAATAATGGGTAATGATAACGAGTATGCGGAGCTTTTTTCTCCTTCAAGAAAAATTCTTCATCCGCAGCTTTTTACAAATATTGTTGAAAGCACGGTTAACTTATTAACACCTGTTACACCAAGGTGTCCGCATTTAGGGTGTGCTCTGAAATGGAATTCGCAAGAAAAAAGCTGGGATTGTCCTTGTCATGGCTCGAGATTTAGTCAGGATGGAAAATTACTGAACAATCCTGCCACTAACGACTTAAAAATAAAGCATAGAAACTCGTAAAGGCTTCTATGCTTTGTTTTCATAATTATTGGTCTTCACCAAAATCTTTAACAAATTCTGCAATAAGCTTTTCAGGCCAATCTGAAACAGGCTCAAGCTTACCTGTGAAGAAACGAAGTGTTTTTGGCTCGTGAACAAATCTTAAGCCGCCAACTAAGTGTCTGTGGTCGTAAAGCCATTTAACTCTGTCAATTACGTATTCCGTTTGTGAAAGAGTGAAAACTCTTCTTGGGAATGCAAGTCTTACCATTTCAACAGAAGCAATGTGCTCAGAGCCGTCAGCATTTCTTTCCTCTGAAAGAGTACCGCGCTCCATACCGCGAATACCGCCGCAAAGGTAAAGTGCAACAGTTAAAGCACCTGCGGGGTATTGCTCAGCGGGAATGTGGCTTACAACCTGTCGAGCGTCTATGTGAGCGCCCAAACCACCGCCCGGTGTTACCATAGGTACGCCTAAGGAATCAAGAATAGAAACACAGTGCTTTATAAACTGCGGTCCTTGAGAGATAATATCTAAATCCATAGTCTCTTCAAAGCCTATTATAAGTGCTTCCATTTCTTTAACAGACATACCGCCGTATGTAAGGAAGCCCTCAAACATAGTTACGTAGTCTTCCATTTCGTGGAAAAGCTTTTCATCTCTTATAAGAATTCCGCCACCACGACCAAAGCCGAATTTTCTGCCGGAGAAGTAAATTAAATCGAAAAGGTCTGCAACCATTCTTGTTATTTCCGGGATGGTTTTATCCTTCATAGAATCTTCTCGTGTTTTAATAAAGTAAAGGTTGTCTTGTAAAAGAGAAGCATCTAAAACAGTTGTAATTCCATAGGATTTTGCAAGTGTGGTTGCCTCCTTCATATTTTCATATGAAATAGGCTGACCGCCAATAAGGTTTGTGCCTGCTTCAAGCCTTAAAAATGCAATGTTGTCGGCACCCTCGCGTTCAATGCAAGCTCTTACCTTGTCTAAATCTATATTTCCCTTAAAAGGTAAATTACTTTTCACAACTAAGCCCTCGTCCTTAACAAGCTCTTCAACTCTGCCGCCAAGTCTTGTAACGTGTGCTTTTGAGGTTGTAAAGTGATAATTCATAATTATACAGCTGTCAGGTTTTACAAAGTGCTGTGCAATAATATGCTCGCAGGCTCTGCCCTGGTGGGTAGGCAGAAGGTGCTCAATACCGAAAATTTCTGTTAATTTTTCTTGCATTCTGTAAAAGGTTTCGCTACCGGCATAGGCATCATCTGCACGGAGCATTGCAGCTTGCTGATTATCACTCATAGCGTTAACACCTGAGTCTGTAAGCATATCCATAAAAATGTCGCCGTTATGTAATAAAAAGGTGTTAAAATGTGCATCCTGCATTTTCTTTAACCTTTCCTTTGCAGGTAAGAGGTTGAGCTTTTGAACAATTTTAACCTTGTGCATTTCAACAGGCACTTCAGGCCTTGCGTAAAACTTAATTTCCGACATAATAAAAATCCTTTCAAGTTGTATTGATTTTCTATGTCACATAGTATATAATACAAATCACGATAAGTAAAATAAATAGTTTTAATAACAACTATCGAAAAAACCGATTTACATTTTAGCAGGTGATTTTTTGGAAATTCGTAATTTAATGTCTTTTATTCAGGTTGCCGAGTTAAACAGCTTTACACGTGCTGCAGAGGTTTTAGGCTATTCGCAATCAACAGTATCATTTCAAATCAAGCAGCTTGAAACCGAGCTTGATTGCTTACTTTTTGAGCGTATAAATCATACTATTACTCTTACAGAGCGCGGTAAGGAATTGTTGGTATATGCTCACGAGGTTTGCAGACTCACAAATGAATTCAAGCAGGATTTTGAAGAGGAAAAATCCTTGAGCGGTGTAATTCACATAGTTGCACCTGACTCTGTTTGTGAGGATATGCTAATGAATAATTACAATGAATTTCATAGCTTGTACCCCGATATTGCAATTAAATTTACCGCAGCAGATACAGGTGATATGTTTGATATGCTTGATAAAAACGCAGCAGATTTAATGGTTACCTTAGATAGTCAGGTGTACAAAAGTGACTACATAATTGCAAAGGAAGAGCATATTCCAATGCATTTTGTGGCAAATAAAAAACTCCCTGCTGCAAAAAAGAAAAATCTTTCCATAAACGATTTGTTGGAGTATCAGTTTATACTAACTGAAAAAGAAATGGGCTATAGAAGAATTCTCGATAAAGCTTTAGCCAAAAAATCAATTGAACTTTTACCTGTTTTAGAGGTGGGCCGTACAGATATAATTACCGAGCTGCTTTGCTATAATGCAGACAAGATATCTTACCTTCCGGACTTTGTAACAAAAAGCAAGGTAGAAAACGGTGAGCTTGTTTATTTAGACGTAACGGATGTTGAAACCGATATATGGAAGCAGCTAATTTACCATAAAAATAAATGGGTTTCAAACAGCCTTAAGGCGTTAATAGATTTTATTAAGGTAGCAGAATTTAAAAATTGAGGGTGAATTGCTTGAGTTTTTCAATAAATTGCGAAATTAAGGATTTTAATAAAAATGCAAAAACTACGCTCACCGAAAGGGTAGAGGGAAACGTTCATTATTTAGATTTTTCTTTAAAGCTTCAAAACGAAATTCCCGAGAAAATAATTCTTTCTTTCAGAATACCCGCAACAAATTGCATGGGCGTGTGGAGCAGCTTTGACAGAGTACATATTATAAGACCTGACTGGGGCTTTACAGAGGTGAATTCAAGACTTGCTTCGGGCATGCCTATTCAACAGCTTTTTGGCTTTGATGGCAACAACAGAGCGTGTGTTTCGGTCTCTGATGTAGATACCCCGATTAAGCTCAGAATGGGTTACTGCGAGGAGAGCGCAGAGGTTATTTGCGAGGTTGAATTTTTTGCTCTGCAGACCAATAAAAGAAACGAATACAATGCAACTGTAAGAGTGGATTTAAGGGACGTTAAGTATTACGACAGTATTTATGATACGTGTCATTGGTGGGAAAATGAGTGTGGCTACAGCAGTGCTTTTGTACCGGAAAGTGCAAGGCTTCCAATGGATTCCTTATGGTATAGCTTTCACCAGGATTTGAGCTATGAGAAAATAATTGAGGAATGCAAACATTCAAAAGAAATAGGCCTTGAAACAGTTATTATAGATGATGGTTGGCAAACTGACGATAACAACCGAGGGTACGCTTTTTGCGGTGACTGGGAGGCTTGTGAAAACAAGGTTAAGGATTTTAAAAGTCTTGTTGATGAACTTCATAAAATAGGTATGAAGGTAATTCTTTGGTATTCTGTTCCGTTTATGGGTATAAACTGTAAAAAATATGAAGAGTTTAAAACAATGCTTTTAGATGAAACAGGTGATAAAAAGACCTTTTTCTCACTTGACCCAAGGTATAAAAGGGTTAGAGACTACCTTTCGGGGATTTACGAAAGAGCTGTAATAGAATGGGGCTTAGACGGACTGAAGCTTGATTTTATAGATAGCTTTGTTTTAAAGGGTGAGTCACTAAAGGCAGATGAAAGGCGCGATTTCGAATCACTTGAGGAGGCTATTCACGCTCTTTTAAGTGAAACAAAGAAAAAGCTTACGGCTGTTAATAGTAATATTCTTATTGAATTCCGTCAGTCCTACATAGGGCCTGCTATCAGAAAATATGGTAATATGCTGAGGGTAGGCGATTGCCCGGGTGACGTGCTTACTAACAGAAGTCAGTCAATAAATTTAAGATTCACCTCAAACAAAACCGCTGTTCATTCAGATATGCTTATGTGGAATAAAACAGATACGGTTGAAAATGCAGCGGAGCAGTTTGTTAATTCAATTTATACAGTACCGCAAATTTCTGTGCTTTTGAGTGAATTACCGAATGAGCATATTAAAATGCTGAAGTTTTATCTTGATTTCTGGAAGGAAAACAGAGCAACTTTATTAGACGGTAAATTGACTGCGGAAAACCCCGAAAGTGAATATTCAATTGCACGCTCAACGTACAACGAAAAGGAAATTATAACACCGTATACAAATTCACTTGTAGAATTGTTAAAGCCTAACTCAATTGTTATTAACGCAACTACAAAAGAAGCACTCGTGTTAAAGGGTGCTAAAAACAGAAAAGTAAAAACACTTAATTGCTGCGGAGAACTGCTTGCAGAATTCGTTGTTCAAAGCGATTTAGAGGAAATTGAAATTCCGCGCGCAGGTATTGCTTTTCTAACCTTATAAAAAAGGGGACTGAAACAAAAGTTTCAGTCCCTTGTGTTGTTTTGTTTTATTCGGCTAAAAGCAATGCGTCATCAGGATATTTCTGAAGCCATTTATCAAGCCAAATTTTATTACCGAGAGCATAGGAGGGCTCGCTTTCTCTTTTTGAAACAGCTAACTCTTTTAAGGCTAAGGCTCTTATGTCATCACCATAGGTCATTACCTCAAGAATGTGGTGTGCTACCCAAATTCTTATAGTTATGCTTTCTATAAACAGTAATTCCTTAAACTTTTCCTTAAGCTCCGGGTGTTCATATTCAATTTCCTGTGCAATAAAGCGGATTCTTGCGGCTGCCTGGTTGAAAACAAGTACTAAATCCTCGTTTTCAAAATCCTCCTCTTCCATTTGTGCAAGTATATTTGCGGTTTCAAGATATTCGCGTATTAGCTTCATAACAAAAATCTCCCGTAAAAATAAATTGGAAAACGCTCTTGAATATATTATTCTACAAAATTCGCCTTTTTAAAGTTTTTTGCGAAAATATTTCCAAAAAGAGATTTTTAAACCCTGATTTTACCTTGACATTACAAGTAACTTTTGTTAAAATTACAAGGCAATAACGAGTAGCTACACTCCAATTTTTATACGTAAGTGTGAGGTGCTTTATGTTGTTGCAAGTTGGATATAACGGGTGCCTCATAAAAAATTTAAGAGTTTATTGCACTCACAAGAGTGTTTGTATATGGAGACGTATCGAAGTGGTCATAACGGACATGACTCGAAATCATGATGCCCCTTGAGGGACGTGGGTTCGAATCCCACCGTCTCCGCCAGAAAAAACGACAGGTTTCGACCTGTCGTTTTTTCAACGAAATAAATCCCTCGCGGGATTTGTGAAATACGCTATGCGTGTGAAATATTGCTTCGCAATGTGAAATGCGCTGCGGCGCATAAGGGATTTATTTCATTTCACTTGATGCGTCAGCATCAAATTTCACAATTTACGGAGTAAATTATTTCATATTTGCCTCAAGGCAAATATTTCACTCATTTTAAATCGTTAAAATTTGAGGTGGTAAAATGTTGTTTCATACTTTCAATTCACAAGATGAAAGAAGAGAGTTTGGCGGCTCTGCCTTTATAGAAATTCAGTATTGTAAATTGCCTGCGGATACAAAACTTAAAAGAATTGTTGCAGTTAAAAGCATAAATAACTGGCAAAATGACTCGCTTTACGTTAATAATGAGGATTTATTTTATAAAGAATATAGCTCAATTTTTGACCGCGGTGTATACAATAATTTAAAAACCGGTGTAGTTGATATATTTGGAATTAATTATTACAATACTCAATTAGTTGATGTAATTTAAGAAAATTTAGAAAAAGAAAAACCGATCGAATGGGACGTGTTAACGTCTTGGCTAAAAAAGGCAAAATACTTTAACGGTTTTTATATTTTAGGGCTTTAAGCTTAATTTTTATTAAGGGGAGTTTATAATGGATTTTTCAAATTTAGATGTAGAATTACAAGAACAAATCATTAGCGCTTTAAATAGCCATCTTGAAATTTCTGCGGATATTATAAAAAAAGAACGGTATCTTTTACCAATGCTATTAATACCTGAAAGCAAGCAGCTTATCGGCTTACAGTCAAAGGATGGAGTGCAAGACGTGGACAAAGCCTATGAAAAAGCTGTTGAGCTTCTTAAATCAGAATCATTTTCTTGTGCCTTGTTTTCTTACAGCACACGAATAGGACTTGCTGACGGCGGGGAGACAGATGCACTTAAAACCTGTGTTTTCACAGCAGATGGGCTGGCGGTTTCTTTTTTTACACCTTATTCAATAAAAGGCTTTCTTAAAAAATCAATTGTTATTGAAAAAACGATTTTTTCTGAAATTAATGAGAATATTTTTAACAATTAAGTAATTAAAGAGCGTTGCTTTATAAAAGCTTCGCTCTTGCTTTTATAAAAATTTTCAAAGAATTTCTAAATATTCTCTATTTTTTTATTTTAGAAAATATGTTATCATTTATTCATAAAGATTTAAGGAGTTTTGTTATGAATATTGCTGTTGCTCAATCCGGTGGCCCAACCTGTGCTATTAACGCCTCTCTTTTAGGAGTTTTTAAAGGTGCAATCCGCTCAGATAAAATAGATATTGTTTTCGGCTCGTTAAACGGCATTGAAGGTATTATAAATGATGATTTAATTATTCTTAACGATTATATTAAAACCTACCTTGATTTTGAAAAGTTGAGACAAACTCCATCTACTGTTTTAAACTCTTGCCGCTATAAGCTGCCTGAGTATACTGAGGATGCTTCCGTCTATGAAAAAATCGTGAAAAACTTAAAGACTCACGGAATTGGCGCTTTCTTTTATATTGGCGGTAATGACTCTATGGACACCGTCAATAAGCTTTCGAAATATCTTGAAAAAATTGAATGCGATATTAAGGTTATAGGTATTCCTAAAACTATTGATAACGATTTAATGATTACCGACCATACCCCGGGCTTTGGCTCTGCTGCAAAATACGTTGCAACCACCGTGCAGGAGATTGTGCGCGATTGCTCGGTTTACAGCATAAATTCAATTACTATTATTGAAATTATGGGTAGAGACACCGGTTGGCTTACTGCGGCATCTGCAGTGCTTCGTGCTAACGGAGAAATTGCACCGCATTTAATATATTTACCTGAAGCTCATTTTTCAGTGCAAAACTTTATTAAGGATTTAAAGCGTGTACAACAAAGCCGCAGGGCAGTAGTTGTTGCAGTTTCTGAGGGTGTTACCCTTAGTGAGGATGATATAAATTCAGAATTTTATAACGAAACAAGTGATGAATTTGGTCACCGCTATTTATCGGGCGTTGGTAAAACACTTGAAAATATTGTCCGTAAGGAAATCGGCTGCAAGGTACGCTCTATTGAGCTTAACGTTATGCAGCGCTGCTCCTCACACTTAAGCTCTAAAACAGATATTGAAGAGGCAGAGCAAATTGGTGTTATTGCTGTTGAAAGGGCTCTCAAGGGTGAATCGGGCAAGGTTATGTACTTTAAGCGTGTTTCAAATTCACCGTATACCGTAGTTATAGATTCGGTTGATGCTAATGAAATTGCAAACAAAGTAAAATATTTCCCGCTCGGGTGGATAAATTCAAGCGGAAATAACGTAACAGATGAGGCTGTTGATTATATTATGCCTTTGATTCAGGGGGAGCAGGATATACATTATATGAATGGTGTTCCTATCCATTTCAAATTAGGTAACTAAATACGAGAAAGACGAGTGCAAAAGCATTCGTCTTTTTTTATGCAAAAATATTAAAAAATGGTTACAATAGTGTCATTTAATTGACTTTTTTGTGTATAAATGCTATTATGTATAAGTTGAACTATGTGTTTTTACGGTTAGTATTCTTTTATTGTGAAGAGGTGATTTTTTCGTGAAGTCCAATTCTGTTATTTTCTTTACCGAGGATTCAGAAAAAAACTATAGCTTAATTAAATATTTTGAAGAAATGTCTAATCTTTCTGTTTTTAATTATGATTCACAAACTTGGGATGACGTAGATTTATATTCTAAGGATATTGTAGCTTTTGTTTTTGACGGATTAGAAGAAAATAAGCAATTACCATGGATTATAGGCAAGCTTTCAGACGACGGCGTGTTTAACGACGTACCGGTTATTTTTACGTCTGAAGATGGTATGTACGCCTTTGAGGGTGCAGGTCACAGAGCTTGCGCGTTAGATTTAATAACTGAAAATATAAAAAGAGAAGTTTTAAGAAGGCGTTTTGAAAATCTTGTAGAAATTTTCCATTTAAAAAAGAAAATGAACAAGCTTTCTTCAATTCAGACAAAAAGAATATTAGACCAGGCAAATATGCTCAAGGAACAAAGTACAAAAATGGATACTATGAACTTTGAGCTTGTTGAGTTACTTGTTGCAGCTATCGAAAGCCGTGATATGGAATCAGGTCAGCACATTAAAAGAATTAAGTATTTTACAAAAGCACTTACAGACGTAGTTATTAAAAATTGCCCTGAGTACAATATTTCTGCTATTCAGGCTGAGTATATCTTTTTAGCTTCTTCAGTTCACGATATCGGTAAAATTGCTATTCCGGATGCAATTATGTTAAAGCCGGGTCGTTTAACAAAAGAAGAGTTTGATATTATGAAAACTCACACCACACATGGAGCAAAGCTTTTAGATATGCTTGAGGAAATAGGCGACACTCAATATTCCAGATATTGTCGTGATATTTGCCTTTACCACCACGAAAGATGGGACGGAAAGGGTTACCCTAAAGGCTTAAAGGGTGACGATATTCCTATCTCCGCACAAATTGTTTCTGTTGCAGACTGCTACGACGCCCTCACAAGTGACAGACCTTACAAAAAAGCGCTTCCGCATGAGGAAGCTGTTGAGCTTATTATGAACGGTGCTTGCGGCTCCTTCTCCGAACAGCTGCTTGCTTGCTTCAGAGAAGCGTTGCCTGAGTTTGCAAAAATAGAGCGTAAGTTTAAAGAGACGTTAGATCCTGAGCCGTTATCAAAAATAAATATACCTGCTCTTGAGCATTATCAAACAGAGTATCAGCTTTACTCTAATGATAGTGAATACAGTGATGTTGAAAGAGAACTCAAAATTTCTATTTGTGAGGATAAACTGCTTTCTGCTTATAACGTTATTTTTGAAGCAGATATTCTTCAGGATGATTTCCAGGTAATAAGAGGCTCTTGGTCACCGCTTTTCCCGTTCTTACCTAAAAATGTTTACGAGGCACTTGCACAGTGTCATAAAATATGTCATCCGGCAGACTCTGCAAGATTTTTACAAAATGTTTCAATACCTGCGTTTAAGGACCTTGTAAAAGCGGGTATTATGAAAACACGTGTTGAATTCAGAGCTGTAAAAAAGGATGTTGAATACGTAATTCTTGGTATCATTGCCTTTGAGGTAGATGAAAATAAAGAAATTACAAAAATATTTGGTGCCTTTGACGCTTATTTTGAAGATGAAATAGAAAAGGAGATTCAAAGAAGCTTTATGGTTTCTGACGGTCTTACCGGTATTCCGCTTCAAAAGAAATTCTCAAAGGACGTTGACGATTTTATTGCTGAAAATCCCGACTCTAAAAATGCTTTAATTTTCATTGATATAGATGAAATGGGCAAAATCAACAGTATGTTTGGTTATGAGTACGGTAACTCATTTATTAAAGAGATTGCTGCGAAGCTTCGCACCCTACAGGAAACTAAAGATATTTATATCGGTAAGGCTTCGGCAGATAAATTCCTTGTTTTTGTTAAAAACGTTGGCAAGCTAAGAGATTTAATTATGCTGATCGACGGTCTTCACAAGAATTTAAGAAGAACCTATCATACAAAAACAGAGATTGGTATTTTTACCGTTACAATGGGTGTTTCTAAGTACCCGCAGGATGGTAACAGCTTTAACGAACTCTTTAATAACGCGGAATTTGCATCAAAGAGTGCAAAGCTTAACAAGCGCAGCACCTACGCATTCTACAATCCTGTAATGAAGGATTTTTCACAAATTGCTGCAGAAATTGCAGAAATTGAGTCAGCAACCACAGCATCAAAAAATCAATGCTTTTTCCCTGTTGTCAGCAAAAAAACAGGTGAGCTGGTTTGCTATGACTATAATCCGTTCGCAGGCTCTTTAAGCAAAATTGCTTTCACCTCAGATTTGTATCATGCAATTAATGATTCTGCTTCAAACGTAAAGGATTTCAGCCTTCTTGCAATTAAAAATCTTTTACTTACGCTAATGAAAAAGCGTGATGAAGGTGAAAGCATACCACCAATTTCTATTTACACCTTGTTAGTTCCTTCGGACATTCCTTCTTTCATGCAAAATCTTAACGACTTTGTTTCGGAGAATGACTGTTCGGGTATAGATTTAATTATTAATATCCCGCAGGACTTCCTCGACAGAACAGATATCCGTCAAATTAACACACTTTCAAAATTCTTAAAGGGTGTAGGCTTCTCACTTGGTGTGTATCTTGTAGGTGAAAGGTACATACATAACAATTGTTACTTACCTGACTTGTTCAGAAGAGTTGTTGTTGTTCCTAACTTTATAGATACAGCTTTAATGTCTAAAAACTCTTCAAGCTATGCAGCAAAAACACTCAATAATTTTAAGGTTTGCAGTGAAATAATTTCTATTCCTACAACTATTTCTGATGGTGATGCAAACGTTTTGTATAATTATGATTGTACAGATTTTACTCATACGTTATCACCGATTGACGGCTTTGACGTGCTTTTCGAGGATTTTAAAGCGCGACAGCTTAAGAAAATAGAAAAGGTTACGCTTAAGCCGTTTATTTCAAATCTTAATCCGGAAATGTTTATTCACGATTTTGTAAACACGTCAATTGTTATTGTTGTTTATGATGCTCCAACTGATAAAATCGAAATTTCAGAAAACGCAAGTAAGGTTTTCGGCTTTGATGTTGCCGCTAATTTTGGTAACTCATCTGTAGACTTCCTCAGAAAATTCGTTTCTCCTGAGGATATTGAAAAGTTTATGCTTGCAGTTTCTTCTGCAAAGGAAACCTTAAAGCCAATACTCTGCAACGTTAAGTGTGTTGCAAATGAAGCGCTTTCCGAGTACAAGTCATACAACATTTTTATTCAGGCGCTTCTTAACAGTGTTGGTCAACCAACCCGTTTCCAATGCATTCTCATTCCTGCGTAAACTCACTTCTTATTGCTTCAATTATTCTTTTTTCTATTCTTGAAACATAAGAGCGAGATATTTTCAAGGCTACAGCAACCTCACTTTGTGTTTTAGGCGCGTTACCGTCTAAGCCATAGCGCATTATTATAATTTGCTTATCGCGTTTGTTTTTAATGTCATCTATAATTTCAATCGTTTTCTTAAGTTTATCTCGGTAATCGAGGTCATCTATTATTGTATCGTCAATTGAAATTATATCCATTAACGTTAAAGGGTTTCCTTCGCTGTCGGTATCAATCGGTTCGCTGAAAGAGATTTCCTGCGTGGTTTTCTTAATGTTCCTGAAATACATTAAAATTTCGTTTTCTATGCATCTTGAAGCGTAGGTTGCAAGCTTTGTTCCTTTTTCGGGCTTGAAGCTGTTTATGCCTTTAATTAAACCAATTGTGCCAATCGAAATTAAATCGTCCTGGTCACTGTATGAGGCGTAATATTTTTTGATTATATGTGCCACAAGTCTTAAATTGTGCTTTATAAGCTTTTCTCTCGCAGCTTCATCACCGTTTACCATTTTTTCAATTGTTTCTGCTTCTTCTTTTTTTGAAAGCGGAGCAGGAAAGGATTCTGCGTTTGTTACGTGGAGAATAAAAATCAGCAAATTACTGAATAAAGAGAAAATATCCATGAAACACCTCTTAGCTTTAGTTAACAGAATTTCTGTTATGTTTTAGGTATATTCAATTTATTTTCGTAGCTTGCAAGTCCATTTAAAAAGAGTGATTATATGTCAAAAATTGAGCAGTTTAAGCTGACAATACGTTTTTCGACAACGTTTTTACTTTGTACGGTTCTTTCCGCAGTTTATTTCTTTGTGTGGAATAACGTGTACAACCCTGAATTTGAAAATGAATTTAGAGGACAAGGTAAAATGTTTCTTGTAACCGTGTATTTTTTAATATTACTTGTTACAAGTATTGTTTTAGGTGCTTCTAAGGTAGATAAATTAAGAAAAAGTGAGATTATTTTCTACCAAATCCTTGCTGTTATATTTGCTAACTGTATTGCTTATGCGCAAATTTGCCTGCTTGAGGCAGTTTTAGCCAATATATTTGGTATGCTCTATATTCTTCTTATTCAAATAACGGTTATAGTCGCATGGACACTCATTGCAACTGAAATTGTAAGAAGATTAAGCCCGCCCGAGGAAATGCTTATTATTTACGGTAGCCACCTGGCAACCGAAATCGTTCGTAAAATGAGTCAGATGGAAGAACGCTATAAAATTAATGAATCCATTAGTGTTGACGAGGGCTTTGACGAGATTGTTGAAAAAATTAAAAAGTATAAAAGTATAATTATTTGCGACGTGCCTGCAAGAATGCGTAACGATATATTGAAATATTGCTACCAGGAGAGCAAAAGCATTTACGTGGTGCCTAAAATTTCGGATATTATTGTAAGAAGCGCTGCAGAGATTACTTATTTCGATTCACCTATATTACACGCTTATTCACAAGGACTTACAATTGAACAAAGAGCAGTAAAGCGTTTAATGGATATTTTCTTATCCCTCTTTGCGTTAATTGTATTTTCACCGGCTTTTTTAGTTATTGCTATTGCTATCAAGCTTTACGACGGTGGTCCGGTATTTTATAAACAAAAACGTGCAACAAAGGATTTACGTGTTTTTGATATTTTAAAATTCCGCAGTATGATTGTAGATGCTGAAAAAGACGGCCCGAAGCCCGCTACAGATAACGATTCAAGAATTACCCCTGTAGGTAAAATTATAAGAGCTCTCAGAGTAGACGAACTGCCACAGATTATAAATATTTTAAAGGGTGATATGTCTGTTGTAGGTCCGAGACCGGAGCGTATTGAACACGTTGAACAGTATTCAAAGGAAATTCCTGAATTTCCTTGTAGGTATAAGGTTAGGGGAGGACTTACCGGCTACGCTCAGGTATTCGGTAAATATAACACTTCTGCCTACAACAAACTGAAAATGGATTTAATGTACATTCAAAAATATTCTATCGGACTTGATATTAAGCTTATTATTATGACCTTAAAAATCTTGTTCCATAAAGAGAGTACCGAGGGTTTTAAAGAAAAAAAAGAGAAGAGTGCTGATAAATAATGCTTTATTATATGATTATGGCAGGCGGTATTGGTTCAAGAATGAACTCGCCCGAGCTGCCGAAGCAATATCTTAAGGTGAATGATGAGCCGATAATTGTTAAAACAATTAAAAACTTTGAGGATTTCGGTTCCTTTACAGCCGGTGTTGTATGCTGTCCTATAGATTGGATAGAATATACTAAAGCCATGCTGCTTGAATACGGAATATCAACAGCTTCTATATCAGTTATTTCGGGCGGTAAAAATCGTAATTGCTCTGTTAAAAACGGGTGCAGATTTTTAAGTGAAAACTTTAATATTACTGATGATGACGTTATTTTGACTCATGATGCAGTTCGTCCGTTTATTAACGCGAGAATTATAAAAGAAAATATTTCAGCCGTAAAAGAATTCGGTGCAGCAAATACAGTTATGCCGGTTTATGATTCTATTATCCGTTCGGAAAATGGCGAATTTTTAAACAACCCGGTTAATCGAGACGATATTTACAGAGTACAAACACCTCAATCCTTTAAATTTAAACAGTTAGAAGCAATTATTAACACTTTAACAGATGAGGAATTGGCAAGCTATACTGACGTTGCTTCTATTTTCTATGATAAGGGCTACAAGGTGAAGCTTGTAAGAGGTTCAGATAATAATATAAAAATTACTACTCCATTTGATTTAGCGGTTGCAAGTGCAATAATTGCTAACAGCAACTGATTGGATATTTAGAGGAGGAAATCCAAATGGCAAATAACAAAAATGTAAGAGGAAAGGGTAAAAAGCCTATAAACAACGGCCTTAATGGTTTTAAAGCTTTTCAAAAAAAGCGTAAAAAGACTAAAAAAGCTAAAAAACCTATGAATCCGATACTTAAAAAGGTTTTAATTGCTTTCGGTATGCTTGGCGCCATTGGCGTTATTTGTGCAACCGTTGCTTGCGTTTACGTCGTTAGCTACGCAAAGGACTACGTTTACGGCCCCAAGGTTATTGACCTTGAGGAGTATAAGGCAAACCAACAGCAAACCAGTATTATTTACGGTTATGATGAAAACAAAGATTTGGTTGAGCTTCTTCGTTTGCATGGTGCGCAAAATCGTGTTTGGATGGATTACGAGGATATTCCTGAGGATATGGTTAATGCATTCCGTGACCTTGAGGATAAGCGTTTTGAAGAGCATAACGGAGTTGACTGGGTAAGAACAATCGGCGGTGTTATAAAAAGTAAGTTTGAGCAGGGTGGTTCTACCATTACTCAGCAGTTAATTAAAAATCTCACCGGTGAAAATAACAGAGATATTTCCCGTAAATTTTATGAGATTCTTAATGCTTTGAATATGGAACGCTTCTATTCTAAAGAAAGAATTATGGAGGCATACCTTAACACCATTTACCTTGGTAATGGTTGTTACGGCATTAAGACTGCTGCTGAAGAATATTTCGGTAAGGATGTAGAGGATCTTAACGTTGCAGAGTGTGCAAGTATTGCGGTAATTACTAAAGCACCTGCAGATTACGACCCGTTTACCGAGCTTGAAGCACACATTGAGCGTCAGCAGGACTGTCTTTATATAATGTATCAAAACGGTACTTTAACAGAAAAAGAATATAAAGAAGCAGAAAAATACGAGCTTATTTTTACAAACAGTGAAAAATATCAGGGTAGTCAGGTTACAGAGGATGACGAAGAACCAGAATATACTGAAGATGATATTAAAATCACCGACAAAACAGGTGATTCTGATAAATCCTCCTATTATGTTGAATACGTTATAGATACAGTTATCAAAGACCTTCAGGAGGAATATGATTTAACCTATAACGAGGCTTGGCGAAAGGTTTTCTTCGGCGGTCTTCGTATTTATACAGCTATAGACCTTGATGCACAAAAGGCTGCAGAAAAGGTTTATGAGGAGCGTAAAACCTTCCCGTCGGAAAAGGATACTAAAGATAATCCTGCTGCACAATCAGCCATTACGGTTATGGATTATAGTGGTAGAGTTGTTGCAATGGTTGGTGGTGCAGGTAAAAAGGATACCTTCCGCGGACTCAACCGTGCGTGGGATTCACCAAGACAGCCTGGTTCATCAATTAAGCCTATTTCCGTTTATGCTCCTGCTATTGAGAATAATCTTGCTACGTGGTCTACAATGGTGCAGAACTACGGTATCAGATTAGGCTCTTCACGTTACCCCGTAAACTATGGTGGTTCTTACGGTAATGCTAATTCATTCGTAACAGTTCAGTACGCATTGCAAGTGTCCTATAACACTGTTCCGGTTCAGCTTTTAAGAAGAATGAGTATGTCCTCCTGTGTGGATTTCCTCGCAGATGACCTTCATATGCAATATGTAGTTACCGATGAGGATGACCCGGATTATGATGGCAACTATTCATCACTTGGTACCGGTGGTATGACAAATGGTACGACAACGCTTGAGCTTTCTGCGGCTTACGCAATATTCGGTAATAACGGTTATTACTTTGAGCCTTATTGCTATTATAAGGTTACTAATAACGACGGCTCCGAGGTATTGCTTACAGATGGTGATTCTAAAGGTGAGCAGGTTATCAGCGAAAGCACCTCAGGCGTTATGAGACAGCTGTTAAGAACAGTTTCCTCTTCCGGTACAGGTGCAGGTTATGGTGTAAATGGTTTTGATAACTTCTCAAAAACAGGTACAACCTCTAACGATAAGGATCGTTGGTATGTAGGTGGTACACCTTATTACGTTGCAGCTGTTTGGTATGGTTATGACCAACCGAAGGAGATTACAAATACCTCAGGTAACCCTGCAGGTAAGCTTTACCGAGAGGTTATGAGAGCAATCCATTCGGAGTTAGAGTATAAATCCTTCCCATCCTCAAGCGGTGTTGTGGCACGTAAATATTGTAAATTATCAGGTGATATAGCTACTGCTACCTGTGCACAGACGGCAACCGGCTATTACAGAACTTCTAAAGTACCTTCAACCTGCAAGAACTGTGCAATGATTCATGCTATCGGTTCCGAAATTCCGGATGAGGCAACGACAGCTCAACTTACAACAACAGAGCCTTCAACAGCTCCTGTTACGAAGCCTCCAAAAACAACTGTGCCGCAAACAACAGCACCGGTGCCTTCTACAGACGCAGGCGCAACAACAGAAGAGGCTATGCCGGTTGATTCAACCTCACCTTCAACAGAAACGCCGACAAGTCCGCCTGTTTCGGGTCAATAAAACAATAATCAAAGCCGAAAAGAGAATTTTCCTTTTCGGCTTTTTGGAGTAAATTATGGTAATTTTATCAGTAGATTACGGTGATAAGCGAACGGGTATAGCTGTCTGTGATAAGCTCGAAATGCTTGCTTCGCCCGTTTGCGTTATAACCGAGTGGAATGCAGATGCTTTAGCTGAAAAAATCATTGAAATAGCTAAAGAGAAGAAAGCAGAAGAAATTGTAGTAGGTTTACCTAAAAATATGGATGGCAGCTCCGGCTTCAGAGCAGATGCCTGCAAGGAATTGGGTACAAAGCTTTCTGTTTTAACGGAAATACCCGTTAATTTTTGGGATGAGAGGCTTACAACAGTTTCTGCACATAAAATTTTAAGTGAGAACAACGTTCGTTCTAAAAAAAGAAAATCTGTTGTTGATGCAGTTGCAGCAGATATTATTCTGCAGGATTATATTGATTACAGAAAAAATAAAAGATAGGTTGTGCTTTTATGAAAATTATTAAAAATGGTGTTTATCCAACAATGCTTACACCTTTTACAGATGATAATAAGGTGGATTTTGACGGAATTTTACAGCTTTTAAAGTGGTATGAAAATCGTGGCGTAGATGGTATTTTCGCAATCTGTCAAAGTAGTGAGATTTTCTTTTTATCCTTTGAAGAGCGCCTTGAGATTTTAAAGTTTATTATGGCAAACAAGCCACAGGGTATGTCAATTGTTGCTTCCGGTCACGTTGCAGATGATTTGGAAACCCAAATAAAAGAGGCTAAAGCCTTTATTGAAACGGGTATAGATGCTTACGTTTTTATTTCCAACAGATTTGCAAAGCAGGATGAAAGCGACGACGTTTTATTTAAAAATATGAAATACGTTGCAGATGCTTTACCGGGAATATCTTTTGGTGTTTATGAATGCCCATATCCTTATAAGCGTGTGCTTACACCTGCACTCTTAAAGAAAATGGCAGATGATGGACGCTTCCAATTCCTTAAGGATACCTGCTGCAGCACAGAAATGCTCAAAGAAAAACACGAGGCTGTAAAGGGTAGTAATTTAAAAATATTTAACGCAAATGCGGCTACCTTCTTAGAAAGCTTAAAAATGGGTTGTAGCGGTTATTCGGGTGTTATGGCAAATTTCCACCCGGAGCTTTACTCACAGTTAATTAAGGCTTATGCAGACGGTGATATGGAATTATGCGAAAAGCTTCAGAATATTGTTGGCTTTTTCTCTGTTACAGAATGTCAGTGTTATCCCGTAAATGCCAAGTATTACTTAAGCCTTGACGGTTTAAATATTGGTATTCACACAAGAACAAGAAGTGCTGCCGAGCTTACAGAAACAAGAAAATTAGAAATAACTCAAATGTATGAATTTACAAATGAGGTAAAAAATACTATTTTAAAACAATAAAATTTATTTGTTCTACACCCGATTTTTTAACGAAAAATTATTGACAGTTGAAATGAGGGTGGTATAATAAATTGTCAATTTATTTTATAAATTTCGAGTGAGTATATTGAACCGCTTAAGGTTTAATACAGTCACTTTCTTCGAATGAAAGGTGAAGAAAAATGGAAAGAAGAGTAGGTACGGTTTCAAGAGGTATCCGTTGCCCTATCATCAGAGAGGGAGATAATCTTGCAAAAATAGTAGCTGACAGTGTAATTGAAGCTGCTGAGTACGAGGGCTTCAGCCTTCGTGACAGAGACGTTATTTCTGTTACAGAATCAATCGTTGCAAGAAGTCAGGGTAACTATGCATCTGTTGAAGCAATTGCAAAAGACGTTAAAGCAAAATTAGGTGGAGAAACAATTGGTGTTATTTTCCCAATTCTTTCAAGAAACCGTTTTGCAATTTGTCTTAAGGGTATTGCTATGGGTGTTAAAAAGATTGTTCTTATGCTCAGCTACCCAAGTGACGAGGTTGGTAACTGCCTTGTTTCTTTAGATAAAATTGATGAAGCAGGTGTTAACCCATATAGTGATGTTTTAACACTTGAAAAATACCGTGAGCTTTTTGGTGAAAATAAGCACGAATTCACAGGTGTTGATTACGTTGATTACTACTCACAAATTATTCGTGAAGCAGGTGCAGAGGTAGAGGTTGTTTTTGCAAATCAGCCTACTACAATTCTCAAATATACAGACTGCGTTCTTAACTGTGATATTCACACAAGAGAAAGAACAAAAAGAATTCTCCGCGCAAACGGTGCAAAGGTTGTTTGTGGTCTTGACGATATTCTTAACGCTCCTGTAGATGGTAGCGGCTGCAACGAAAAATATGGTCTTTTAGGCTCAAATAAATCTACTGAAGATACAATTAAGCTCTTCCCAAGAGAATGCAAGGATTTTGTTCTCGAAATTCAAAAGCTTGTTTTAGATGCAACCGGTAAGCACGTAGAAGTAATGGTTTACGGTGACGGTGCATTCAAAGACCCACAGGGTAAAATATGGGAGCTTGCAGACCCTTGCGTTTCACCTGCATTTACAGATGGCTTAGTTGGTACTCCAAACGAATTAAAGCTTAAATATCTTGCAGATAACGACTTTAAGGATTTAAGCGGTGAGGAACTCAAAAAGGCTATATCTGAAAGCATTAAAACAAAGGGTGACAACCTTGTTGGCAATATGGCTTCACAGGGTACAACCCCAAGACAGTTAACAGACCTTATTGGTTCTCTTTGTGATTTAACAAGCGGCTCAGGTGATAAAGGTACTCCTGTTGTTCTTGTTCAAGGTTATTTTGATAACTATACTAACTAATTGTTCAACGGAGGCGTAAATTATGGAAATTATTAAAAGACCGGACGATATGCAAAGAATTACTACAAAAGAGCTTGCTAATGCTTTTATAGATGACCAGGTTAAAAAGGTGCAAGCTCAGGTTGGTGACAAAAAGGTTTTACTTGCTCTTTCAGGCGGTGTTGACTCATCTGTTGTTGCTGCACTTCTCATAAAAGCAATTGGTAAGCAATTAGTTTGTGTTCACGTAAATCACGGACTTATGAGAAAAGGTGAAAGTGAGCAGGTTATTGAGGTTTTCGGTAAACAGCTTGATGCAAACTTAATTTACATTGATGCGACAGACCGTTTTTTAGGTAAATTAGAGGGCGTTAGTGACCCTGAGAAAAAAAGAAAAATTATCGGCGGCGAATTCATTGAGGTGTTTGATGAGGAAGCTAAAAAATTAGAGGGTATTTCATTCCTTGCACAAGGTACTATTTACCCGGATATTCTCGAAAGTGATGGTGTAAAGGCTCACCATAACGTTGGCGGACTTCCTGAGGATATGCAAATGGAGCTTGTTGAGCCCGTTGCACTTCTCTATAAGGATGAGGTTCGTGTTGTAGGCTCTGCACTCGGTCTTCCTGATGAAATGGTTTATCGTCAACCATTCCCAGGTCCCGGACTTGGTGTTCGTTGCCTTGGCGCTATTACAAGAGACAGATTAGAAGCTCTTCGCGAGGCAGATGCTATCCTTCGTGAGGAATTTGACAAAAACGGTCTTGCAGGTAAGGTTTGGCAGTACTTTGTTGCTGTTCCTGACGTTAAGAGTGTTGGTGTTAAGGATTCAAAGCGTTATGAGGGCTGGCCTGCAATTATTCGCGCTGTTAACACAACAGATGCTATGAGCGCTACAATCGAGGAAATTCCTTATGCACTTCTTCACAAAATAACAGACAGAATCACTCACGAAGTTAACGGCATTAACCGTGTGCTTTACGACCTTACTCCAAAGCCGATAGGAACAATCGAGTGGGAATAATATTGTTGTTTCCTTATAAAAAATACAAAAACTACACCTTTAATAATAAAGGTGTAGTTTTTGTTATAATGTTAACTTTTAGTCGTCTTCAAAAGGGTTTTCTATTTCGTCGCATTCGTCAAATAACTTTTTAAATACAACGATGTGTTCCTCTAAATTGTTAATGATTAACTCTTCGAATGACTGGAATAAATTTCTTTTTGGAATACCAAACATATAGTTTGTAATGCTGAGACCTGTCAAATAAAATTCATAAACAGGTTCATTATAAATGGGAGAAAACTCCTCTATAATTGTGATAGTCCATTCTCTGAATTTATAGGTTTCAATAATATTAGGGTTGCTAGTTTTAATTAAATTTTCCATAAGTAAAATCCTTTCAATAAATAATAAAATGAAGTTAGGACTCCCGTACAAACAATGGAATTGTTAATGTACGGCGATAACATCACTAACTTCAACTGTATTTTAGCATTTGCAGTTAAATATGTCAATTCCAGGGTAAAGTGTTCAAATCCATCTTTGAATTTGTTCTTCACTCAAGTCTAAAATATAATCAAAATCAATTTCATAGAAATCGGTAGGATTATAAAATTTAGAGGTGTGGTGCCATTCATTAGAAACTAGAATTTCCTTCTTTAGAATTTTTAGGGGCACTTTTTTTAATTTTCCAATGATTTCGTTGGGAATGGAGTACTCTTCACGAAAATTTTTGTCTTTCAGTTCTTCTTCGATCACTTCAAAAATTTTTCTTTTTGACCACTTGGAAATTGGCGTTTTGTTCTCTGAGAAAGCGTAAACAGCGTTGTTTGACATGGAATATCCGTAATATCCAGCCATAAAAAACACGACCTTTCAAATTAATTTTAAGTAAATGAATTACTTGAAATTAATATGATAGGTATTAAAAAACTAATTTTTTTACATAACTTTTTAAATTTAAAATTAGGTATAATATAATGTAATAATTTACTTTTTTTATGTAGTATGATATAATGGTTACAAAAATAAATATAATTTATTTTTTGTAAAGAGGAAATTGAGTTAGCTTGTGGTTTTGAATTAGTATGGGATAGGCTTGAAAATAAAAAAGCCTCTTTAGCTTGCAAGTACATAGATGGTCTTGATTTTGATAATCAGGAAAACTATCCTGATTTAATTAATGATAGTATTAATCTTGTTTTAACAATGCGCAAAGCTTTTGTGCCTTTATTAAAATGATAATGGTTGTGTTTATATTAGTTAATTTCGCGAATATGTAAGAGGGTAAGGTGATAACAAATGGAAGAAATTTCTTGTGATGTAAAAATAGAAGAAGTGTTTTACGATGTTCCCACATACACATTACTTAAACAGTTTGGATTTAATACTATTAGAGATATTCTTGAAGTCGATAGTATATATAGTCAAGTACCTCTTCGATTGGATCAGTTAGAGACTGTATTTTACAAATTGATAGATTTAGGTTTTGTTTTTTTAAAAATAAAAAATCCATATGAAATCAAGTCTTTATTTGAAAGAAAAGAAAAGTGTAGAAATTGCGGTCAGTTTTGTATAGGTGTTAATAACACAGGTTTTTGTTATAGGTGTGACAGTTTAAATAAACTTTCTGTTGTAAATGATAAATGTTATTGGTATTATTCAAAAGAAAAAGATGCTGTTGTAGTAAGAAATGCCTCTTCAAAAGTTTTTAATTTTGATTTAGATGTTGAAGATGCATATCTTGTAATTAATAATCGTGAATTTAATTTAATTGATGATGAACGAATTTTTGAATTTCAAAGTGGTATTATGCCTAATTCAGAAAGAGTGTTGATTGATTTATCAGGATTCGAAAGTTATGATATTCAATCTTTAGTTTTAGTGGTTAAAGGCGTGTATTACGAGTTTACAACAAATTTAGAAAATTTAGTTTTGAGACGTGTAGTTGGTTCTACAAATTCTACAGAAATCTCATATTATGATAATCAATCTGATACTTCACCTAAAGGTGTGTATTGTCGCACTAAAGTTGATTTATATCCATTGATTGAAAAAAACTATTGCCTTGTTCAAAAAAAGTTTGAACTTAAAGAGAACCAAGAGTTTTTGAATGGTTTAAAAAAAGCTGTCTTAGGGTGTACATTAGTTCAATTAGGGGTTAATAAAATTCCCTCTAACACTAAAATTGACTATGAAAAAATTACCTTAGAGGAGATTTTATCGTATAGCTATGAGGATTTGAATTCCGTCCTATCTCATATAGAATTAGAAGAATTAATATTGAACACTCTTAATGGTTTTTGGACTAATATTACTAATGTAGAAAAAATTTTTGATGAGCAAACAAAAAAACATTTAATTTTAAAAAATAAGTTAGCTGTATTAGGATACGATTTCGAAAATATTTTAAGTGAAGAAATACTTGATATTTCTAATGTCACTATCGAAGCAATAAAATTATCTGAAAGGGCATATCGTCCTTTAAAGCGTGCGGGTATTAACGAAATACAACAAATTGTTTCGATGACTGAAGAAGATTATATGAAGGTACGTGGTTTAGGTAGACTAGCAATGTTGGAAATTTCATCAAAACTAACTTCTCTTGGTTATTCTATCTAGTGAAACTTTTTTAGGATTTATTAGTCTTAATGTTTGTTTGTAGTAATCGTAAAGACTATTAAAACATATTACACGGGAATTTTTTAAATATTACACTTAGAGGGATGTAAAATGGCGTTTAGTGATATTGATAATTTTGCAATTGAATTTGCATTTAGGACTCAACTCAATTATTATCAATTACTAAAATTGGAAAATCAATCACGAGGATTTGATAATAATGATATTGACCGGAAAATCCACTCCGTTCAAGAACAGATGATCGAAAGAGGTTTTAATCCCTTGGAACCGCAAAACCTTTGTTGTGGAACACAGTTAATGAACTCAGTTTTAGGTTTTTTAGTTTTTCCACAACAACAATTATTTAATAGAATACCAGAAGATTTTCAATGGAGATTATTACCAATTTTAGCCCGTTGTGTTGGTTCTCGAGAATTTGTTAATGATTACATTTTAATTAGTAATAATCATCATGAATTTCATAACGAAGAAATAACACCTAAAAATGTTTTAAGACATCTAAAAAACTCAATAAGTCATAAAAGAGTTATGTTTTATCCTACTGTAACCCCAGATAGCGATAATACTCAAGTGTCTAGATTAGTTTTTGAAGACGAAAAAATAATAAAATTAAAAGATAATAATGAATGGCTATTTGATGTTTTAGAAGATAGAGTTACTTATGACGAAAGGGGTAAAAAGCAAATTGTACAAAGATTTCATTTGACAATTAATCGAGAAGATTTTGATGAATTCCTTATGGAAATAATGCGCTTTTTTGTTTCGTTAGATAATTAATTTATTCAAATAAATAAAAAAAATATGTTTTATACATTTATGATTCAGGGTGGAAAGTTATGTTATTTATATAACTAATCATTATTGATAATTTTCAACAAAAAGATGAAGAAAATTCAATAGAAGATGTATTTTTAGAAGATGATTCATCAAGTTAAAAAAACCTTCAATATCAATTGATGTTATTATAGGTATTATTGGAATAGTTGTTGTAATTGGTGGAGCAATTGCTTTTAGTGTTTTTTGGCTTAAGCGTTCAAAAAAATAATACTTTAATTAAATGGTAGGGTAGTAACTCTACCATTTTTATTATAAAAGGTTAGATAGAAATTTATTTATTATTGATTGACTTTTTTACTGTTATATGATATATTAATGAGGCAGTTTATATATGTTTTTTGAAGATTCTTCTGTGTTTTATACACAGGTGTTTTTTGGCAGAAATTTGGCAAAAATATTTTTGATACACAGAACTAAAATGAACTAAAATCCGGTAAAATTAGGGTATTATATATCACGATTTACTACGAATTAACAACCCACAATCGAGTGGGAATAATTTACTAATTAAACTGATAATTCATCAGGTTTGGTGGATTGTCGGTTTTTTTAAAATAGGAGATAAAATATGTCAGCTTTAAACTTCAAACGCACTAAGCTTGCGTGCTACACGGCTTATTTTACAATGGCATCTATTTTTAGTGTACCGCCTATATTATTTATGACGTTTCATAATTTGTATAATATTTCTTATACACTTTTAGGAACACTTGTTTTAACAAACTTTTGTACACAGATGCTGGTTGATTTGATTTTTACAATGTTTTCTAAAAAATTTAATATTCAAAAGGTTGTAAGAATTATGCCGTGCATAACTGCAATAGGTTTATTTATTTACGGCTTAATACCAAACCTTTTTCCGCAATATGCGTATTTAGGTTTAGTAATAGGAACAATTATTTTTTCAGTTTCTGCAGGTCTTTCAGAGGTGCTTTTGAGCCCTGTAATTGCAGCAATTCCGTCTGATAATCCGCAAAAGGATATGAGCATGCTCCACTCTCTTTATGCATTCGGATTTTTTACTATGGTTGTTATAAGCACGCTTTTCTTAAAATTCTTTGGCAATGAAAACTGGTTGTATTTAGTTTTGATTTTAGGTGCTTTACCACTTGCTGCCGCAATTTTATTTAAAATTTCTCCATTTCCGGAGCTTAACAGCGAAGAAACTACCGAAAAAAATAAAATTAAAAACAAAAACAGAACAATTGGTTTAGCTCTTTGCGTAGGCTCTATATTCTTGGGCAGCTGCGCAGAAAATACAATGTCAAACTGGATTTCTACATATATGGAAAACGCTCTTAATATAGACAAGGCGTTGGGTGATATTTTAGGTATGGCAATGTTTGCTATTCTTTTAGGCTTTACAAGAATTCTGTATGCTAAATATGGTAAAAACATTTGCCGCTTTTTACTTGTAAGCTTTATTTGTGCTGCCGCTTGTTATTTGGCAATTAGTGTCTCTACAAACAAAACAGTTGGTTTTATAGGGTGTGTATTGGTTGGTGTTTTCACCGCTATGCTTTGGCCCGGTACGCTTATTATGATGGAGGAAAAGGTAAAGGGGGTAGGCGTTGCCGCTTATGCTTTAATGGCTTCTGCAGGTGACTTTGGCGCTTCGGTGGCTCCACAGCTTATGGGTATTGTTATCGACAACGTATCTGCAAGCCAATTCGCCCGTGATTTGGGGAACTCTTTAAGCCTTGCGCCAGAGCAAATAGGCTTAAAGATTGGTATGCTCATAACCTCTGCTTTTCCGATTTTAGGCGCGATTTTATTAGTGTTTATAATTAAATTTTTCAAAAAAGAGAAAGCACAGGAGATTTAAATGGAAAACTTATGCTTTAATGATTTTAACAGTCTTGAATTTAAGCTGTATAAAGCTAACCCTATAATCAAAAATCCGCTTAGCAGCTTTGTTATTGCAGACCCGAGTGTTTTAACACCGGAGTTTTCTCATGACGGTAAATTTCATTTGTTTTGTCATACGTTTTTTGGCGTTTATATGTACGACAGTACAGATGGCATCCATTTCAAGAAGGTTAAAAAAGTAGTTAAGCGAGCAATGCGCCCAAATATAAATTATATTGACGGTAAATATTATTTGTTTTTTGAAAGAACAAGGTCTCCGATTGCGAATCTGCTTTCACTTATTGGTTTAAAATGGAAATCTGAGGTTTACTGTACAGAATCTGATGATTTGAAAAAGTGGTCTCTGCCATATTCAGTAATTTCAAAATCAAGAGATTACCACGAGGACAGTAGGGGAATAGCTATTTCTAATCCCTTCCTTTTAAAAATAAATGAAAAATTCAGACTTTACTATTCCTGCGGACAAACCTTTATAAAGGATTGCGGCTTTTGTGAGCCTACTCACGTAAGCTTTGCGGAAAGTGATGTTGTTAACGATAATTACGTTACACTTGAAAAGCCGATTATCAGTCCCGATAAAAATTCAAACTATCTTAACTTGTGCTCCGGCTGCTTAAAGGTTTACAGGCTTAAGGATTGCTATATAGGTCTTCAAAACGGCTTGTTTGAAGAAAACGGGAAAAGCCACTCTGCAATTATGCTTTTAAAGTCTGATGATGGTATTAACTTTGATTTTGTTAAGCCGTTTTTAGTGCCGCAAAAATGTGGTGACAGCAATTGGATGGCTCAATACGTTTATGCTTGCTGTCTTACAAAGCAGGAAAATAAGTTGAGATTATACTTTAACGCTCGTAACGTTTCTAACAATTTACTCGGCAGAGAAAGTATTGGTGTATTTGAGGCAGTAATATCTTGACATTTATTTTTGCTGGTAGTATAATGTAAAAGAATTAAACCGTTGATGCGGAGATAACGGCAAATATGCCTTCACAGAGAGCCTGCGTTGCTGAAAGTCAGGTAAGAAACAAGTTGTCAAATGGACCGCGGAGGGTGCAGTCAAATGTGTTTTTCACAGAGTATTCTGCAACGTGTCGGCATACGTTAGTTGCTAAGGGTATGATAGTACCTAAAAGCGCATAGTTTTACTATGAATTCAAGGTGGCACCGCGGATTTCACAAATTCGTCCTTGACAGGTTATAAAATTCTGTCAAGGACTTTTTTATTTCCTTGACTGTGAGGAGATTTTTATGTTGTATACCAAGCGATGGCGTAATTCTTAAAACTGAAAATATGTATTGATTATTACGGAGGTTTTATTATGATAGTTAACAATATTGATTTTGATACTTATTTTAAACAATACCCAAGTAAGGATGGCTTTTTTGGTAAATACGGCGGTGCATACGTTTCACCTGAGCTAAAAAAAGCCATGGAAGAAATTACAGAGGCTTACTTTACTATTTGTAAATCAAGCAAATTTATTAGTGAGTTACGCAGAATTCGTCACGATTTCCAAGGCAGACCTACACCTATTTCTCATCTTGAAAGACTTTCTGAAAGCCTTGGTAACGTTCAGCTTTACGTTAAAAGAGAGGATTTAAACCATACAGGTGCACACAAATTAAACCACTGTATGGGTGAAGCGCTTTTAGCAAAATATATGGGCAAGAAAAAGGTTATTGCAGAAACCGGCGCAGGTCAACACGGTGTTGCACTTGCAACTGCTGCTGCTTACTTTGGTCTTGAGTGCGATATTTACATGGGTGCTGTTGATATTAAAAAGCAGGCACCAAACGTTGCAAGAATGAAGATTTTAGGCGCTAACGTTGTAGAGGTAACTGAGGGCTTACAAACTCTTAAAGAGGCTGTAGACGCTGCATTTAACGCTTATATGAATGAATATAAGGATGCAATTTATTGTATAGGCTCTGTTTTAGGACCGCATCCGTTCCCCTTGATGGTACGCGATTTTCAAAGCGTAATTGGTGTAGAGGCAAGAGAACAATTCCTTAGTATGACGGGTGAGCTCCCTGACGCTGTTGTTGCTTGTGTTGGTGGTGGTTCTAATGCTATGGGTATATTCTCAGGCTTTTTAAACGACCCGGTTGAAATTTACGGTATTGAGCCGTTAGGCAGAGGCACAAAGCTTGGTGACCACGCTGCGAGTCTTAAATATGGTTCAGAGGGTATTATGCACGGCTTTAACAGTATTATGTTAAAGGATGAAAACGGTGAGCCTGCTCCTGTTTACTCAATTGCAAGCGGTCTTGATTACCCATCATCAGGACCTGAGCACGCTTTCTTGCAGGAGGTTGGCAGAATTAAGTATGACGTTGTTAATGACGAAGAAACTCTTGATGCTTTCTTTAAGCTTTCAAGACTTGAGGGTATAATTCCTGCAATTGAAAGCTCACACGCTGTTGCTTATGGTATGAAGCTTGCTAAGGAAATGGGCAGAGGTTCAATTCTTATCAATCTTTCCGGTAGAGGTGATAAGGATATGGATTATATTATTGAAAAATACGGTATAAGATAAATTATTAGCAGAATTATTTTATTCGGGGTGATATTTTGCTTTATATTGGTATAGATTTAGGTACGTCTGCAACTAAATTTTTGTTATTAGATGAAACCGGTAAAATTCTTAATTCAGTTTCAGAGGAATATCCTGTAATATATCCTCAGCCGGGATGGTCTGAGCAAAATCCTAATGAATGGTGGAACGCTGTTAAAAGAGGGCTCCCTAAGCTTTTAAGCGGCTTCAATGCTCAAGACGTTAGTGGAATTGGTGTTGCAGGTCAAATGCACGGCCTCGTAGTTCTTGATGAAAATGACGAGGTTATTCGTAACGTTATTCTTTGGAATGACGGCAGAACCTTTAAAGAAACTGAGTATTTAAATACAGTTGTTGGCAAGGAAAAGCTTTCTTCGGAAACTGCAAATATTGCTTTTGCAGGCTTTACAGCGCCAAAGCTCATGTGGTTAAAAAATAACGAACCCGAAAGCTTTAATAAAATCAGCAAAATAATGCTTCCTAAGGATTACATTAATTATAAATTAACAGGAGTACACGCCTGCGATTATACAGACGCTTCCGGAATGCTGCTGCTTGACGTAAAGGCTAAAGACTGGTCAGAGGAAATGCTTGAAATTTGTTCTGTAAAAAAGAATCAAATGCCCAAGCTCTTTGAAAGCTTTGAATCAATTGGCAGGGTTTTGCCGGCTGTCGCAAAGGAGCTTGGCATTTCTGAGGCAAACGTTGTTGCCGGTGCAGGTGATAACGCCGCTGCCGCAGTTGGTACAGGTACCTTGGGTGAGGGAAATTGCAATATCTCCCTTGGTACTTCCGGTACGGTTTTTATTTCTTCGAATAATTTTGGCGTGGATAAAAATAATGCTCTGCATTCGTTTTGTCATGCAGATGGCGGCTTCCATTTAATGGGCTGCATTCTTTCTGCTGCATCCTGCCATAAATGGATTTGTGATTCTGTTTTTGGTGAAAAGGATTATAATAAGCTTGAAGCTGAAATTGATACAGCGTTGTTAGGTAAAAATGAATTGTTCTTTCTTCCGTATTTAATGGGCGAAAGAAGCCCCATAAACGACACAAACGCTACGGGTATGTTTATTGGCTTAAGACCTAATACAACACGCTCTCAAATGCTGCTTGCCGTTTTAGAGGGTGTTAGCTTTGCAATTCGTGATAACATAGAGGTTGCAAAATCTATTGGAATCAACATTGATACAAGCTACGTTTGTGGTGGCGGCGCAAAAAGCCAATTATGGCGTAAAATTCTTGCCAACATTTTAAACATTGAATTACTTATTCCGAATGCAGAAGAGGGCCCGGGCTTTGGTTCTGCAATGCTTGCAATGGTAGGCTCAGGTAGATTTTCAAGTGTAAACGAGTGCGCAAAAGCACTCCTTTCGGTTAAGGAGCACATTTTACCGGAAAGTGAGCTTGTGAATTTATACGAAGAAAGATATAATAAATTCAAACAGATTTACCCGGCAGTTAAAGAGCTTTATAAAACAATAAAGGAGTAATTAAAATGAGCGAAATCTTTAAAAATATTCCTCAAATAAAATATGAAGGAAAAGAAAGCAAGAATCCGTTTGCTTTTAAGTTCTATGACCCTGAAAGAGTTGTTTTAGGAAAGAAAATGAGTGAGCATTTACCTTTTGCTATGGCTTGGTGGCACAACCTTTGTGCCGGCGGTACCGATATGTTTGGCAGAGATACTGCAGATAAATCCTTTGGTGCGGAAAAGGCAACAATGGAGCACGCAAAGGCTAAGGTGGATGCAGGCTTTGAATTTATGCAAAAGCTTGGTATTAAATACTTCTGTTTCCACGACGTTGATATTGTTCCCGAGGCAGATGATATCAAAGAGACAAATCGTCGTCTTGATGAAATTACCGACTACATATTAGAAAAAATGCAGGGGACAGATATTAAATGTCTTTGGGGTACAGCTAATATGTTCTCTAATCCAAGATTTATGAATGGTGCCGGCAGCACAAGCTCTGCAGACGTTTATTGCTTTGCGGCAGCACAAATAAAAAAGGCGCTTGAGTTAACAGTAAAGCTTGGTGGCAAGGGGTACGTTTTCTGGGGCGGTAGAGAAGGCTACGAAACACTTCTTAATACAGACGTTAAGTTCGAGCAGGAAAACATTGCAAGACTTATGAAAATGGCCGTTGAATACGGCAGAAGCATTGGCTTTACAGGTGATTTTTATATTGAGCCAAAGCCGAAGGAGCCTATGAAGCATCAGTACGATTTTGATGCCGCAACAGCAATTGGTTTTCTTCGTCAATATGGTCTTGATAAGAATTTCAAAATGAATATTGAGGCAAACCACGCAACTCTTGCAGGACATACCTTCCAGCATGAATTAAGAATTTCCGCAATTAACGGTATGTTAGGCAGTATTGATGCAAACCAGGGTGACTATTTGCTCGGTTGGGATACAGACGAATTCCCGTTTGACGTTTACGAAGCTACTCTTTGTATGTACGAGGTTATTAAAGCCGGAGGACTTACCGGTGGCTTTAACTTTGATGCAAAGAATCGTAGACCAAGTAACACCCCTGAAGATATGTTCCACGCTTATATTTTAGGAATGGATACTTTTGCATTAGGCCTTTTAAAGGCTGCTGCAATTATTGAGGACGGCAGAATTGATGATTTTGTTAAGAATAAGTATTCATCCTTTAACAATACGGAAATCGGTAAAAGAATTTTAAGCGGAAGCGCAACTCTTGCTGAGCTTGCAGCCCATGCTGAAGCCTTGGGTGACACAAAAAATGTAGAAAGCGGCAGACAAGAATACTTAGAAAGCGTTATGAATTCAATACTTTTCTCGTAAAACTAAAAGAGTTAGTTCAAAAATGAACTAACTCTTTTTTTATTATTTATTTAATTTTTCGCCGTTATATATAACGTCAATTTCTGAAACGTCACCGTCAAGGCTGTATTCAGAAAGCTTGCCGTCCTTCCATTCAATGTCTACAGTAACGTTACCGACTGCCTTAAGACCTGTAACCTTACCGTTCTTCCATGAGGTCGGGAGGGCAGGGAGTAAGAAGATTTTTCCTTCTCTTGATTGAAGAAGCATTTCACAAATACCGCTTGTGCAACCGTAGTTACCGTCAATTTGGAATGGTGGGTGAGCATCAAAGAGGTTTGGATAAGTTCCACCGCCATGGTATCTTATCTGCTTTGGTAAAACGGGTCTTAATTGTAAATCAATAAGCTTTAATGCGTGGTCACCGTCCCAAAGTCTTGCCCACATATTAATTTTCCATCCTAAACTCCAGCCGGTGCCGTTATCACCGCGTAATTCAAGTGATTTTTTACAAGCTGCAGCAAGCTCAGGTGTTTCGTCCGGTGTAATAAGAGTAGCAGGGTGAAGACCATATAAATGAGATTTGTGTCTGTGGTGTGGGTCAACAGCCTCTTGCTCCTCGTACCACTCTAAAAGCTCGCCCTGAGAGCCGGTTTTAAACGGTAAAAGCTTGTCTAAAGCAGCCTCAACCTCTTTTGTGAAATCATCTGCTATATTAAGCACCCTTGCGCTTTTAAGAACGTTTTGGAAAAGCTCTTTTATAATTGCCATTGTCATAGTAGAGGTTGCACTTACAGAAACGTGCTTTTTATTAAAATGGAAATCATTTTCAGGTGAGGTTGAAGGTGCGCAAATTAAATAACCGTCTTTGTCGCTTACAAGCATATCAAGGAAGAAAAGAGCAGATTTTTTCATAAGCGGGTAACCTGTTTCTTTTAAGAATTCCTTGTCGTTTGTGTAAAGATAATGGTTGTAAACGTGCTCACAAAACCAACCGCCTGCCATAGGCCAGAACGCCCATTGTGCAGCACCTGCAACACAGTCTGCATGGCGCCATAAATCAACGTTGTGATGAACACAGAAGCCGCGTGCATGGTAACGCTTTTGTGCTATTTTTTCACCCGAAACAGAAACCTCTTTAATAAGGTCAATAAGAGGTAAGTTGCATTCAGGGAGGTTGCACATCAAAACAGGCCAATAGTTCATTTCTGTGTTAATATTTACAGTGTAGTTTGAGTGCCATGGAGCTCTGAATTTATCGTTCCAAATCCCCTGAAGGTTAGTTGCTTGAGTACCTTTTCTTGAAGCGGTAACGATTAAATATCTGCCAAAGTTAAAAATAAGTGTATAAAGAGCAATATCCTTAGCGCCCTTTTCGTGCTTTATTAAACGCTTGTTTGTAGGCACGTCACCTTTGTTATTTGTACCAATATCAAGAGAAACTCTTGAGAAAAGTGAGGTGAAATCATCTAAGTGCGCTTTTTTAAGAGCTTCGTAATCCTTTGTAGATACAGCATTTAATGCATTAAGACAAGCGTTTTTGAATTCCTTGCCTTCTAAGGCCGGGTGCTTGTCAAAACCGTTAAAGGAGTTTTCGGTTGTGAAGAATATGTAAGCGTTTGTTGCATTTTCAACCTTAATAAAGCTATCTGTGTAGCTAACGTCACCGTCAGAAATTACCTTTACAGCTGCTCTGAAGCTAATGCCTTGACGCTCCTTGTCCTCAGGGTAAAATTCACATCTGTTAAGTAATTCGGTGTTGTCATGCTCGTCAGACGGGCAAATACCGTCTAAAATTAAAACACCGTTTTCACAGAAGGTAGCACCCTTTAATTTTGTTGAAAGTGAAAGCTTAAAGTTTAACGCTTTGTTTTTATCAACAGAATATTTTTGAATAAATGCATTATCCGGGGCAGAAACAAAAGCCTCTCTTGTGAAGCGTGCACCGTTTTTCTCATAGCTTACAGTGTGAAGAGCCGTGCTTAAATCAAGTATTCTTTTGTAGCTTTTCGCACGGCAGCCTTTTGTTTCAAATTTTATATCAATATCACAAAGGGGGAGGTATGCCTGAGTCCAGTTACCTAAGCACTCTGCCTCAATAAGCTCCTGTGCTTCGTCATATTTGCCTTCAAGTGATAATTCTCTTGCTTTAAGGAAATTTTCATAAGTATTTTCTTTAATTGCGGTATCTCGCGGGAAGCCCGTCCAGAGAGTATCACTGTTCATACAAATCTTTTCGGTATTTGTTTTACCGTAAATCATTGCACCAAGAGAGCCATTTCCTAAAGGTAAAGCTTCTACCCACTCCTTTGCAGAGGATGAATAGAATAAATTTAATGAATCGTTCAACATAAGTACACCTACTGTTTAAATTTATTTTAAATTATTATACAATACACATAAATTAAAATCAATGTTTTTTCACAATATATATTGTAAAATCATAAATTGTATGCTATATTTAGTTAGTGTTCACTTTTATATATTGGAGTGGTGTTTTTTGAAAACTATTCTTGAAAAAAGCAAAAAAAATACTATTGATTTTTCTTCAACTGTCGACTATATGTTAGAAAGAATTACTACCATTGTAGAAGAAATCGGTCCAAGAGCTCCCGGCAGTAAGGAAGAACTTAAGGCTCAGGAGTTTATGGGTGAGGATTTAAAGCAATGGTCTGACGAAATTACAATTGAAGAGTTTACAGTACACAGACAGGCTTTTATGGGCTTTATCCCATTTACAGTTGCTATGGCGTTAGCAGCAACTGTGCTTTATTGGCTTGAATTTCCGCTTGTAGGCTTTTTGTGTACAGTGTTAGGCATTGTACCTTTAGTGCTTGAATTCTTAATGTACAAGCGTTTTCTTGACCCGTTGTTTAAGGGGCACCCCTCACACAACCTTATTGCTACTAAGAAGCCTAAGGGTGAAATTAAAAAAAGAATTATTTTTATTGGACACGCCGATTCACAATATGAGTGGATTTTAAACTACTTAATGGGCGGCACAGGTATGAAGCTGTTTCTTATACCCGCTGCAGTCGGACTTTTTGTAGTTTGCTTTGCAAGTCTTATTAAATACTTTACATATCTTAAATTGGGCGCCCCCTCAGAGGGTGTTGAAACCTTCTTCTTTATAGTTGGCATTATACTTTGCCTTTTTGTTGTACCGTATTTTGGATTTTTATTCTTCCAAAGCTATACCAAAAGCGTACCCGGTGCTAACGACAACCTTACAGGCTGCTTGACTGTTATGTCAATTTTAAAGCTTATGAAGGAAAATAATATTGAGTTTGAAAATACCGAGGTTAGAATTTTACTTACCGGCTCTGAGGAAGCAGGTCTTCGCGGTGCAAAAAATTATGCTGAAACTCACGAGGATGAGTTAAAGTCAATTGAAACTGTTGTTATTGCTTGCGACACCATGCGCGATTTAAAGGATATGGCTGTTTACGACAGAGATTTAAGCGGTACCTTAAAGCACGACAAGCAAGCAAAGGAGCTTGTAAAACGAGCTGCTAAAAACTGTGGCTATGATTTACCTTACGCTTCAATTTATTTAGGTGCTTGTGATGCTGCAGCATTTACCCAAAAGAAAATTAAAGCAACGGGCTTTGCAGCTATGGACCCAACACCACCAAGATATTACCACACACGTTTAGATACACCTGATTTACTTGTACCTGAAGCACTTGAGGTTGGTGCAAAGGTTTTACTTGAAACAGCATGTCTTTACGACAGTGAGGGCTTGATTTAACAAGGAGTAATTATTTAATGTATTATATAATTCTTGACCTTGAGTGGAATAACACTTACTGCAAAAAGAAAAAAGGTTTTTTAAACGAAATTATTGAAATTGGCGCAGTAAAGCTTGATGAAAACCTTAATCAGGTTGATACCTTTTCACTCTTTATAAAGGCACAGTTAGGCAAAAAACTTCATACAAGAGTAAAAGAATTAACTAATATTTCTAATGATGACATAAATGCAGGTACGCCATTTTCACAAGCAATGGCTGAGTTCAGAAAATGGTCCGCAGGAGAAGATAACGTTGTTCTTACTTGGGGTGATACCGACGTAAGAGTGTTAGTTGAAAATTTCCGTTATTTCAACGGCATTAACTTTGTTCCGTTTTTAAGAAATTACGTAAATCTTCAAAACTACACACAGGCATTTATGAATATTTCCAAGGCGGACCAAATCGGTCTTTCGGCCGCTGCAGAAAAATTAGGTATAGACGTTGAGCATTACTCTTTGCATAGAGCTATTGATGACAGCTTATTAACTGCAGATATATTCAAAAAAATATATAACAACCAAATGATTTTATCGTATACTCATTCATGCGATAATTCCTTCTATTTAAAGCTTTCGTTTAAGCCCAAGGTTATTACGGATATTAACAGTCCTTTGATTGACAGAAGTAAAATGAAATGCCTTTGCGACGTTTGTGGCGCAAGCTGCGAAAGAATTAGTGATTGGCGTGTTATGAATCAATCCTTCAGAGCAATTTTTCAGTGCACAAGCTGCAAAAGAAAAATTCGTTTTACCATAAGATTCAAGGAGTATTACGATAGGGTTGATATTAAATCCTCCACTGTACCTTTTATTGATAAAAAAGAGCTCGAGGCTAAGGCTGCAACTAATGAAAACGCTGAGCACAATGAAAACAATGAAAATATTTCAAATGAAGCAACTACTACAGAGGTGTAATTAAATGTATCCAATTAAATTAAATCCGATATTTAAAGAAATTGTTTGGGGCGGCGAGCGCTTAAAAAGTGATTATGGCTATGAGAGTGACCTTAATAACATTGCCGAGGCTTGGGTGCTTACTGCTCGTAATGATGGTGATAACACCGTAAAAAACGGCGAATTTTCAGGTCAGAGCTTTTCCGCTCTAATTGAAAAACACCCTGAGTTTTTAGGTGAAAAGGGTAAAAAATATAATGAGTTTCCGCTTTTAATTAAATTTATAGATGCCAAGTCGGATTTATCTATTCAGGTGCATCCGGATGATGATTATGCACGTATTCACGAAAATTCATTAGGTAAAACTGAGGCTTGGTACGTTCTTGATTGTTCAGAGGACGCTGAGCTTATTTACGGATTTAACAAAGAGATAAGCAAGGAAGAATTCAAAAACTCTATTGAAGATAATTCATTTTTAAATCACGTTAACAAGGTTAAAGTTAAAAAGGGTGATATTTTCTTTATAGAAGCAGGTACCTTACATGCAATTGGCGGCGGAATTTTACTTGCTGAGGTTCAACAAAACTGTAATACAACCTACAGAGTATATGATTACGGCAGATTAGTTGATGGTAAGCCTCGTGAGCTTCATATTGCAAAAGCGCTTGACGTTACTAACACCTTGCCACCTGTTCGTTCTGCAAAAGCAGAGGGTGAGGTAATTAAATCAGAAAACGCCGAGCTCCAAAAGCTTTGCTCTTGCGAATTTTTTACCATGACATCTTTAAAATTAGACGGAAAATTTGATTATGATTGCGGTTCGGACTCTTTCTTATCTGTTTTAATACTTGATGGTGCGGGTAGTATAACACTTGAAAACACAGCTGTAAGCGTAAAAAAAGGTGATAGTGTATTTATTCCTGCAAATAGTGGCAGGGTAGTATTATCCGGCAAATTTGATGCACTTTTAAGCACGTTATAAGGTGATTTTATGTCTTTGTTAACAGCATTAAATTTAAAATTCGGTTTTTCTGACGGCGTCTTGTTTAAAGACGCCGCTTTTCAGGTTGAAGAAAATGACCGAATTGGTTTAATTGGTGCTAATGGTACAGGAAAAACCTCTCTTTTTAAGCTTATAACAGGGGAGTATTCACCTGTGGAGGGTGGCATTGTACGTGGTAAGGACGTAAGAATCGGCTATATGGAGCAATACCTTGAGTGCGATGACACTTTAACCGTTTACGAAGAAGCCTTAAAGGTTTTTGCCGACGTTGCAAAAATGGAGGCTGAGCTTGAAGAAATTACAAAAAAGCTTGAAAATAACAGTGATTTAGCTTTAATTGAAAAACAACTTCGTTTGACTGATGAAATTGAGCGTCGAGATGGTCTTGTTTATAAAGCAAAAACACGCTCGGCACTTATTGGTCTCGGCTTTAATGAAGCAGAGCTTGACCGACCTGTAAAAAATCTCAGCGGAGGACAGCGCTCAAAGGTTTCTCTTTGTAAATTACTGCTTTCAAATGCTAATTTAATTTTATTGGATGAGCCTACAAACAACCTTGATATTGATGCTATTTCCTGGCTTGAGGATTTTTTAGCAAAATACAAGGGTGCTGTTATAGTTGTTTCTCACGATAGATATTTTTTAGACAAAATAACATTTTTAACAATGGAGATTGCTCACCAAAAAATAACAATGACAAAGGGCAATTACTCTGTTTTTCAAAAATTGAAAGCAGAACGTGAATTATCTATTGAGCGTGAATATGAAAAAAATATTGCTGAGATTAAACGTATAGAGGGAATAATTGAACAGCAAAAACGCTTTAATCAAGAACGAAATTATATAACTATTGCAAGTAAAGAAAAACAAATTGAACGAATTAAGGCGGATTTAGTAGTACCTGATAAGGCTCTGGGCTCAGTAAGGTTTTCTTTTAATGCGGAAATTCGGTCGGGTGATAACGTATTATCCGTTTACGATTTAGAAAAGTCGTTTCCTCAGAAACCATTATTTAAAAATTTAAATATCTCAATAAACAGAGAAGATAAAATGTTTCTCTTGGGTCCTAACGGCTGTGGTAAATCTACTTTTTTGAAAATTTTAAACAAAGAACTGAGTCAAGATAGTGGTATTATAAAATTCGGAACAAATGTAAAAATAGGTTATTTTGACCAAAATATTGATAAATTAAATTCAGATAAAACTGTTCTTGATGAGGTTTGGGATATGTACAAATTTATGGACCAAACCGAAATACGCAGTGCATTAGCCTTGTTTTTGTTCCGCGGTGACGACGTATTTAAAAAGGTTTCTGTTTTAAGCGGCGGTGAAAGAGCAAAAATTGCTTTGCTAAAAATAATGCTTGCAAAGCCTAATTTTTTAATACTTGACGAGCCTACTAACCATTTAGATATAAACTCAAGAGAGGTTTTGGAAGAGGCACTTTTAAATTATAACGGTACACTTTTGGTAGTATCCCACGATAGATATTTTATAAATAAATTATCTAACAAAATAATCCACTTAACTCACGACGGCGCTGTGAGCATTGACGGTAACTACGACAATTATTTAGAATTTAAAGAGAATAACCAAAAACCAATAGAAAAAGAGATAAAGGAAACCATAAAGGTAAATACCTACAAGCTGCAAAAGGAACAGCAAGCGCTTGAAAGGAAAAGAAATTCAAGGATTTCCAAAATTGAAAAGGAGATTGAAGAAAAAGAGGCTGAATTGGAAGAGCTTCAGCATTTACTCGAATTACCTGAAACCTCTGCGGACTATGAAAAATTACTTGAATTAACAGAAAATTTTGATTTATTAAAAAATAAATTAGATGACTTGTATTTAGAATGGGAAGAAATTCAGGCATAATAAAAAAATCACTCGCATATATATTTGCGGGTGATTTTTTATGGATAAAAACAGACAAGACTATTTAGTGAGAGCTTTAACCTTACAGTTTGTATTTTCTGCAATTATTTTTGGCTTTTTGTTTTCTGTTAAATTTTTTAATATATCTTTTTTAACTACTTTAACAGAAAACCTGAAAATCGAAATGAATAAAAACGTTTCTACTGAAGAAATCAAGGAAGCCTTTAAGAAGATTGAAGAGTTTGCTACAGATGAGATAATTGCTTTAGACGTTACCGAAGAAAAGTTTTCTGCCGAAATTTTAGGTGAGGGTGGAGCGGATGAAAAAATAAATGAAAATATTAAAAATAATATATCTTTTTCAAAATACAAATTAAATTATAAGATTTATAATCCTGTAATCAATGGAGATGTTTCATCAAGCTTCGGTGAAAGAGTTCACCCGATAACCGGTGGGTATGGCTTTCACAAGGGAATCGATTTAGCGTTAAATTCAGGTGAAAATATTTATGCTATTCATGACGGGGTTGTAATTGAATCAAATTATGACCAATGGAATGGTAATTATATTAAAATTAAACACGATAATGACATTGTTAGTGTTTATTGCCATTGCAGCAAGCGTTTTGTTGAAAAGGGTACTGTTGTAAGGGGCGGAGAGGTAATTGCTCTTGTTGGCTCTACCGGACAGTCAACGGGGCCGCATCTTCATTTTGAAATAAGAATAAATGACGTTTCTTATAACCCTGCATACGCTTTAAAGGACGCAAAAAATGCAATTTAAAATTAAAAACATAAAAATTAAAATTAGCTTCACTTTTTTTGCTTTAATACTTATATTGATAATTTTTCAAAAAACCGAGTATTTGATTGTATCATTAGCTTCTGCTGTTTTACACGAAGTAGGACATTTAATTGCGCTAATCTATTTCAAAACGGAAATTCTTGAATTTAAAATTTCTATTTTTGGAGCAAATATTAAAACGAGCACAAGAAACCAAATTAATTATTTTAAAGATTTTTTAATTTCTTTTTCGGGGCCATTGGTTAATTTGCTCATTTCGTTTTTTAGTTACGTTATTTATAATATTTATTTTGGTAAAATATTTTTTGATATTTACATTGTAAATTTAGTTTTGGCGCTCTTTAACCTATTACCGTTTCATGCTTTTGACGGCGGTAAAATGCTGCAGATAATTCTAAATCTTAAATTATCTGATTCAGCCGCAGAAAAAGCTGTTACAATAATTTCAGTTTTAATTCTAATACCCTTTATTTGGTTTTCATTTAAAGTATTTTTGGTGAATAAAAACGATTTTTATTGTTTAGCAGTTACAATTCTTATGCTGCTTACAATTGTACTAAAAAGTTAATTTCTACTTGATAAATCTTCAATTTTATTGTAAAATTAATCTGTATAATTTTATTTTAAAATTGGAGTTTTTTTATGTTGAAAAATCGTATTGAAAGTATTTTACCATTGGTGCAAAAACCGGCGCGTTATACCGGGGGTGAATTAAACTCAGTAGTAAAAGATAAAAGCAAGGTTGACGTAAGGTTTGCGTTTTGTTTCCCTGATACTTATGAAATAGGTATGTCTCACCTTGGCCTTAAAATTCTTTACGGCTTGGTAAACTCAAAGGAAAATTATTGGTGCGAAAGAGTGTTTGCGCCTGATACAGATATGGAAGAGCAATTAAGAAAAAACAATATACCTCTTTTTGCGCTCGAAAGCCGTGACAGCTTAAAGGATTTTGACGTTGTTGGCTTTACACTTCAATACGAGCTTTCCTTTACAAACGTGCTCAATATGTTGGATTTAGCCGGTATTCCTGTAAAAAGCAAGGATCGTGGAGCATCCTTAAAGGACAACCCTATAATCATTGCGGGCGGTCCATGTGTTGTAAATCCGGAACCGTTAGCATATTTTATTGACTGCTTTCAAATAGGTGAGGGCGAGGAATTGATGATAGATTTCCTCGATTTATTGAATGAATATAAAAAGAAAAATGCAACAAGGGAAGAATTTTTGATTGCAGCTTCTCACATTGAAGGTATTTACGTACCGTCACTTTACAGTGTTGATTATAATGAAGATGGTACCTTGAAAAAGGTTAGTGCTACAAACGGTGCTCCCGAGGTTGTAAATAAAAGAGTTGTTTCAGATTTAGATAACGTTTATTATCCGGAAAACTTTGTTGTGCCGTTTGTAGAGGTTGTACACGACAGAGTTGTACACGAAATTTTTCGTGGATGTATTCGCGGGTGCAGATTTTGTCAAGCAGGCTTTTGGTACAGACCAATCAGAGAAAAATCGGTTGAAACCATCAGTAACCAAAGCAGAAAAATCGCTTGCGAAACGGGCTATGACGAGCTTTCACTTTGTTCTCTTTCAAGTAGCGATTATACTAAAATTACAGAATTATTAGAGTCACTTTTAAGCTGGGCAACCCCACAAAAAATAAACGTTGCACTGCCATCCTTAAGAATCGATAATTTTTCAGACGAATTAAGAGAAAAACTTGCTTTAGTAAGACGCTCGGGGTTAACATTTGCTGCAGAAGCAGGTACGCAACGACTTCGTGACGTTATAAACAAAAATATTACCGAGGAAGAAATTTTAGGCACGTGCAGAAAAGCCTTTCAGGGTGGTTGGACTGCAGTTAAGCTTTATTTTATGATTGGTTTACCTACTGAAACAGAGGACGACGTAAAGGGGATTAACGTGCTTTGTCAAAAGATTGTTGAGGAGTTTTATAATAACCCCGATAAACCAAAGGGTAAAACTGTTAGTGTGAGCGCAGGTGTTTCCTCATTTGTGCCAAAGCCGTGCACACCTTTCCAATGGGAGCCTCAGGCAACCCGTGAAGAAATAACGGCTAAGCAGCAAATGCTTAAGGATACTGTTACGTCTAAAAAAATCACCTTCAGATTCCACACAACAGACCAAATCTTCTTAGAAGCTATTTTGGCTCGCGGTGACAGAAGGCTTTGTAATGTAATTGAATATGCATGGAAAAACGGCTGCACCTTTGACAGCTGGGACGATAAATTTAAGTATAACACGTGGATGGAAGCGTTTGAAAAATGCGGTATAAATACAGAGTTTTACGCAAATCGCAGACGCTCTTATGAAGAGGTTTTACCTTGGGACCACATTAATTCAGGTATCAAGAAAAGCTTTTTAATTGAAGAAAATGAAAAAGCAAAAAAGGCTCAGACCTCAAAGCATTGCCGTGAGCAATGCAATGCTTGTGGCTCAAATAAATTAAACGGAGGTAAGTGTGATGCGCTCAATAAGAATATGGTTCACTAAAAAAGATACCGCAAAATACATTTCACACCTTGATTTAACCCGTTGCTTAATAAGAGCCTTCAGAAGGACTGATATACCATTGTGGTACACAGAGGGTTTTAACCCTCATCCGCACCTTGTTTTTGGCCTTTCCTTACCTTTAGGTGTTGAGGGTGAGCAAGAGGTGCTGGATATTCGTCTTGATGATGAAAGCTACCAAAACGAACGTGTTATTTCTGAATTAAATCGTGTTACTGTACCTGGAATTGAATTTTTAAAAATTGATGCACCTGAATATAAACCCTTGTTTATTACTTCGGGACTTTACGAAATGAAAATCTCCTCAAATAACGGCGAAAATATTAAAAACTCGATATTAGAGAAAATTGAAGGTAAAAATATAACAATTCAAAAGAAAACTAAAAAAGGTGAAATTAAAGAAATCAATGTGTCCGAACACCTTACGGCTTTAAATTTTGAAAAAGTAACAGATACAGAGCTTTGTTTCAGCTTTATTTTACCTGCGGGTAACGATTTTACAATTAACCCTATATTATTTAAGGATGCTCTTTTGAGTAATTTTTCACTGGAAAATATTGCTTGGTCAATTGTAAGAAAAAAACTTTTACTTAAAGATGGCACAGAATTCAGATAACTTTTAAAACTTCAACATATTATTTTATGGGTGATAATTTTGAAAAAGCTCATAATTTTATTTGTTTTAGTTTTTATTTCATTTTTAATTTCTTTAAGCATTTTTAACGTCAAACCAAAAAACGTTTCCGACGGCGTTTTTGAAAACGAGCTTCCTGTTATTATTGTAGATGCGGGGCACGGCGGTTTTGATGGTGGTGCAAGTACTCAGGACGGTGTAAGTGAAAAGGGGATTAATTTAAATATTGCCTTGCATTTAAGAGAATATTTGAATTTTTTTGGTTTTAAAGTTGTTATGACACGAGAAACGGATACCTCTACTGAGGATGAAGGTTTAACAACAATAAGGAGTAAAAAATCCTCGGATTTACACAACAGAATGGATTTAATGCAAAATACAGAAAATGCAATTTTTGTTAGTATTCATCAAAACCATTTTTCTTCACCAAAATATTATGGTGCTCAAGTTTTTTATTCTAAAAATTTTAGTGAAAAAAGCTCTTTTTTGGCAGAAAGCATACAGGAAAGCATTGTTTATTTTTTACAGCCGAATAACACAAGACAAATTAAACCCTGCGGTACGTCGGTTTATTTAATAAATAATGCAGTTAAGCCTGCTGTTTTAGTTGAATGCGGGTTTCTGTCTAATTACGAAGAGGCAGAAAAGCTAAAAACAGAAGAATACCAAAAACAAATGGCTTTTTCTATTGCTGTTGGAATTTTAAATTATTGTGAAGGTCAGTGAATAATTATGGCTTCAAAACAAAAATCAGTTTACATTTGTAGTAATTGCGGCTACGAGTCTGCAAAATGGTATGGCAAATGCCCGTCATGTAATGAATGGGGTACCTTAGATGAGGAGTTTATAAAAACAGAGGCTAAAAGCTCTAAAAAAACTACCTCTGTAATTAATAAAGGCTTAAACGTACTAAAGCTCGATTCAATTGATTCATCAACAGAATTCAGGTATAACACAGGAGTATCTGAGTTGAATCGCGTTTTAGGCGGTGGACTTGTAAGAGGCTCTTTAGTGCTTTTGTCCGGTGACCCGGGTATAGGTAAATCTACGCTTTTGCTTCAAATTTGTAATTATCTTTCAAAGGATTTAACTGTGCTTTACGTTTCCGGTGAGGAATCTGCTTATCAGTTAAAAATGAGAGCTAAAAGGCTTGGTGTTAAATCAGATAACCTTTCTGTAATGTGTGAAACAGATGCTGAAATAGTTTGTGAGTATTTAAGAACAGAAAAACCGAACATTGTAATGGTTGACTCTATTCAGACTATGAATATACCCGAGCTTTCTTCAAGCACGGGCAGCATAACTCAAGTCAGAGAATGTACTAATTTATTTATGCAGACCTCAAAAAATAACGATATTTCTACTATACTTGTCGGACACGTAAACAAGGACGGCAACATTGCAGGTCCTAAGGTTTTAGAGCACATTGTAGATACAGTTCTTTATTTTGAGGGTGAAAGAAATTACTCCTACAGAATTTTAAGAGCAGTAAAAAACAGATTTGGCTCAACAAACGAAATAGGTGTTTTTGAAATGACTGACTCAGGACTTTCTCAAATAGAAAGCCCTTCAATGGCACTTTTAGCAGGCAGACCAACTAACGTTTCGGGCACCTGTGTTACTTGTCTCATGGAAGGCTCAAGACCTATTTTGGCAGAGATTCAAGGGCTTGCGACAACTACCGGCTTTGGAAACCCAAGGAGAATGTCAACAGGCTTCGATTATAATAGAATGGCTATGCTTATTGCCATATTAGAAAAGCGCGCAGGTTACTTTTTCTCTAATATGGATTGTTATTTGAACATTGTTGGTGGCTTAAGAGCGGACGAGCCTGCTTCAGACTTAGCTGTCGCCGTTGCACTTATTTCCAGCCTTAAGGATACGGTAATTGACAGTGAAACCATTGTTTTTGGTGAAATTGGTCTTGCGGGTGAAATCAGAACTGTAAATAACTGCGAGCAACGTATTAAGGAATCTGAAAGACTCGGCTTTAAGCGTTGTATTATACCAAGACAAAATATGAAAGGCTTGAGTAAATCTTCCTTTACAGATATAGAGGTTATTGGTGTAAGAAATGTACGAGAGGCTTTTGAGGTTGCTGCAGAAAATGCTTAAGGATTTTAGATTTATTGAAAAAGCCAATTTACCGCAGCACAAGGTAAAGCATTGTATTTTGGGTAAAAACGCAACAGAAGCAATACAATTTTTAAACGATTACGGCATTCATACCTTGACTACAAAAAAGTCCGTTAAATTAGAGGAAGAAATTGCTTTTCATGCAGATACCCAGGTTATGTATTGCGGGAACAAAACAGCTGTTATTTCACCAAATCAGACAGCTTTAATTAAGATATTATCAGAGTTAGGCTGTAGGGTAGAGGTGGCTGAAAACGAGCCGTTTTCGCCATATCCTAACGACGTTTTGCTTAACCAAACTATTTTGAATGATGTTTTAATTGGTAATACTATTTTTGCTTCTGAAAAAATCACAGAATTTGCAAGCAACAATAAGCTTAAAATATTGCAAACAAAGCAAGGATACTCAAAATGCTCAATATGTATCGTTAGTGAAAATGCAATTATTACTGAAGATAATGGTATAGCTAATTTGTTAAAAAATTCACAAATCAATGTTTTAAAGATTCAACCGGGATTTGTGCATTTGTCCAATAGACATTCCGGCTTCATTGGTGGCGCCTCCGGTAAAATATCTAAAAATGAAATCTTCTTTAATGGTAATATAGAAGAGCACCCAAGTTATTCAGAGATTCTGGCGTTTTTGAATGCTTATAACATTAAACCTGTTTACAGTAAATCCTATGAGCTTACTGATATTGGCTCAATTTTACCAATTACAGAGCTTATTTAACTTAATTTAATAAAATGCACAAAAATTAAATCGAATAGAAATTTTCTAAATGAATAACACCTAGTGCCAAAAAATTCTATTCGATAAGAAAGGTTGATAATTTTGAAGAATTCGAAGAATCCTGAAAAAAATGCAGCAGCTAAGCTTGGTTATACAGCTACAATGGTTATAGTATCAGTTGCAATTATAATTTGTATGAAAAAATATAAAGATAAGGATTAAGTGATTACAATTCTAATTTATAGTTTTTGTTTTAGTTCATTCTTTCATAAGCTTACTAAATTTAAGACTATATTCTTAATAGTATATACAATAAGCGTAACGGCTTTAGAACATCTGAAACCTAAGAAAAACGCCTTATTTATAGATTTTTTACTTGAACCCCTTACCCGACTTATACAAAACATTTCTTTTGTATAAGTCGTTATATAAAAATAATCCACTACTCTTTTAAGCCGGGTTTCCTAAAAAGCTTGTAAATCACAAAATAATACAAAGGATTTGTTTATTTAAGTTATGAAACGAGAAAATTTTGACTTATTGCCACCCATTGCAGTTGAGTTTTTGAACTATTACAGTGTTATTAAAAACTGTTCTGAGTTGACTGTTAATGAATACGCTAATGATTTATCTACTTTTTTTAAATATATGAAAATTATTCGCGGTCTTGTTCCTAAAGAAATTCCTTTTGAAGAAATAGTTATTTCAGACGTTTCTTTAGATTTAATTTTTTCAGTAACACTGAACGATGCTTATATGTATCTGACTTATTGTAAAATAAACAGGAATAATAATGAGTTTACTCGTTCAAGAAAGGTTTCTACCTTAAGAGCCTTTTACAAATATTTATCTGTGCAAAAAAAGCTTATTAAGGACAATCCCCTTCAGGAGCTTGAATCGCCAAGAATTAAAAAAGCTTTACCTAAATACCTTACTTTAGACGAGAGCCTTGTGCTTCTAAATTCTGTAGATGGTAAGTTCAAGGAACGTGATTATTGTATTATAACCTTATTTTTGAACTGTGGTCTTCGTCTTTCTGAGCTCGTTTCACTTAATTTAAGTGATATTCGTACCAATAACACTCTAACTGTTACAGGTAAAGGTAACAAAGAACGTACAATTTACTTGAACGATGCTTGTATAGATGCTATAAACGCCTATTTACCAATGCGACCTGTTGATGGTGTAAAGGATAAGGATGCACTGTTTATAAGCCGACAAAAAGGCAGAATAAGCCCAAAAACCGTGCAATACGTTGTTAAAAACACTTTAGAAAAAGCAGGTCTTGCCGACAGAGCCTTATCAACGCATAAATTAAGGCATACTGCAGCAACCCTCATGTACCAGCACGGCAACGTAGACGTTCTTTCAATAAAAGAAATTTTAGGTCACGAAAACCTTAATACCACCCAAATTTACACACATATTGTTGATGAACAATTAAAAAATGCAGCCGAGTCCAATCCGTTAAGCAACGTTAAGGCTCCCCGACCGCAAAAAATTGAAAGCATAAATACAGATGAGTCTTCAGATGAATGAAAATAAGTTATTAAAAACTCTGAAGCTTGCAGCATTTAATACTGCAGAAAGTATTAATGGAATAAGAAAAACTAAAAATCTTAAAAAATATTCTTTGAATTCATTTCTTTTTGCTTGATTTTTATACCCGCTCATGTTAGCAATAATTTCAATTGACATATTAACGGCTTCGTTACAGCACCTTATGAGTGTAGCAATAACAATTGCAACGCTTGGTATAAGAATTAAAGCAGCATAGCCTAAGCCCTGCAATGAATAGCAAGAATACAAAAAACCAATTGCCATACCTACCAACACACCGATTATTGTAGGTATGGCAATTATTATTGGAATACCTACGGCACAAAGGCCGAAAACAAAAGTAATAAAAGGAAAAAAACAAATTAAAAAGAAAGAGTTTAAAAATGCTGCAAAAAAGCCTTCGTTAGATTTATTTAAAATATAATCATCAAAGAATTCTACGGCAATATTTTTAATTTGCCCTTCTTCCCCTTTCATTGATAAAATCCCAACTATAAAACCACAGAAAAACAATGTAAAAAATAATAGATTTTTATAATTAAAACGAGGAAGTTTCATTCGTTTTCTTTTTATAACAACACTTTTTTTCAACATAATATTTCCCCTTTATTTTTTAATATCTTTTCTTTGAGTTGGAGCTTACAATACCGCCAATAGAACCAAATAAAACGGTAATTGGAATAACTAATAAAACAAAGGCATTTACACTTTTAAAGCTAAATATGAGAATAAATATTAAATTAAAAACAAGCAAAGGCACAGCGCCAAGTGCGCCTGAAACAATTCCCCTGTTTTTGAATTTTTTATAGGTTGAATAACCTGTCAAAAAAGCGCCAAAAGAAATAAAAATATATGTAAAATAATAAGTGAATTCAGAGTTAAGTGACAGTTTATAATATGCTAATGCTAGGACAAGTATTCCTAATAACGTAGAAATTACGCCAACAAAAAAACAGGGCAAATATTTAAAAATTAAACTAAAATCCTTTTTTGATTTTTTATTTTGTTTATTTTTTTGCATAAAAAAACCTCCGCATAATCTTATTTAAAAGATATGCAGAGGTTTTCTGTTTTATGAAAATTATTCTTCCTCACTCTTTTGAGCCTCTTCTTCAGCCTTGAGCTCATCAGCAGCGCCTTTGTTTTCAACAGATTTTGTCTTTTTCTTTTTGCCGTTAACAGCTTGGTCAATAGCATTCTTTTCGCTCTGAGCTTTTTTTGCATCCTCAGCAGCCTTCTTCTCGGCAGCTAAACGCTCGTTAGCAGTTTGGTTAGTCTGGATAGCGGACCTTAAAAACTTAATTTTTGTACGGTCTGTGCCTGTTTCAATAACAATGCTGTCATCTTTAACAGTAACAACTCTACCCATAATACCGCCGATTGTAACGATTTCATCACCAATCTGAATAGAATCACGCATTTCCTGCTCTTCTTTTTGTCTTTTCTTTTGCGGACGAAGCACCATAAAATACATGAGTACAAACATACCAATAATCATAAACAATGGCATTGAATTGCCACCTGAAGCGCCGCCCTCAGCAGGAGCACCGCCACCAAATAATGAACCTAAAAAATCCATAGTTTTTTCCTCCAAATTTTAATACCTGCATATTATAACTGTTTATTATAAAATATACAAGTCTTTTTTATAATTTAATTTAAAAATCAGATTCTTGAATCAAGTAAATCTGTATATTTTTCTTTGAATTCTGTGAAGGTTCCGTTTTCAAGCTCTTCGCGAATTCTTGTCATTAAGTTATTGTAAAAATATAAATTGTGTATTACACAAAGACGCATTGCAAGCATCTCTTTTGCTTTTATAAGATGGTGAATGTATGCCCTTGAGTGTTTTTGACAGGTAGGACAATCACAGTTAATATCAATAGGAGTGTCATCCTTAGCATATTTTGCATTGTTTAAATTCATAACGCCATTCCAAGTAAACAAATGACCGTGCCTTGCATTTCTGCTTGGCATAACACAGTCAAATAAATCCACACCGCGGGAAACACCTTCTAATATATTACCCGGTGTACCAACACCCATAAGGTAACGAATTTTATTTTTTGGTGCAAAAGGCTCAACAGCAGAAATAATTCTGTACATATCCTCTTTCGGCTCACCTACCGCAAGACCGCCAATAGCGTAACCATCAAGGTCTAATTTAGCAATTTGCTGCATATGCTCAATTCGTAAATCATCAAACGTACAGCCTTGGTTTATACCAAAAAGCAATTGTTTTTTGTTTAAAGTATCGTGCAGAGAATTAAGACGTTCCATTTCCTCCTTACAACGAATAAGCCAGCGCGTAGTTCTTTCTGCAGAAGCTTTTGCATATTCATAGGTTGCAGGATTTTCAACGCATTCATCAAACGCCATAGCAATTGTAGAGGCTAAGTTAGATTGAATTCGCATACTCTCTTCCGGTCCCATAAAAATCTTGCGACCATCCACGTGAGAGTTAAATGTAACGCCCTCTTCTTTAATTTTTCTTAATTTTGCCAGCGAGAACACCTGGAATCCGCCGCTATCTGTAAGAATAGGACCGTCCCAACCGGTAAACTCGTTAAGTCCGCCTAATTCTTTAATGAGCTCATCCCCCGGTCTTACGTGCAAATGATAAGTGTTGCAAAGCTGTACCTGGCAATTTATATCCTTTAAATCGTAAGCAGAAAGTCCGCCCTTTATTGCACCACAGGTTGCAACATTTTGAAACGCAGGAGTCTTAACAATACCCTTTACTGTTGTGAACTCACCTAAACGTGCTTTTCCTTCAGTTTTAATAACCTTAAACATAGTAAATTAATTCCTTTATAAAATCATCATACAGTCGCCGAATGAAAAAAATCTGTACTTTTCTTCGACTGCAGTTTTGTAGGCACTAAGTGTTTTTTCGTAGCCATAAAATGCAGAAACAAGCATAATCAGCGTGCTTTCAGGTAAATGGAAATTGGTAATTAAACCATCTATACACTTAAATTTATAGCCGGGATAAATGAAAATATCGGTATTTCCGTCATCCTCTTTTATTTCACCGCGAAAGCTAGCTACAGATTCAAGTGTACGACAGCTTGTTGTGCCAACAGCTATTACCCTGCCCCCTGCTTTTTTTGTATCATTTATAAGCTGTGCGGTTTCTTTCGGTAAATAGTAGTGCTCGGTATGCATTTTGTGGTCTTCAATTTTTTCAGCTTTAACAGGTCTGAAGGTGCCTAAACCAACGTGAAGCGTAACGTATCCTATATTTACGCCTTTTTTCTTTAGTTTTTGTAAAATTGCATTGGTAAAGTGAAGACCTGCAGTTGGTGCTGCCGCAGAGCCTAACTCCTTTGAGTAAACGGTTTGATAGCGTTCTTTATCCTTCAGCTCTTGAGTGATGTAGTGCGGTAACGGCATTTGACCAACCTTATCAAGAATATTGAAAAAATTATCATCCTTAGCATAGATGAATTTAATAATTCTGTTTCCGTTTTCTAAAACCTCGGTTACCTCGCACTTTAAAATACCTTCACCAAAAGTAAAGTTAGTACCTACTTTAGCTCTTTTCCCTGGACCTGCAAGTGCTTCCCAAACGTCATTTTCAAGCTGGTTTAACAAAAGGAATTCAACCACAGCACCGGTACCCTCTTTAATACCGTAAATCCTCGCGGGAAGAACGCGTGTATTATTTAAAATAAGAGTATCGCCGGCGTTTAAATAATCACAAATATCAAAAAAATGCTTATGTGAAATTGAGTCATTTTCCTTTGAAAGAACCATCATTCTCGAGGAATCTCGAGGCTCTATGGGATACTGTGCAATAAGCTCTTCCGGTAAATCGTAGAAAAAATCTGATTTATTCATTAAAATACCTTCTAAATAATAAAAAATAATTGACTTACAAGCGTTTTTTGTGTTATTATAGTTCGGTATGTAAGCGAGGTATATTATAATCTATTTATTTCGTATTTACAAGTATTTTTTAGAAATCCGGAGGTGTACTTATGAAAAAGTACAAAGTTGGTATTATTGGAGCAACAGGAATGGTTGGTCAACGTTTTGCGCTCCTCCTTAATGAACATCCTTGGTTTGACGTTACAGTTCTTGCAGCAAGCTCAAGGTCTGCAGGTGTTACATATAAAGAGGCTCTCGGCGACCGCTGGTGCATGCCTGAAGCAACACCTGAAAAATACCTTGATATGATTGTTCTTGACGCCGAGAAGGATATTGAAAAAATCGCTTCATCTGTAGATTTTGTTTTCTGCGCTGTTAACATGAGCAAGGAAGAAACAAAAGCACTTGAGGAAAAATATGCTAAGGCTGAATGCCCGGTTGTTTCAAATAACAGTGCTTTCAGAATGGCAGATGACGTTCCTATGGTTGTGCCGGAATTGAATGCTGACCATATTAAAATTATTGAATCACAAAGAAAGCGCCTTGGTACAAAACGCGGATTTATTGCGGTTAAATCTAACTGCTCCCTTCAATCTTACGTACCTGCACTCTTCCCTCTTCACGAGGAATACGGTGTTAAGGACGTTCTTGTATGTACTTACCAGGCAATTTCCGGCGCAGGTAAAACCTTTGAAAGATGGCCTGAAATGGTAGATAACGTTATTCCTTTCATTGGCGGTGAGGAAGAAAAAAGTGAAAAAGAGCCTCTTAAGCTTTGGGGTAAAATTGAGGACGGTAAAATTGTACCTGCAACCTCACCAAGCTTTACAGCTCAATGTATAAGAGTTCCTGTTTCAGACGGTCACATGGGTGCTGTGTTTGTACGTTTTAATAAAAAGCCGACAAAAGAAGCTATGATTAAGGCTTGGGCAGATTTTAAAGGCAGAGCTCAGGAATTAGAGCTTCCAAGCGCACCGAAGCAATTCCTCCACTATTTTGAAGAGGATAATTGCCCACAAACAAAGCTTCACAGAAATCTTGAAAACGGTATGGCTGTTTCTATCGGCCGTCTCAGAGAAGATACACAATATGATTATAAGTTTGTATGCCTCGCACATAATACATTAAGAGGTGCTGCAGGCGGTGCAGTTCTTCTTGCAGAGCTTCTTTGTGCAGAAGGTTATATGGACTAATAATATAGTAATTTAATTACTAAATAATTTTTGGGAGGTCATACTGTGAAAAAACCTATTTTCGCAGGAGCGGGTGTTGCTATTGTGACACCGTTCAAGGACGAAACTCTTAAAATCAACTTTCCACTTTTTGAAAAGTTAATTAATGAGCAAATCGAAAACGGAACAGATGCAATTATTGTGTGCGGTACAACCGGTGAAAAATCCACCCTTGTGTATGATGAGCACCTTGAGGCAATTAAGGTTGCGGTTAATGTTACGGGCGGTCGTGTGCCCGTTATTGCCGGCACAGGCAGTAATGATACAATGCACTCTGTCGTGCTTTCAAATGATGCTGAAAAATGTGGTGTTGATGGTCTTTTAACAGTTACCCCTTATTATAACAAAGCGTCACAAGATGGTTTAATTGAATCTTACTCTTATTTAGAAAAAAGAGTTTCCACACCAATGATTCTTTACAACGTACCATCCAGAACAGGTGTAAATATTTTACCCGAAACTTATCTTGAGCTTTCTAAATTACCGCTTGTTAACGGTGTTAAGGAAGCTAATGGTGATATTTCTGCATTTGCAAAAACTGTTTCACTTTGTAAGGATAACCTTAACTATTATTCGGGCAATGATGACCAAATTACAGCGTTTATGGCTTTAGGCGCAATTGGCGTAATATCAGTACTTTCAAACGTTGCACCAAAGGTCACTCACGATATAGTAAAATTAGCGCTTGACGGTAATTTTAAAGCAAGCAGAGAGCTTCAGTTAGAGTATTTAGACCTTTGTAGTGCTCTGTTTTGTGACGTCAATCCTATTCCCGTCAAGGAGGCTTTATGCTTAATGGGTAAAGACGTTGGCAGATGCAGAATGCCTCTTTCCCCTATTAATGAAAAAAATAAAGCCACCTTAATAAAAGCGTTAAAGAATCATAACTTAATCTAAAATATTTCGGAGGAAGTTTAAATGACAAAAATAATTTTAAGCGGTTGCTGCGGCAAAATGGGAAGAACTGTTACAAGCATTGTTAATTCTCGTAATGATTGCCAAATTGTAGCAGGCGTTGATATTGTAGAGGATTCTACTTTAGGATACCCTGTTTTTACAACTTTTTCCGAGGTTCAGGTAAATGCAGACGTAATTGTAGATTTTTCAAACCCTGCTTTACTTTCAGCTATGCTTGAATATGCAAAGGCAACGAAAACAGCAGTTGTTATTTCTACTACAGGTCTTTCAGATGAACAAATAAAGTCTGTTGAGGCTTATTCAAAGGAAACACCGGTTTTCTTCTCTTATAATATGTCAATGGGCGTTAGCCTCCTTTGTGAGCTTGCAAAAACTGCTGCTAAGGTTTTAGGCAATGATTTTGACATAGAAATCGTTGAAGCGCATCACAACCAAAAGTTAGACGCTCCAAGCGGAACTGCTTTAATGTTGGCTGATGCAATAAAAGAAGAAATTCCTGATGTATTTTATGAATACGACAGACACTCAAAAAGACAAAAGAGAAATGAAAAAGAAATTGGTATTCACTCAATTCGCGGTGGCAATATTGTTGGTGAGCACGAAGTTATTTTTGCAGGCAATGACGAGATTGTAAAGCTCAGCCACTCTGCCCGTTCAAAAGCAATTTTTGCACAAGGTGCAGTTAACGCTGCTATCTTCTTAAACGGCAAAACACCAAGAATTTATAATATGAAGGACCTTGTTAATTCTTAAATTATTTAAAAAAAAGCACCCGATACTTTACATTTCGGGTGCTTTTTTCATTCTTCTAAAAATTTAATAGCTTTTTCATATTTCTTTTTACGGTTTAAAGTTTTTTCATCAATAACATCTAATCTTGATAAATCACTGTTATGCTTTAAATCAGCAAGTTTTACTGCAGTTGCAATTTCATTTTTCTTAATTTCGGCTATATAGTCCATATATGGAATACTTTTGTCGTGTGTAAGAAGTTTTAAGGCATTTAAAATTCCATCACTAAAACCTTGAATTTCTAAATCTTCAAATGTTATATCACTATCTTCAACAACATCGTGAAGAAGAGCTACAACAGTTGTCATTTCGTCAGTCATCTGCTCTGCTAAATGAAACGGATGAAAAACGTAAGGCATACCACTTTTATCTACCTGCTCTTTGTGAGATTCAAAACAGAGTTTTAAGGCTTTTTTAGTCAAATCAGTGTAAATCACAATTAGCTCTCATTTCTTTTTATTTTTAGTTTTTGTAATCCAACGACTATAATCAATATTTTCTCCACGCTTATTGAAATGCAATTGATTCCCAACTCTTTTAATAGGACTATAAAACATAATTGTAGTCAGAAAAAGCCAAGTTAAATCAAAATAAAGTACGATTTTCTTTACTAAAAACTCGCAGTAAGAAATTTGTACATCATTTAATATAAAGAATATGTAACAAATTATAGAAAGTAAATGACAAACTAAAATTAAAATATACAAAGAAAAGAAAATTTTGGGAATTTCATCACGAAATTTATCATAAAACAATCGTTGTTTTATTGTTGTACCCTTTATCCGCTTTTTATATGTTTTATCACTTAAATTATAGTTTATTATACCCGCTAAAAATGCTCTTATACATATAAATGCAATAAGCGAAAGAAGCAATAATGCTATTAAACCATCTCTTAAGCTCAATTAAATCCCTCTTTACTATAACAGGACTGTTACAATAATGTAACAGTCCTGTTTCTTTTTAATACGCTTTACCCCAGTAAACCATCTGTGTAGCAGGCTTGCCACAGCAAACGCATTTGTCTGAAAGTGTTTCTTGTTCGAATGGAATACAACGAGAACCAACACCTGTAAGCTCTTTAACCTTGTCTTCGCATTCTTCTTCGCCACACCACATAGCTTTAATAAAACCGTCACCATTTTCGGTAAGTGCCTTATTGATTTCATCTATCGTAGTACAAGCAAAAGTGTGTTTATTTAAATTATCAAGCGCTTTATTATAAATAGCCTTTGCAAAATCATCAAGTGCTTTTGTGATTTCAGCTTCAAGATTATCTAGAGAAACAAAGATTTTTTCTCTGTTATCACGACGAACTAAAACACATTGGTTTTTCTCAATATCTTTAGGACCTATTTCAAGACGAAGCGGAACACCCTTCATTTCATATTCAGCAAACTTCCAGCCTGCAGAGTTGTCACTATCGTCAACCTTAACTCTAAAGGTTTTTGAAAGTCTTTCTTTTAATTCATAAGCCTTGTCAAGCACGCCTTCCTTGTGCTGCGCAATAGGAAGAACAACAACTTGAATCGGAGCAACGTCAGGCGGAAGAACAAGACCGTTATCATCACCGTGGGACATAATAAGAGCACCAATAAGTCTTGTTGTAACACCCCAAGAGGTCTGGTGTACGTAAGAAAGTTTGTTTTCCTTATCCTGATAAGTCATATTAAAAGCTTTTGCAAAGCCGTCACCGAAGTAGTGTGAGGTACCTGCCTGAAGTGCTTTACCATCATGCATAAGTGCTTCAATAGCGTAAGTAGAAACTGCACCGGCAAATTTATCACTCTCAGTCTTTTTACCTTTAACAACAGGCATACAAAGAGATTTTTCACAGAAATCTGCATAAATGTTAAGCATACGCTCTGTTTCTTCAATTGCATCCTCTGCTGTAGCGTGTACCGTATGACCTTCCTGCCACAAAAATTCTCTTGTTCTTAAGAAAGGTCTTGTTGTTTTTTCCCAACGCACAACGCTGCACCATTGGTTGTAAAGCTTTGGTAAATCTCTGTGTGATTGAACAACCTTTGCATAGTGTTCACAGAAAAGTGTTTCAGAAGTAGGCCTTACGCAAAGTCTCTCCTCAAGCTCTTCGCTACCACCGTATGTAACCCAAGCAACCTCAGGCGCAAAACCCTCAACGTGGTCCTTTTCTTTTTGTAAAAGACTTTCCGGAATAAACAAAGGCATGTAAACATTTTCGTGACCTGTTCTTTTAAAATGACCATCAAGAATGCTTTGAATGTTTTCCCATATAGCATAACCATAAGGACGAATAATCATACAGCCCTTAACGCTTGAATAATCAACAAGGTCTGCCTTTTTAACAACGTCTGTGTACCACTGAGCGAAATCAACCTCCATAGAGGTGATTGCTTCAACCATTTTTTTCTGCTCTGCCATTATATAATTTCCTTTTCTAAATTAGTTCTCTTCAATATATTTAACTAAATCGCCAATAGTTTTCATACCCTCTAATGCTTCGTCAGGGAGCTCTATAGAAAACTCATCTTCAACTGTCATAACAAGGTCAACAAGGTCAAGTGAGTCAATGTCAAGCTCGTCAGTAAGTGAAGTGTTCATTGTAATAAGCTCTTCTTCAATTTCAAACTCGTCAATAATAATTGTTTTAAGTTTCTCAAAAACCATAAGAATAACTCCTAAAATTATTTTTTACATGATTACAGAATAAAAATTCTGTGTAATGATTTTATAAATTTTATAAGCTTTTGTCAATAGTTTTCAATGAAAAAGCGTAATATATTATTATTCTAAATTAAAAATAAGGAGATACAGCTGACAACAGCTGAATCCCCTTTAAATATTTAACGTTTACTGTTTGTTGAAGAGCTTTTTAAATTCTTTAACAATAATTGGTGAAAGCACACTATAAATTGTTATATTTACAGTTGATTTAATTAGGTTAAAACCAACGCAAACCGCTAAAAACCCATCTATAAAGCCTTTTATGTTAATCCCCATAAACTCTGAAACCATCCACATATTCATAGGAATCATAACAAGCGTCATTACAATAACACCTAAAACACTTGAAATAATAACACCTTTCACGCCTTGAACCTTTTTTCTGATAAACCAAACCACTAAAATGGTAAGTCCCGAGGAAACAAGATGCATAACAAAGCCAATAATACCGCTTGATGAGCTGAAAAACAGCGTTTGAATAAGACACACTACAAAAAGCGTGATTGTTGAATAGACAGGCCCTAAAATTGATGAGCACAAAAGAATCGGTACATCAGAAAATTCCATCTCATAAAAAGGAGCGGACGGAAAAATCGGGAAGCGTACTGTTGCCATTAACACTAAGGAAAGAGCGGCTAATACACCTGCCGTTGTGAGCCTTTGGAGTTTTTGTTTGTTCGTGTAGTTATTTTTCATTTTCTACAACACCTTTCAAAAAAATAATCGCCCCGAAAGACTCAGGGCGAATCAATAAAGGTTTCATAAAAAATGAATAAAAATTCAAATTGTTGAAATCTTCTTTCATCCGGACTATACCGTCGGTTTGGGAATTGCACCCAATCAACCCATAAAGGCTCGCAGACTTTACTGCCGGTGGGGAATTACACCCCGCCCTGAAGTTTCGTACTTATATAATAGCATATTTTTTCGTTTTGTCAACACTATAAATATGTTGACATTCCCCCGTATTTATAATATAATTTTAGCGTATGTAATAAATTGAAATTTAGGTGGTATTCTAATGGGAATTTACGAAGAATTAGTTGCTCGTGGGCTCATTGCTCAGGTAACGAATGAAGAAGAAATTAAAGAAATGGTTAACTCTGGTAAGGCTAAGTTTTACATTGGTTTTGACTGTACTGCGGACAGCCTTACAGCCGGTCACTTTATGGCTCTCACCTTAATGAAGAGACTCCAAATGGCAGGTAACCAGCCAATAGCTCTTATTGGTGGCGGCACTACTATGATTGGTGACCCTTCCGGCAGAACAGATATGAGAAAAATGCTCACAAAAGAAGATATTCAGCATAATGCGGATTGCTTTAAGCGTCAAATGGAAAGATTTATTGAATTTGGTGAAGGCAAAGCACAAATGGTTAATAACGCTGAGTGGCTTTTAAATCTTAATTACGTTGAGCTCTTAAGAGAGGTTGGCGCTTGCTTCTCAGTTAACAATATGTTAAGAGCAGAGTGCTACAAGCAAAGAATGGAAAAAGGTCTTAGCTTCCTTGAATTCAACTATATGATTATGCAAAGCTATGACTTTTATTACCTCTTCAAAAATTACGGCTGTAATATGCAATTTGGCGGTGACGACCAATGGAGCAATATGTTAGGCGGTACAGAGCTCATAAGAAAGAAATTAGGTAAGGATGCTCACGCTATGACTATTACCCTTCTTACCGACTCACAGGGTAATAAAATGGGTAAAACTGCAGGTAATGCAGTTTGGCTTGACGCTAACAAAACCTCACCTTACGATTTCTATCAATATTGGCGTAACGTAGCTGATAACGACGTTTTAAAATGTATTCGTATGCTTACGTTCTTACCGTTAGAGGAAATTGATAAAATGGACTCTTGGGAGGGTAGCGAGCTTAATAAAGCAAAAGAAATTTTAGCATACGAGCTTACAGCACTTGTACACGGTAAAGAAGAGGCAGAAAAAGCACAAAATGCTGCTAAATCTGTTTTTGGTGCAGGCGGAAACTCTGAAAATATGCCGTCCACTACCCTTTCAAGTGAAGATTTTACAGATGAAGGCATTAACGTTATTGATGCTCTTATTAAAGCAGGTCTTGTTACCTCACGCGGTGAAGCAAGACGTCTTATTGAGCAAGGCGGCGTTAGTGTTGATAACGAAAAGGTTGCAGCTGTTTCATACGTTATCCCTGCTTCAGATTTTGAAAAAGGCTATGTAATTATAAAAAAAGGTAAAAAAGTTTTCCACAAAATTATTAAATAAACTATGGGAAAGTTATTTAACGCTTATGTGTCCTCTTACAAAATGGATACAAAAGAATGGGATGAGTTTTTGGCGGTCGCGGGTGATATTTATAATTCACCGCAGCTGCAAAAGCTCGGCAAGTTTGAGCATCATTTAAAAATAAATCGTTTACAGCATATAAGAAGCGTTGCTTTTTTAAGCTTTTTAATTTCGAGGAAGCTTAAGCTTAACTACAAGGATACCGCACGTGCTGCTACTATGCACGATTTATTTTATTATGACTGGCGTGAAGATGATTTAAGCCATAAATTACACGGTTTAAGACACCCAAATTTCGCTTTAAAAAACGCTTATTATTTATGTGGTACTTTAACAAAAAAAGAACGCGATATTATTAAGCGTCATATGTGGCCGTTAACCTTGACTCCGCCTAAATATTTAGAGTCTTATGTTGTTACTTTGATGGATAAATATTGCGGTGTTATTGAAATGGCTTATTCCATGTCTGAAACTTGCCGAAAAAAGTTAGATGTAATATTAGGGTTAGGTGAATAAAGTGGCAATTTACGATTATTTTATTTACTTTTATCTTTATAGCTTTGTAGGTTGGTTTTTTGAATCCTGCTACTGTTCCTTGAGACCTAAAAAATGGATTAACAGAGGCTTCTTGCGAGGTCCCTTCTGCCCTATTTACGGTGTTGGCGCTTTAACAATTTTAATTTGTCTGCTTCCGTTTAGGTCCTTAACGAATAATCACTATATCAATGAGGCTTTAATTTTTGTTGTTGGTATGGTAGTTTGCGACGTTGTGGAGTACCTTACAAGCTTCGTTATGGAAAAAGCGTTTAATGCACGCTGGTGGGATTATTCTGAGAAAAAGTTTAATTTGCACGGCAGAATTTGTCTTACTCACACACTTTATTGGGGCACATGCTCGTGTTTATTCCTTTACGTGCTTCACCCGTTAGTAGATATTTACTTTGTAAGTCAAATAAACGCCGATTCAAGAAAAACGCTTGTTTATATAATTACTACCGTTTTTGTGCTTGATGTTTTAAACACTGTTATAAATACACTTGGAATAACAGAATATTTTGTAAAATTCAAGGAGCTTTCAGATGATATAGTTGAGTTTGCAGGTATTGTCCTTGCTACAACCTCCGAAAATCTCCAGGATTTTTCAGAAGAGAAAAGAAAAGAATTTACACTTAAATTAAATGAGCTTAAGGAAAGAAAAAACGATTTACTTGTTATTAAGAAAAAGAAACACATAAAAATGCTTGATAAATTAGCAAGGCAAGCCCCCTACCTTTTCAAGCGCTTAAAAAAGCGGAATGAAAATATAGATAATTTATTAAACAATTTAATTACCCTTATAGAAGGCAAAAAATAGATGTAGGAGTTGTATTACCATGAATTTAAAACACACTTTTTACAGAGCTTACCAAGGCGTTTACAAGGTTGCTATGGGCGCACTTGATTGGACTCCACCCGAGCTTTTACAGGGTGCAGGTGCTATAAAGCAATTACCTGCGCTTGTTAAAAAGCAAGAAATCAGGAATGTACTTGTTGTTACTGATAAGGGTCTTATGGGTCTTAATCTTCTTGACTCTCTTTTCAAGGGATTAGAAAGTGAAGGTATAAAATATACTGTGTTTGACGGGGTACAGCCTAATCCAACCATTTATAACGTTGAAGATGCTTTAAAGCTCTACTACGATAATGGCTGCGAAGCATTTATTGCATTTGGCGGCGGCTCTCCTATGGACTGTGCAAAGGTCACAGCCGCAAAGGTTGCAAGACCTAACAAGTCTATTCCGTCAATGCGTGGTCAATTAAAGGTTTTAAAGAAAACCCCGCTTATTTTTGCAGTACCTACAACTGCCGGTACCGGTTCAGAAACAACTCTTGCAGCAGTTATTTCTAACCCCGACACACACGAAAAAAATGCAATTAACGACCCTGTACTTCGTCCGAAATTTGCTGTTCTTGACCCTGAGCTTACAGTTGGTCTTCCGCCGCACATTACTTCAACAACCGGTATGGATGCTCTTACACACGCTGTAGAAGCATTTATTGGCAGAAGTAACGTTAAATCTACCGAAGAGGCAGCATTAAAGGCTACAAAGCTCATCTTCCAAAACATTGAAAAGGTTTACGAGGATGGAAAAAATATTGAAGCAAGAGAAAATATGCTTGTAGCTTCTTTCTATGCAGGCGTAGCGTTTACAAGAGCATACGTTGGCTACGTTCACGCTATTGCGCATAATTTAGGCGGAATGTACGGTATTCCTCACGGACTTGCAAATGCTGTTATTCTTCCATACATACTCGAATTTTTTGGTGAAGCTGCACATAAAAGACTTGCTATTTTAGCAGATACGGCAGGCATTACTGCAGGCTTAACAACAGATAAAGAAAAGGCAGAAAAATTCATTGAAGCAATCAAAGAGCTTAATAAAAAGATGAATATACCTGATAAATTTGAAGGTATAAAGGATGAGGATATTGAGCTTATTGCAACAAGAGCCTTAAAGGAAGGTAACCCGCTCTACCCTGTTCCGAAAATTATGGAGCTTGACGAGTGTAAGGCAATTATAAAATCACTTCAAAAGTAATAAAAAAGGTAACACGTTTTGAGATGTCTCAAATGTGTTACCTTTTATTTTATTCCTTTATTGGTTTTTTTAGCTTTGATATAAAATATCTTATTATAGATACTGCAATAATGCCGCCGCCTATTGCAATAGCAACCTTTCCGGTTACAAGTAATTGTGCGGCAAATTCATCATAATCCTTTAAAAGCAGGCCTCTCATTGCATTGTAAAGCGAGCCACCGGGAACCAAAGCTATACAACCCGGTAATAAAAAGATGGTTGAAGGTGCTTTGCCTATTCTTGCGCATATTTCTGCAAAGCCTGCTGTCGCAAAGGCTGCAAGCATATTGGCTATAAACAAATCCTTACTTATAAATTCCAGGCAACAAAAATAAACAACGCAAGCAACAAGACCATCTAGAGCGGCAAGAGGTATGTGCTTTACTCTTAAACGAAATATAATTGCAAAACCAACCGTACTGATAACGCCTGCAATAATTTTTATAATAATTTCCGAGCTCATGCAAATACACCTCCGAAAATCATCATAGAAACAGTAAAGCCAAACGCTACCATTACAGCAATTAAAACAGCTTGCACTAATTGCATTATTCCCGAAACAGTATCACCGAAAAGCAAATCTCTTACAGCGTTACCAAAAGCAAGCCCCGGTATCAGCAGCATTATTACGCCTATAAGAATCATATCTGTATTTTGCCCGATACCAAAATAGATAAGAGTAAGTGAAAGCATTGCACCAACAAACGAGGAAATAACAGAATGTATCATTTGGTTTACAAAGGCAGTTTTATGCAGGTTGAAAAAAGTTACAACCACGCCTGCAATAGCTGCGACAATAGCGTCGTAAATATTACCGCCGAAAAACACAGCAAAACCGCCGGCACCTAAAATTCCTCCAAGATAGCACAGTGCATTGGGAAACGGTTTACCTTGCTTTGCTTTTTCAATTTCAAGAGGCACGTCATCTAAAGAAATTTTTTTGTTACAAACCTCTCTTGAAAGCATATTCATCTTTTCTAAAAGATACATATTATTATTTGTCTGATACACCCTACGCACCTGAGAAGAAAATGTACCGTCCTGCATTCTGATATTTGCAATAATTAAAGACGGCAATGCAAAAATATCTGCAAATTCCGCACCATAGGAAAGACAAATTCTTGTAATTGTATCTTCAATTCTGTATGGTTCACCACCGCACCGCAGAATATTCTCACCAATGTCAAGCGCTTTCGCAAGAATAAAATCTGCGGAATAGGTGTTTGTAGAAGTTTCTGTCATAAATCTACTCCAAAAATTATTCGGTCATTTTCTCTTGCTTTACTTTATGGTCAATAACGTGACGAGAAGCAAGCTCTGCCGTAACCTCATCAAGAGAAATACCCATTTCTATCATAAGCACCATAATGTGATATGTCAAGTCTGCAATTTCGTAAATTGTTTCCTTTTTATCATTAGCCTTACCGGCAATAATAACCTCTGTTGACTCTTCACCGACCTTCTTTAAGATTTTATCTATACCCTTTTCAAAAAGGTAGGTTGTGTAAGAGCCTTCTTTTTTCTCTATTTTTCTGCCAACAAGCATCTTCATAAGATTTTCCAAGGAAAACTCATTATTGAGCTCTTCGTTTTCGTAAACTAAATCATTAAAGCAAGAGTCTGTACCTGTGTGACAAGCAGGACCGTCTTTTTTTACAACAACTGTAAGTGCATCCTTGTCGCAATCAGCCGTAATACTTACTATATGCTGATAGTTACCGCTTGTTTCACCCTTTAACCATAACTCCTGTCTTGAGCGGCTGTAAAAGCAGGTTAAACCCTTTTCTAAGGATATTTTAAGGCTTTCCTTGTTCATATAAGCAAGTGTTAAAACCTTTTTGGTGGCGTAATCCACAACTATTGCAGGAATAAGTCCTTTTTCATCAAATTTAAGTTCTTCAATATTTAACATAACCTTCTCCTTAAGATTTTAAAATAAATGACTGTTTATTATTTTCACTACCCCAAATTATCTCTAATTCTAACGGGATATTTGATTTAAACGTAATATCGGGTTTTTCATCCTCTGATTTTCTTTCGTTACAAATAAGAGTTAATTCACCATCTGTTTTAAACGGATACTGCTCTATACCATGCTTTTCTAAGAGTGTAACGTCCCAAACAATTTTATTATTACCTGCATCCGGTTTAATTCCGAAAACAAACTCAAAGAGAATTGATATTGGTGAAACACCTGCCCACCCTACAAAATCCTTCATTGCAGGCTTACCCTGAGATGGTTTTCCGTTGTTAACGTATTCCGGTGCGTAGTTCTCAAAAACTGTGTTTGTAGCTTTAAACACCTCTACAACAGCATAAAGATGCTCGCAGGCAATCTCGTGCGAAAGTGAATGTTTTTTGTATTTATCAAGACCTTTAAGAATCATATAGTTAGTTGGTGCCCATACACCGCCGCACCAATAACCACCCGTGCTCTCGTATTCGGAATTATCCTTTGCAAGACAAGGAACTCTGTTAGGAGTTTTAAAGAGCTTTTCGTCGTTTAAAGCACTTATAAATCTTTCAGCTCTCTCTTCAGGAACTGTTTCAGCAAGTAAATTCCAAAAAGCACCTGCATGATGAACAAAATTAAACTCACCGTTTTTCCAAAGGTCATAATAAAAGCCTGTTTTTTCATCCCACAATTTTTCGTTTATAACCTTGAAAAGAAGGTCTGCTTCCTCGTCGAGCTCGTTTATGTATTCAGGTTTATTTAATGCTTCTGCCATTTTAATTAATATACGGCAGTCATAGAGCGCTTGCGCACAAGCGTCAACCCATATCATATGTCCGTGGCTAAAAGGCTCGGAATACCCCTTTTGCTGTCTTGGAAGGTTATCCATACCGCAACCCCAACCACTTGAAAAATACGTGCCGTCCGGCCAGGTGTGTGTTTGCTTTAAAAATCTGTGATAAGAAAGCAGCACCGGGAAAACTCTTTTAAGTCTTTCGATATCACCAAAATTTAAATAGTATTCCCATTCACACCATGCCATAATTTCCGGTCCTGTAGCAGACGGGTCCCAACGGGTAAACAAATCCTTACCCGTTACAGTGTTAATCTGTCGACAAATAAAACCGTCGTCGTGCTGGTGTGAATAAAAATTATCAAGTGTACCTTGAAATTTGAAAATTCTATCTGCATACTTACCAAACATAAGCATAAAAACAGAATCCCACATAAAAGTACAACCATCAAAGGCGGTATCAATATAATTTGACACAAGCCCTGTGTTTTCACGAGGTTTTCTTAAATTTTTAAAAGCAAGCTCCCAGGCTCTCCAATAGCAATCAATATAATCCTTATGATTATCCCACAATGGCTGTGGAAGCTTATCTCTTGAAGCGGCAAAGGTTGGAAGCTCCTCTGTACTCATTGGTTGGTCAATGAAGCTATTCTCAATAACAGGAATAAATTCATCTAATATAGTCATTTCACTTTCTCTGTCAAACTCCATAAAAATCTTCTCCAATTATAATCTTACGTTAATATTATTTTCTTTTAAAAGTGTTTTCAACTCTTTAATTTTTACTTCGCCAAAATGGAAGATAGAAGCCGCAAGACCTGCATCTATTGTAGGGATTTCATTAAACAGCTTTATAAAATCCTCGCTGCAGCCCGCACCGCCTGATGCAATAACAGGCACGTTAACAACAGAGCATACAGCCTTGAGCATTTCAATATCAAAGCCCTTTTTAACGCCATCTGTATCTATGGAATTAACAACAATTTCACCTGCGCCGTTGCTAACACCTTGCTTTATCCATTCAATTGCGTTTATGCCCGTATCCTCTCTGCCACCCTTTGCAAAAAGACGAAACTCGTTATTTACACGCTTAATATCGCAAGAAAGTACAACGCATTGATCACCGTATTTTAACGCCGCTTCTTTAATTAAAGCGGGGTTTTTTATTGCACCTGAATTAACACTCACCTTATCTGCACCGCATTTTAACACGCGGTCAAAATCATCTACTGTATTTATACCGCCGCCAACGGTTAACGGTATAAATATTTTAGAAGCAACCTCAGTAAGAATATCAGTAAAAAGCTCTCTACCCTCAAAGGATGCTGTTATATCATAAAAAACAAGCTCATCTGCACCGCAATTACTGTAATACTCTGCAAGCTCAACCGGTGAGGACACGTCTGAAAGCCCTAAAAAGTTAACACCTTTTACAACTCTGCCGTTTTTAACATCAAGGCACGGAATAATTCTTTTAGTAATCATTTTGCCACCTCAATTGCTTCTTGTAAATTTATTGCACCGGTATAGTATGCTTTTCCTATAATTGCTCCGTATAAATTCAATTTTCTTAAAGCCTTAATATCATCAATGTTTGTAACACCGCCTGAAGCAGTAATATCTATTGAGTATTTTTGGGAAAGCTCTTTATAAAGCTCACGGTTTACACCCTTCATTGCACCATCCTTGGAAATGTCTGTGCAAATAACAGTTGTTACACCTAAGGATGTCATTTTATTGAAAAACTCCTCTGCTTTATACTGAGATTTTTCAACCCAACCTTTAATTGCAACGTAGCCGTCAAGCAAGTCGATTCCTACCGCAATTTTACCCGGCTGCGGATATTTCTTTAACGCCTCTTTCAAAAAATCTTCATTGGTAACGGCTGCGGTCCCAATTATAACTCGGTCAAGCCCTGCATTAAGATATGCATCAACCGTTTCCATAGAGCGGATTCCCCCGCCTATTTCCGTAAAAAGGTTAGTGTTATCTACAATATTTTTAATAACGTTAATATTTGGTGTTGTGCCGAGCTTTGCACCCTCTAAATCTACAAGGTGAATATATTCAGCACCTGCTTTTTCAAAATCCTTTGCTACCTCAAGCGGATTTTCATTGTAAACAGTCATTTGATTATAATCACCCTTAAAAAGACGGACTGCTTTACCGTCATAAAGGTCAATAGCAGGAAAAATATTCATTTAGCAGTCCCCCATTTCACAAAATGCCTTTAAAATATTTAAGCCAACGTCACCGCTTTTTTCAGGGTGAAACTGACAACCAAATACGTTTTCGTTTTGCACGGCGGCTGTTACGTCAATTCCGTACTCAGCGGTTGCAATAACACTTTTCTTACAGTCTGCGGCAAAATAAGAGTGAACAAAGTAGACAAAGTCGCCGTTGTTTATGTATTTAAAGAGCTCTGAACCGCCATTTTTAAAATCGAGCGAATTCCAGCCAATATGAGGGATTTTAAGCTCAGGCGAGATTTTACCCTCAAGAGGCACAATGCTGCCTTTAATAAGCCCTAAACCGTCATATTCGCCGTATTCATAGCTTTTTTCAAAAAGCATTTGCATGCCGAGACAAATACCGAGTAATTGCTTACCTTTTTTTGCCTCGTTTATTATTAACTCAAATAAACCGGATTGCTGCAATTTTTCCTGAGCATCAGAAAAAGCGCCAACGCCCGGAAGAATTATTTTAGAGGAATCCAATATTTTTTGCTTATCACTTGTTACAACGGTATCGGCACCAATGCTTTTTAAGGATGAGCTTAAAGAAAATAAATTCCCCACTCCGTAATCAACAATACTTATCATTATAAAACACCCTTTGTTGATGGTAATTGGTCTTTAAAATTTTCATCAAGAGCTACAGCAGCTCTTAATGTTCTTGCGAAGGATTTAAAAGCACCCTCGGCAACGTGGTGTGAATTTTCTCCTGCGAGTTTTTTAATATGCAACGTAATTTCCGCGCTTCTTGTAAGTGCCATAAAGAATTCTTCGACAAGCTCTGTGTCAAAATCACCTATTTTTTCACTCGGGAAATCTATGTCAAAATTTAAAAAGCTTCTGCCGGAAACATCAAGTGCTGTTAAAATCAACGCTTCATCCATTGGTAAAATCGTGTCAGCATAACGGTTTATGCCTTTTTTATCACCTAAAGCCTCAAGAACTGCTTTACCTAACACAATGCCAACATCCTCTACCGTGTGGTGGTAATCGACGTTAACGTCACCATTGCAGGTAACCTCTAAATCTATTTTTGAGTGCTTACTGAAAAGTGTGAGCATATGGTCAAAAAAACCACATTTTGTATCGATTTTTGACTCACCCTTACCATCAAGGTTAAGTGTAAGGCTTATTTTTGTTTCCTCAGTATTGCGAGTAATGGTTGAAGTTCTCATTTTGCTTCTCCTTTTATTATAGAAATAGCTTCAATAAGCTTTTGCATTTGCTCAATTGTGCCTATAGTAATTCTGTTAAACTCTTTTATTTTTTCATCAGTAAAATGGCGTACGAGAATACCCTTGCTCTTAAGTGCGAGGTAAAGCTCCTCTCCACCAATAAAATCTGCCTTTGCAAATACAAAGTTTGCTTTAGAAGGTAAAACAGAAAAACCAAGCTTTTCCAACTCTTTTACCGTATATTCTCTTGCCTTTATAATTTTTTCAGCATTATCCTTATAATAGTTGTCACTCTCTAACGCGGCAACACCTGCTAAAAGAGTTAAACGATTTATGCTGTACGGATTGGTTGAAAATTTAATTTTTTCAAGGTCATTAATAAGCTCTTTGTTACCAATAGCAAAGCCGAGTCTTGCACCTGCTAAGCTTCTTGATTTTGAATAAGTCATAACAACTAAAAGATTGTCGTACTTTTTTGTTAACTCGTAAACAGATTCACCGCCAAAATCTACGTAAGCCTCATCAATTAAAACTACGTTATTGGGGTTTGTTTTTACAATTTTTTCGATTTGTGCGGGCGTTAATGCAATTCCTGTAGGTGCGTTAGGATTTGCAATTACTATAAACTTATTCTGATTGCAATAATCATCTACGTTTATGGTAAAATCATCCTGCAACGGAATTCTTTTATATTTTACACCATATAAATCGGCATAAACCTTGTAAAACCCGTAAGAGATTTCCGGAAACAAAGCTTCTACCTCATCACCGCAAAAAGCCATAAAGCTAAAATTCAAAATGTCGTCCGAACCGTTAGAAACGTAAATATTTTCTTTGTTTACTCCGTAAATTTCGGCAAGCTTATTTTTTAAAAGCTTACATTCAGGGTCGGAATATAAATTCAGCTTGTTTACCTCTTCAGCGTTTACTGCATCTAAAACAGATTGTGATGGCGGAAACGGTGATTCATTTGTATTCAATTTAATATACTGCTGGTCCTGCGGCTGCTCTCCCGGTGTATATTCCTTTAAGGATAAATATTTTTTATTTAAAAATCTACTCATTCTTTTTCAAACCTTATAGTTGTACTTTTTGCGTGTGCAGTAAGTCCTTCGCTTTCTGCAAAATAAGCTACGTCATCTTTAATTTTTTCAAGTGCTTCGGCAGTATAATAGGTATACTGAGATTTTTTAACAAAGTCATCAACAGAAAGTGGGCTTGAAAATTTAGCTGTACCGCTTGTTGGCAACGTGTGGTTGGGTCCTGCGTAGTAGTCACCTAGTGCCTCGGGGCAATTTTTTCCCATAAATATTGAGCCTGCATTATCAATCAAATCAAGATAATCGAACGGATTATCAACACAAATTTCAAGATGCTCGGGAGCAATTTCGTTGGCAATTTTAACAGCCTCTTCAATAGAATCAGAAACAATAATTTTACCATTATTATCAATAGATGCTCTAGCAATTTCTGCACGTGGTAACAGTGGAATTTGTCTTTCTAATTCTTCAATTACTTTGTTTGCAAGCTCGTCACTATCAGTAACCAAAACAGCGCTTGCCATTTTATCGTGCTCTGCTTGCGAAAGTAAATCTGCAGCAACGTTTTTAGCCTCACAGGTACCGTCAGCAATAACAAGGATTTCAGATGGACCTGCAATCATATCAATTGAAACCATACCGAAAACCTGCTTTTTTGCTTCAGCAACAAAAGCATTACCGGGACCTACTATTTTGTAAACATTAGGAACACTTTCCGTGCCGTAAGCTAAGGCTGCCACAGCTTGAGCGCCGCCTAATTTAAAAATTCTATCAACACCGGCAATTTTTGCTGCGGCAAGTATAACAGGGTTAATTTTACCGTCACTGCTTGGTGGTGTTACCATAACAATTTCTTTACAGCCTGCAAGCTTGGCAGGAATAGTATCCATTAAAACAGTTGACGGATAAGCTGCTGTACCACCGGGAACGTAAACGCCGACCTTTTCTATTGGGGTAACCTTTTGTCCTGTTACAACCCCTTTTTTGTTATTAATAATAAAACTGGTGCGAATCTGATTTTTATGAAAATCCTTGATATTTTCTGCAGCTGTTTTAATTATCTCAATAAAGCGTGGCTCAACTAAATTAAAAGCTTCTTCAATTTCAGCCTCAGTAACCTCTAAAGAGGTAAGCTTTGCTTTATCAAATTTTTCACAGTATTCAAACAGTGCCTTGTCACCGTTTGCTTTTACGTTTTTAAGAATATCGCTTACGATATCCTCAACAGATGAGGTTGGCTCAAAACGAGCAAAAATCTCTTCGTTGGAAACCTCACCGAATTTATATTTTTTAATCATTTTTTGTCATTCCTTAAGTTTTCTATTTTCGACCTGAATTGCCAAGGCATTTTTAATATTATTTATTTCTTCATTTTTAAATTTATGGCTTGCCTTGTTTGAAATGAGTCTTGCGCTTATTGGCACAATTGTTTCAATTGGCTCCAAATTATTTTCAATGAGTGTTTTGCCCGTTTCAACAATATCTACAATAACGTCTGAAAGGCCTAAAATGGGAGCTAATTCAATTGAGCCGTTAAGCTTAATAATATCAATATCTCTGCATTTTTCACCATAAAACGTTTTTGCTATATTTACAAACTTTGTTGCTACTCTCAGAGTTTTATCCGTATTATCTCTAAAATCCTTATGTGCAGCAACAGCCATTCTGCATTTACCTAAATCTAAATCGAGCATTTCGTAAACATCAGGACTGTACTCTAACAAAATGTCCTTGCCTGCAACACCTATATCTGCCGCACCGCGCTCAACGTAAATTGCAACGTCTGAAGGCTTAACCCAGAAAAAGCGAACACCTGTTTCCTCGTTTTCAAAAATAAGCTTACGTGTATTCTCCTTTATTGAAGGGCAAGAGTAGCCTGCTGTTTCAAACATTTCGTAAACCTTTTCACCTAATCTGCCTTTGGGAAGAGCTACGTTAACTATTTGTTTCATATTTCTGTTACTCCTTCCCCGCAAATTTTGAATGCTTTACGATATTTTATGTTTTCGGGAATTTCGTTTTGTACTAAAACAGACTCATAATTCTCTTTAAGCTTTTCAAAAGCATTTGAAACCGCAAAAACGTCATCTGCTTCAGTTTTCAATAAAACACAATCAACGTCAAAGCTTTTTTCAATTTCGTTGTAACGCTGTAATAAATCAAGATATACAGCAAAGCCGATTGCTTTATCTTTTCTGCCCATTTTAAGCATTAAATTGTCGTACTGACCACCCGAAAGAATGCTTGACGGAATTTTATTTACATAGCCTTGGAAAACAACGCCGTTATAATAATTCATATTGTTTACTATTGAGAAATCTATATTTACCTTATCCTCATAGCCCAAGCTGCAAATAAAGCTTAAAATCTTTTTAAAGGAATTTAAATGAGCTTTTTCATTGTATGTAACGCAAAGCTTTTCTAACTTTTCAATAACGGAGCTGTATTTTCCGTTTATTGTAACGAGAGAAACAATTCTGTCACTATCAATAGAAGCCTCTGTGCCAAGCTTTTTAATTTCATCTGTATTCTTTTCACCAATTGCTTTTAAGATTTTTTGATTTTGCGTATCATCAAGACCCGCATCTGAAAGCACCGAAAGAATAATATCCATATAGGAAATATCTAAAACAAAATCGTTTGTAATACTTTCAAGGCTTTTTAAAGCGAGTAAAAGCACCTCAGAAACCTCATAAATGCCAATATTACCAATACACTCAAGACCTGTTTGCATTATTTCGCGGAATTCTTTATTTCCTTTAGTGGTTCTGTAAACGTTTTCGTCGTAATAAACCTTTTGAATTTTATTACCGCAGTCCTTTGAGTTTTTTATTATAGATAACGTAACGTCCGGCTTTAATGCAAGTAATTTGCCTGAGCCGTCCGTAAACGTAATAACCTCGTTAGAAACAAGAAAATCTTTATTTTTTACGTATAAATCATATTCTTCAAATTTGCTCATTCTGAATTGCTTAAAGCCAAATGAGCTGTAAAGAGAGCGGAATGAAAAGACAGCCTTTTCATCTCCTCTTATAACGTCTGAAACAAAATCCATATTATTTAACCTCGTCCTTAAGTCTGTCTATAATTGTTTTATAGCCGTTGTTACCGTACATTAAGCATTTATTTACACGACTGATGGTAGCAGAGCTTGCACCTGTCTCTTGAGAAACCTGATTATAATTAAAACCATCTGAAAGCTTTAATGCAACGTCAAAGCGCTGTGCCATATCCTGAAGCTCTTTTATTGTGCAAACATCCTCTAAAAAAGCGTAGCATTCTTCTTCAGTTTCAAGCTTTAATAAGCCTTTAACCAACGTATCTACTGACTCTGAATGAAATCTGTTCATTGCTGTACCCATTACCTTTCTTATAGTATTCTTTTACCGTTTAACAGTTTATCACTTTAATTCGCTAAAGTCAATAGAAAAATCAAAGATTTTAAAAATTTTTTCCTCTTAAAAAAGAAGAAAATCCAACCCGTTTAATTACGAGTTGGATTCTTGTTAAAGGTTATTTTTTTCGGTCGCTAAAAAATAAAAGCAGTAACATAAAAAGTGATGAAACGCCTGCCAAAACAGACACAATCAAAATTAAAATATACAGCTTATTGCCGGCATTCATCAGCTTTTCACCTAACATAAACCAAAGATTTATTGCAGAAAAAATTGTAATACCGCACAAATACTTAACGTATTTGGTGTTTTTGAAAAATTGCATTTAATTATATTCCCCTAACGCCTTGATTTTTTCTCCCAACAAATTAAGAAAGTCCGAAAGCATTTTCTCATCTTTCTCGTTACCGACTGAACAAATTGAAAGCTGTAGATTTCCGTTGATAGTCAAAGCGGTCATCATAGCACACGGTTTTTTCTTAGCTGCACCTGCAACAGCGGCGCCTATTGGCTTATTGCCGTTTAAGGAAAGGGCTTCTAAATCCATTTTACCCACATTGCTTATAGCAAGGTTTGCATTGTTATAAAAAAGACCTACTACAAGCTCTGCTTGCGCGTAAACCATTGTAGAATAGCCTATATTAAGTAAAGGTAAGCCGTGAAGCCCCATAAATTTATCTTCTTTATTTTTCTTGTTACACTCCACTACCTGCTTTAATATATCAAAAACATTTTCACCCTTTCCGTTTACAATACACGGCATAAATGTGGTATGATTTGTGTAACCTGTTTTTTCAATATTTTTAATATATCTTCTTAAATCTACCGCACAAGAGATTCCTACCTTTTCGTTTTGAGGCAGCTCACAAATATCATAAACAGCGCCAATATAAGCCGTTGCAATTAAATCGTTTACTGTACCCTCATATTTTTTTACTGTTTCTCTTGCCTTGTTAAAAATAGAGCTTGGAACACTTTTTCTTGCAATAAATTTACGGTCATCTGCCGTTTTTTCGGTAAACGGAAGCGTGTGCTTATCGTGAGCTGAAACGCCTGCGAATTGTGATTTGGCTTTTTTCTTATCACTCTCGCTAAACTCCTCATAAACACAAGTATATGAGCGTGAGCCGTGTCTAAACTCAAGCGGCATAGATTTGTTTTCTACATAGCTGTTGTAATTAGCAAATAAATCACTTACGAAGTGCTTATAGTCACCGCCGTCAATAAGCATATGATTCCATCTAAAGCAAAGCTTTGATTCTCTTTTATTAATTAAAAGCGCAACCTTAAATTGTACGTTGCTAGTAACAGGAATATCCTTTAACAAAAATTCGTCCGCGCTTTTCAAAAAATCGTCTGTATAAATGACGGTTAAAATCTCATCTATATTATAATCACACACACGCCAATAAGGGTTTATATGATTATCAATAAATTGAGAATGAAAAACAGGCGCCGCCTCAAAAATACAAATTAAAGCAAATTTTAACGCTTCAATATCAGGCACAAAATCATAATCAAGCTCAAAACGAGCAATTCTGTCCATATATCTTCTGCACATGTAATTCACTTTATCGTACATTTCTGCCTTCAATTTTTCAGGCATTTGAAAACCCGAATTAATTTCTTTTTCAATTAAAGAAGCAATCAAGCCTTCATCAAGCAAGCCTCTGCTTTTTAACTGTGTTATTCTTTTTTCAATTATTTCTTTTTTATTTGAAAATTTATTTAATAATTCTGTCATAGTAAATCCTTTCGAGGGGCAAATCGGACAAAATAGCCGGGATATCGCCATTTAAGGCTGGTTCGAATACACTCACTCTACACTAAATGAGAGAAAAAGAATTCTTTTTTCTTTTCAGTATCAATTAATTTAATAGGCTTAATTTGATTGAGGTTTGCACCGTTTTGTCTCAAAACCTCTCTGTAGGCGTCATAAGTACCCTTCTGTAATAATTTAACTTCACTCTTGCCAAGCGCACCGCTACGCATTAACGGCTCGACTGAAACGTTACCCTTGCAAAGCTCTTCGTCAAATATTCGGGAAAGCTCAGCCTCTTTTGATTTATCAAAAATATTTTCCGTTTCTATCAGCAAGCAATAATGGCCCGGTGAGGATTCTCTGTCAGGGTAAATTGAGTAACCGATAAATAATTCATTTATTCGTGTGGAAAAATTATCTATTATTTCATCAAAAGCAAGCTGATTAATTTTTTCACCACTGATATTTGCTATTTGATTTTTCCTGTAACAGAAGGTTACCTTGGGTGATTCATGGTAAAATCCCGTTACTTTTATCACGTCTTCAATTCTGTAACGATAAAATCCGCTTAAATTAGTGAGAATTAATTCGTATTCCTTACCGACCTCAACGTCTTTAATTGTAAGAGGCTTGGTATTTTCGTCAGCATCAAGCGGTAAAAATTCGTAAAAACCATTTTGCGGAAGCATAACGTACTCAAAGGAATCTAACTCAATTGGCACAGCCATCATAGCTTCTGTTGCTACGTAACCTAAGTAATGAATAGGCATAGCTTCACCTATGTACCTTTTAAGCTTTTTTGCATAAAGCGATAAAGAGCCTGTGCCCATACCGTACATCCATTCGCACCTTTTCCAAATTCGTGGAACAATTGGTGAAGAATCGAAGCCTTTTTTAAATTCCTCGCGCAGCTCGTTTGCTCTTTTGGGCTTCGGCCTAACTTTTTTAGAAAGTTTTTTTCTTAATTCCTCGGGCATTTTAATATTTTCGTTTATAACACCCTTTTCAATATCATCACAAAGCATCTCCCAGTTGTTTTCCATATAAAAAAACATTGACTCAAGCGTTGTAATAAAAATAGTGCCAACGTAGCTTACGTTTGTATCTTGGAGCGCGAAACGCAGCTTTAAATAATGCATATCCGCATCTAAATTATCATTATGGAACATTACCTCAGGCGGAGTAGTGTTAAAGAATTTAACAAGAGGCTTTAAATTTAAAAGCGGAATTGATGAAAGACAGCTGACTGTACCGCCCGTTAATTTTTTTGCACCAACCTCAGCAGTTAACAAACCTCTTTGAGGAGGAATTACTCTGCCTTTGTTTTTAAAATATTTAACAGCACATCCAACCGGTGCACTAAAGCTGAAGCATTGGCAGGTCCACTCTGCAAAGACAGAAAGAGGCACAAGCTTAGAACGCCCCGTACTGCCTGAGCTTTCGGTAAAGCGTCTTACAAATCTGTTGGTAATTAAGCCTGTTTCACCTTTGTGAGCCATTCGCATTACGTAATCCTCATAATCAAGGTAATCTGAAAAAGGAACTATGCTTTGATAATCTTCAATAGATTTAACGTTTTTAAAATTATTTTTAGTACCATATTCCGTGGTTTTATTACCACGCATAAGCTTTAACAAAACCTTTTCTTGTTTTTTTACGGCGTTTTTGGAATATAAAAACAATTTAATATGCTCGCATACACCTAAAAAACCGCCAACAAAGGCAAGAAGCTGTCTGAAAATATTACCCATTAAAATACACTCCACAAAGTTTATCAACCTATTATAAATTAAATATAATAAAAACGCAATAATTTTGCAAAAAATAAAACCGACCCTGCGGTCGGTTTAACTTTAATTAAACGTCTTCTTCATCCGGTAAAATGAATGCAAAAAAAGAAATATGCTACAACGCCTGTTCCAAACAGACAAACAAATAAAACCCAAAGCTATCTGATATATGTGGGGTCTGTATTAAAATGCTGCGCAATACCGCTACAAACGCCACAAATTTTTTTACCTTTTTATACTTTGCATAAACGTTTTTTCTCTTGCATATTAACACTCCCTTACAATTAAAACATATAATTAATTTCAGGAGTTGTCAATACAGAATTAAATTTTTTATTTTAAAACATATTTTTCATTTTTAAAATCGCAAATATATTCAGCTTTATTCAGCTCACCCGAAAGGAATTTTTCCGAAAGCATATCTTCAATTTCTGTTGTTATTAATCTTCGTAATGGTCTTGCACCGTAATCATTGCTAAAGCCCTTTTCCGATAATTTTTCAACAACGTTTTCCGTAAATTTAATTTCTATATTTTTTTCCTTAAGCCTTAGCACTACGTCATTTAAAATATTACCCGTAATTTTTTTAATTTCGTTTTTACTTAGTAAATTAAAAACAATTAACTCGTCAATTCTGTTAACAAGCTCAGGCTTAAAGGTTTTCTTAACCTGTTCAATCACTAATTCTCTGTTTCTTTTGTTTCTCGTGTTTTCATCATTTTCACCGGAAAAGCCTAAAGAGTGCTTGCTGTTTGAAATTAAAGAAGCACCAATATTCGAGGTCATAATAATAACCGTATTTTTAAAATTAATTTTTCTGCCGTTAGAATCTGTTAAAACGCCATCCTCTAAAATTTGCAATAACAAATTAAAAATATCGGCATCTGCCTTTTCAATTTCATCAAATAAAACAATTGAATACGGTTTTCTTCGCACCTTTTCTGTTAATTGTCCGCCTTCTTCAAAACCGACATAGCCCGGTGGTGAGCCAATTAACCTTGAAACAGAATGCTTTTCCATATACTCGGACATATCTATTTTAATTATTTCGTTTTCAGAGCCAAAAAGGCACTCAGAAAGAGCTTTGGTAAGCTCTGTTTTGCCGACTCCCGAGGGACCCAAAAATAAAAATGAGCCTATAGGTCTTTTAGGGTCCTTTAAGCCTGCCCTGCCGCGTCTTACGGCTCTTGCTACAGCCTTTACAGCCTCATCCTGCCCAACAATTCTTTCGTGAAGCGCCTGCTCTAAATTTAAAAGCTTGTCACCCTCCTCCTGCGAAATTTGTGTTACAGGAATTTTTGACCAGGTAGAAACAATTGCTTTTACGTCATCCTCTCCAACGACTAATTTTTTATTAATATTATTTTCTTCCCATTTCAATTTTTTAATTCTAAACCTTGTGTTTAGTTTTTTCTCTTCATCCCTTAAAGTTGCAGCTGCTTCAAAATCCTGATTTAAAATTGCGGCATTTTTTTCTTTTATTTTTTCTTTTATTTTTTCTTGCAGCTCTTTTAACTCATCCGGCAAAGCAAAGCTTTTAATCTTAACCTTAGCACATGCTTCATCAATTAAATCTATTGCTTTATCAGGCAAAAATCTGTCTGTGATATACCTTACGCTTAAATTTAATGCAGCTGAAATTGCCTCATCCGTAATAACTACCCCGTGATGTTTTTCGTAATGTGATTTTAAACCGTAAATCATTTTTTTGGCACCTTCAACTGTCGGCTCTGCAACAGTTATTGGTTGAAAACGTCTTTCAAGAGCGGCATCCTTTTCTATATATTTTCTATACTCTTCAATTGTAGTAGCACCTATTACCTGAATATCACCACGCGCCAAAGAAGGTTTTAATATATTCGCGGCATCAACCGCACCCTCTGCAGAGCCTGCGCCGACAATATTGTGAAGCTCATCTATAAAAAGGATAATATTTTTATCCTCAATTACCTCATCAATTATATTTTTTATTCGTTCTTCAAAATCACCGCGATATTTTGTACCTGCCACCATACAAGTTAAATCCAAAGAAATAACTCTTTTGGAAATAAGGCTTTGTGGAACAGCTTCGTTTGCAATTTTAAGAGCAAGCCCTTCGGCAATGGCAGTTTTACCAACACCCGGCTCACCAATTAAGCACGGATTATTTTTGGTTCTTCTTGAAAGAATTTCTATAACTCGTTCTATTTCTGTATCCCTTGCAATAACCGGGTCTATTTCACCGTTTTTTGCGCTCTCTGTTAAATCCTTACCATATTTATTTATTAAGCTTTGCTTTACATCTTTGTTACTCGTTGTTTTTTTATAATCATTATTATTTATTTCATCTGTTACCTCTGTGGTAATTTCGTATGGACTTACCCCTAATGAGGAAAGTATTCTGCACGCTGCGCTTTGCTGCTCCTTTAAAAGTGCAAATAACAATTGCTCTGTACCGGCCCCAGATTTTTTTGTTGCACAATTTAAAGCATTTTCAATTATTTTTCTGCATTTAGGTGTTACATCCTCAGGTGAAAGTGAGGTTGGAATGCCAACCCCTACACTCTTTTTAATTTGCTCTTCTACTTTTTTAAAGTTTATTTTTTTAGATAATAATATTGACGCTGCAACAGTTTTTGTATCTGTTAACAAACCTAACAAAACGTGCTCGCTGCCAATGTAGGTGTGCCCTAAATTTTCTGCAGCCTCCACAGCAGAATTCAAAGCGTTATTTGCGCTTTCTGTAAACCCGGTAAATCTATACACTAAAACAACTCCTATTCATTTTTTTGAAGCAATAACGTAACAATAGTTAAATCGTCATTTCTTTCTGCTTGAATTTCCCTTATTTTTTCACCTAAGCCTTCTGTAAATGCTCTTACGTTTTCATTATTGAAGCGTTTTACCTCTCTTTCTATTATGTAAAAATCTTCTTCTCTTACTCCGTCGGTAGACATAATAATTAAGTCACCCTCCGACAAGCTGCCGTTACCTTGAGAAATATCTGCATCCTTAATAATTCCAAGCGGTAGTGACGGTGAATTAATATAATGAATTCTTTTATTTTTTCTCACAATACAATCCTGCGCTCCGCATTTGTAAAATTCAATATAACCTGTAAATAAATCTACCGCTGTTAAATCGAGTGTTACCGAGCACTCCTCACCGGATTTTGATATTAACGAGGTATTTACGGTATTTATTGCTGCCTCTATACCAAAGCCTGCCTTAATTAATTTTTCAAGTAAAGAAACTGCAAGATTTGAGCCGATTGCGGCTTTTGTACCTGTGCCCATACCATCACAAATAACACAATAAAAAATACCGTTATTATCCTTAAACGTTGAGTAGGTATCTCCTGAGTATTTTTGCCCTTCAGAGCAATATTGAACACCGGAAGAAATTACGAAAAAATCAGATTTTTCTTTAAAAATTAAAGTTGTAATACTTTCATTATTTATAATTTCCGGGTATTCAAGCTTTTTATTTGAAATAATTTCCAACTGTCTTAAAAGTTCTTTTATGCCTTTATTATTTTTTATTTTTTTAATTTTTAATTCAATAATTATTTTTTCTAACGAGTTAACTACGCAACAACCTTCAATCGGCTCAAAACCCAACGCCACGGCGGAGCTTCTGCTTTTTGCGGCAATATCCATATCAAACCTTACCTCATCAGTTAAGGTTTCACATAATGAGTCTAAAAGTGCTGCAACGTTTACAAACTGTTCAGATGCAAGCAGCTGTATTTCGTTTATTCTTGACTCTAATCGTTCCTTTATTATATATTCGGAAAATAATTTATTTAATGAGCTTGATACCATTTCACTTCTTATGCATTTAGAAGCAAATTGCTGAGGAATCGTTTTATACTCTAAATAAACACCCTCTTTTTTCATAGAAATTAAAGTATTAAAGCAATCCTGTGTATCATTAAGACTTTCCCTCCAGCAAGCATCATATAATCCACAGGAGCCGCAAACACGCTCTTTTGTTTTCTGACAAATATTATTTATATCCGCTTTTTCTGTTTTTGAGAGTGCATCTGAGACTAAATTCAAGGAATCGCAAATTTCGTTAGAAATTTCCGATGCGTTCTTTAATTTTCGAAAAATATTACTTTTAACGTTATCTATTATTGGTGAGCTTACTTTTGGTGATAATATATCGTCTAATTTATTATTAATTTTTTTCGGCAATAAAACAAAAATTATGCCCGCAATTACAGTTTCTATCAGCACACCAAAATTATCCGGTCTTTCATAAGCAATTATTGAAACTAAAACGCCCGATAATGAAAAAGCTAAAAAAGAAGCAATTTTGCCAAAGGTTGAAACAACACCACTGACAAGCCCACCCAAGGAGTAAAATGCAAGTAAAAAAACATTTTGTGTACCAAGGCACATTGTTATTCCCGTGCAAACGCCTACGATTGTACCTCCCGCCTCCTTTGAATATCTTCCGCAAATTAAAATAATTACCGTAGCAATTATATGGGCGGGATAAACGTTAAAAAAACTAACATTTTTAAGAGATAACAGCAAAAGAGAGAAAGTTATTATGAGTGAAATAGCCTCCTTGGAGGTTAACGAAAATATGCTCCCCTTTAAATTTAAAACCGCTCTTGACTCGGCAAATAAAAACGTAGCACATGCACCAAACAGACTTTCAGAAAAGCAAATTAAAAGAGCTATTAAATTAAAATTACCTGCTAAAGCAACGGCAAGCCCTGTTACAAAAAGACAAATAAACGTAGAAATTACCGGTGTAGCCAAGGAATCTCTTAAATCCTTAAACGGCTTTAAGGCACCATAAATTACGACCAAGGCAAGAATTGATGCTATGTAGCGTAAGGAAGAAATTGAATCACCGCTTAAAATATAGCCCAGGGATGCCCCTAAAGCAGAAATTGTTATAAACCTTTTTCCGCCTGAAGAAGCAAATGCTACACCAAATGGCGAAAACGCCGTGCTAAAGCCCGAAAAGCTGAACGCAACACCAAGAATAAAATTAAATAAAACCAAAAAAGCTTCTTTTTTATTTATTTTAATATTTCTCTTTTCTTTTACGTAATTCAAAGTCTTTGTAACACTCATTTTCAAACCGTCCTTGTTAATTATTTATTGTAATAATATTTACTCTATAATATTAAAGACAAGCAGTTAAAATTTTAGTCGCATTTTGTTGTAAGAAATCAGTGATTTATGTTATAATTGCAATTAACTTGTAAGAAAAGAAAGAAAAATTCAAATAATTTTAAAATTGTAAGATTTTCTTAATAATTTTGACGTCTTTTTTGTAATTATTGAGTCTTATAGTGTAAACCAAGGAGGAATTTTTATGAATACAGTTCTTGTTTGTGATGATGACGTTGCAATATTAAAATCAATTGAAATTTACTTAAAAATGGAAGGATATAACGTTATTTTAACCGAAAACGGTAAACAGGCATTAAAAGCGTTAGAGGATAATGAGGTGCACTGCATTATTCTTGATATTATGATGCCCGAGCTTGACGGCTTAAACGCAACGTTAAAAATAAGAGAAAAATTGAATATACCAATTATTCTTCTTTCCGCAAAAAGTGAGGATACCGACAAAATTGCAGGTCTTGGTTTTGGTGCAGACGACTACGTAACAAAGCCTTTTAATCCGCTTGAGCTTTGTGCCAGAGTTAAAAGCCAAATAAGACGCTACTGCTCTCTTGGCAGCCTTGAGAAAAAAGACGGTGTAATTACAACCGGCGGACTTTCAATTGATTTTGTTGCACATGAGGTTACGTTAGACGGTGAAATAGTGAAGCTTACCGCAACAGAATACGGTATAGTTGAGCACCTTATGAAAAATTTAGGCAGAATTCTTTCTATTGACCAAATTTATGAAGCTGTATGGGGTGAGCCACCTCTTTCCGGAGACAAAACCGTAACTGTTCACATCAGACGAATAAGAGAAAAAATAGAAATTAATCCTAAAGAACCAAAATACTTAAAGGTGGTGTGGGGAATTGGATACAAAATTGAAAAATTTTAAATTCAACTCAATTATTAAAGCAATAATTATTTTATTAACTCTTGTTTTTGCATTTTTAGCAGGAACCAACGCACTAGATTTGGCAAGAAAAACGATTTATTACGGAAATGAATCCGAAAAAATTCAAAATACACCTGTTTTCCTCGAAAACGTTGAAAGAATACTTTTACCTATTTCCTGGGACAGTGTTAGTTTAGATTACTACGGCCAAAACGTGACTTTTGAAGAATATTGTAAAAACAGTGAAGATGCAAAAGCAACTAAAGAACACTATAATGAGCAACTTAAGGACGCTTTATATTATTTTAACGAAATACAAGCTTTAAAAGCAAACGAGCCAAAGCAAGACGGTACCTCATATGTCCCGCAAAACGACCTTTTTTATGATAAAAACGGCAATGAATATGGTGATTTAGCTAGTTTTTTATATGAAATGCAAAGCAAAAATTCACAAGAAAACGTTACTACAGTTGTTTCTGTTTACCCAACAGATGAAGGTGCACCTGAAAATAAAAATACAGCCCCGGTTGTTCAATTTGGTACACATGCCGAATGGGAATACGAATACCAGAATTTACGAGATGAATTATTCAGTATTGTAAATGATGCAAGAAGTGAAGCTACAATAAAAAAAGAGTTGGAAGAAAAATGCAACCATGAATTAGAAGAAAAATACAGGTTTATAATGGAAGATTTTTCATATTTAACCGAAAAATATGAAAACGTTGATTTTTACGTTGAAAATCCCGAGACCGGTTATTACGTTTCTAACCTTAACAACGCTAAAGAAATTGAAGCTTTAAAAAACAATTATAAAAATAATGCTATTTTCTATTTTCACAGTGACGGCAGAAGAGCTGAATTCACACCTATGAAAATTGACCTTGAAGGCAATTTTGTTTACAATAATTTAAGATTTTTGCAGGCTGATACAGAATTAACGGAAATAGTTACAAATTTTGATAACTGCATTGTCTATGTAAAAATTAACGCTCCGGTTGGAATTGAGGATAATTTTTTTGTTGTTACTGAAATCTTCGAGGAAATAAGCAATTCCGAAAAATACAACACTGAAGCATTAAAAAGCAAAACTTGTATTTTCAGCGTTTTAACACTTATAGGCATTATTGCTGCAGCCATTTTTTCAAGTCCTAAATATAAGAATCAGGAACAAAAATTAACCCTTTTACAAAGAACGCCTTTTATTTTCAGCTTAATTTTTTGCTGCTCAATTATTTTTGCTATTTTTATGGGAATTATAGGAGTTGTTTATGCAGACTTTCTGCCTGAACGGCTTATGAGCTACGAAGAGATGGTTTTACTTGATTATTTCGAGTTTTTCTCGCAAATGGTAGGCATTCTTGTTGCGGCACTTGCTTTATTTATAAGCATTTTCATAAATTATATTGTTGTTAATAAAAAAGCCGGCGCTTTAAAGGAACGCTTTTTTTCTTATAAAATTTTCAAGGCTCTTAAAAGTCTGCATGAAAAAAACAAGGGCTTAGGTAATTCAATTAAACGAATTGAAACTAAATTATTAATTTTAGTTTGCTGTTGGTTCGTTGTTGAAGCATTAGTTTTCTGCCTAATGGCTTCGTTATTTATAAATGGTCTTGAAATGGGCGGTATTTTCTTTTTATTAATTTTTATTGGATTAATTGTTTTGGCTGTGATTTTTGTGTTAAAATTTTTAGGTCAAACAAATACACTCTCATTTGCAGCAGAGGAAATTAAAAACGGTAATTTTGATATAAATTTAGACCCTGCAAGCTTTGTTTTCCCTCTTAAGGACTTTGCAAAAAATCTTAATGAATGTCGTAATTCTGTTGAAATTGCCGTAAAAGAAGCCATAAAGGGCGAAAAGCTCAAAACAGAGCTTATCACTAACGTTTCGCATGATTTAAAAACTCCCCTCACCTCAATAATAAATTATGTTTCACTTTTAAAGCTTTGTGATATTCAAGGTGAGAATGAAAATAAATATTTAGAAATTCTTGATGAAAAATCAAAAAAATTACAAAGATTAATTGAAGATTTAACCGAAGCAAGTAAAGCATCAAGCGGAAACATAAAAATGAATATTGCTACTGTTAATTTAAACGAATTAGCGTTACAAGCAGTTGGTGAAAACAATGATATTTTAGAAAGTGTCGGACTGGAAATAATTATTTCTGAAAAAGATAATGAGGTATTTGTTAGAGTTGACAGCCAGCACACCTTCAGAATTTTCGATAATTTATTTTCTAACGTTAAAAAATACGCTCTCTCAGGCACCAGGGTTTATATTGACGTATACAAGGAAAACAGCTTTGGTGTATTCTCTGTAAAGAATATAAGCAAGGATAAGCTCAATATTAACCTTGATGAAATTACAGAGCGCTTTGTTCGCGGAGATAACTCAAGAACGACTGAAGGCAGCGGACTCGGACTTTCAATTGCAAGAAGCTTTACAGAGCTTCAGAACGGTATTTTTGACGTACAAATTGACGGTGATTTATTTAAGGTTGTTATAAAATTACCACTTACTGACAGACCTATGGTAACACCTGAAGCAACTGTTTCATCCGCAAATGAATTTGGTGCTGCAAAAGAAAATAAAATTAATTAAATAAATTAAAAAAAGCCAACACAGATTATCTGTGTTGGCTTTTTTTACAAGCTTTCGTACAAAGAAACGTATTCTTTGAATTTTTCATACATATTAAATTGTTTTGCTCTGTCAAGGCACCCCTGCTCATCAAACGGCTTTTTCGTGCTTATTCTGTTGATTTCTGCCTTTAAGGCTTCGTAATCATCACACTCAACGGCAACACCACAATTTTCATCAATTATTTCAGGGCTACCGCCTGTTTTAAAGGTTAAAACGGGTGTACCGCAAGCAAGCGCTTCAATGTTAACCGTAGGAAAAGTCTCTTCACGTGTTGGGTTAACAAATAAATCTGCCGCAGAATAAATTGAGGCTAACTCTTCTTTATTTTCTGTTCTTCTTATAGCTATAATATTTTTTGGCAAATCCTCTTCAATTTCTTGTGTTGTGCCAATTAAAGCTATTTTAAAGTTCTCAGGCAAATCATTTGCAAGTCTTTTAAAAACGTCTATCCCCTTTTTTGTTGTCCACTCAAAGGCAATTCCCAAAATTAAAAATTGGTCGTCGGAAATATTATTTAATTTTCTAAAATCACTTTTTGTTGGCTTAAAAATATTCAAATCTATTCCGTTATTTATAACCTTTATGGTATTTTGGGAAAAATAAGAGTTTTTAATTAAGCCGGATAACCATTCTGACGGTGTAATAATAATTAAATTATTTATTTTAGTAAAATATTTTTTCTTGTATTTATAAAGGATTTTTGATGTATCCACTCTTGAATAAGGGTAATCCCTGTACTGAGGACAGTTAAAGCACCCGCTTTGCCATTTATTACAATTAATATACTCAAAGTGCGGACAGTGCCCGGTGAATGCCCAGCAGTCGTGCATTGTCCAAACTACGGGTACATTTAACTTTTTTAAGCAATTAAATAAAATAGGAAAATTAACGTACCAGCCGTGTAAAATGTGTAAATGAACAACGTCGGGATTAAAGGATTTAATTTTTTTTACCAATTTTAGCGTAGGAATAATCGATCCAAAGCCCTCGAGTCCTAAGTACTCGCCAATAATTCTATGGGTAAAGCCAAAAAAGCTGTTACCGATTAAAACCTCGTTGCTTTTGCCGGTAGGCGTAACGCTCCTGCTTTTTCTGAAAGCCACTAAAACCTCGTGACCCGCATTTTGGGCAGTTCCGGCAACGTTCAGCATTATATTACCGGTGCTGCCGTAATTGCCGGAGTTAATTTCAAAAATTCTCATAAAAACACCATCAAAAATTATATTAAAAAAATTATAATATTTTACTTATTAAATGTCAAGAAACGTTACAATAAAAACAAAAGCGACTTTCTTTCGAAAGCCGCTTTAAATTTAATTTTAAATAATTATTTAATCATATTTGCAACTTCGTCAGCGAAATTGTCTTCTCTCTTTTCAAGGCCTTCACCTTTTACAAGACGAATAAAGCTTTCAACCTTAATATCTGAACCGGTTGTTTTTGCAACGTTTGCAACGTAGCCAGCAACTGTACCATCAAAGAGGTCTGAACGAACGAAAGCTTGTTCAAGAAGGCAAATTTCTTTAATTTGCTTCTTGATACGGCCTTCAACAGCACCTGAGAAGATTTTGTTGTTAATATACTCATCTTTACCTGCAACTGCAAGTGAAGCAAGAGTAGCAACAGCTTCTTTTGAAAGGAAGTTGAAGAGGTATTGGCTCTTTTTGTTTTCTTCATAAGCAGCAACGTCTTCATCACTGAAAAGATTTTCAGCAATAGCTTTTTCGAAAAGAGCTGTAAGAATTGGCTTTGGAAGAGATTCCGGCTTGTTAAGTGAAGAATCGATTGTGATTGACTTCATTTTTGCAAGCTCATCTGCAGAAATTGATTCTTGGCAAAGATACTCTGGGCTCATAGCAGCAATTTGCATAGCAACGTTTTTACCCATTGCTGTAAACTCAGCTTTATCTGCAAGGTTTGTTTCAAACTTAACTGCAACACCTACTGAACCACCTGCGTGGATGTATGTTACAACGTCACCTTCAATGATTTCGAAACGACGGATTTTGATGTTTTCGCCAATAACAAGAATAAGGTCGTTAAGGCCTTCTAAAACTGTTCTGTCTGTACCTGCGAGAGCAAGCTCAGCAAGAGCTTCAACAGAAGCAGGTTTGTTAGCTGCAATTGTTTTTGCAACGTTAAGACCAAACTCCTGGAATTTTTCATTTTTACCAACAAAGTCTGTTTCTGAGTTGATTTCAAGAAGAACTGTAACCTTGTTATCTTCATCTGTGTAAGCAATAACTGCGCCTTCTGCTGCAATTCTGCTTGCTTTCTTCTCAGAAGCTGCAAGGCCTCTTTCACGAAGAATTTCAAAAGCTCTATCCATATCACCGTCAGCTTCTGTAAGTGCTTTTTTACACTCCATCATACCAACGCCTGTTTTTTCTCTTAATTCTTTAACGTCTTGAGCTGTAAATGCCATTTTTATTTCCTCCTTATTTTAAAACAAGGCGGAAACGTATTCCGCCTTATTCTGTAGTTAATTATTCAGCATCTGCTACTTCTTCAGCAACTTCTTCAGCTGCTTCTGAAGCAGGAATTGTCTGCAAACCTTGACGACCTGCGATAATAGCGTCTGCCATAGCACCTGCAATAAGTTTTACTGCACGGATAGCATCGTCATTACCAGGAATAACGTAGTCAATTTCATCAGGATCACAGTTAGTGTCAACGATAGCAACAATCGGAATACCGAGTTTCTTTGCTTCAAGAACTGCAATTCTTTCTTTTCTTGGGTCAACAATGAACATTGCTGCAGGCATCTTCTTCATTTCTGTAATGCCACCCATGAATTTTTCAAGTTTTTCTCTTTCGAGGTTGAGCTTAATAACTTCTTTCTTAGGAAGAAGGTCGAATGTGCCGTCTTCAGCCATAGCCTTTAACTGAGCAAGTCTCTTAATTCTTCTTTGAATTGTGTTGAAGTTTGTAAGCATACCACCAAGCCAACGAGCATTAACGAATGACATACCGCAACGCTCTGCTTCTTCTTTAACAGAATCTTGCGCTTGTTTCTTTGTACCTACAAAGAGAACCTCGCCACCGTCTTGTGCGATTTGGTTGATGAATGTGTAAGCTTCTTCGAGCTTCTTAACAGTCTTCTGAAGGTCGATGATGTAAATACCATTTCTTTCAGTGAAGATGTATTGAGCCATTTTGGGGTTCCATCTTCTTGTTTGGTGACCGAAATGAACACCTGCTTCGAGAAGTTGTTTCATTGATACTACTGACATAATATTGTCCTCCTTTTTGTTAAACCACCGTAAGGCATCAACTTAAAAATGCCACATCCTTTTAGATGCACACGACACTTTTAATCTTCCCTACGTGAGATTTTGCTACGAAATTATATCACTACTTTGCTTAAAAATCAATAGTTTTTTGAGATTTTTTTAAAAATCTTTGTAATTTGTAAAATTATATTTCTTACATTTAAGATTTTTTGCAATTTTTTCCATACGCAGCTCTTTTGCGTACTGATTTAAAAACATTGTTCCGTTTGATTTTAACGTTATAACAGAAAGCTCTTTTGTACCTTGAGGCAATTCTCTCAGCGGCAGCTTAATAAGATTTTTCTCTCTATCATTTAATCTGCACAGAGCATACTCACCGTCAAAGCGTTCCACAAAAATATCCATAATTACGCCTCTATATCATTAATACTGCTTACAGCACCACCAAAGTAATTAGTGTTGCCGTCGATTGCCGAGCTATCATCTTCATCAGTGGAATCATCTGTACTGTAATCACTAAAGGTAGGAGTGTTAACTAATTGTGGAGCCGTAGCCTCCTCTATAGTAAGCTGCTTGGGTGTTACAGAAGCAGAACGTGCCTGCATTTCGTACCACTGCTCTTTTGTGATTAACACCTTTCTCGGCTTGCTGCCCTCGTAAGGACCAACAATACCTTTTTCTGAAAGCTCATCTATTATTCTTGCGGCACGTGCATAGCCTAACTTAAGCTTTCTTTGAAGCAAGGTTGTTGAAGCCATTCCCTGCTCAATGATAACCTCAATTGCTTTTGGAATCATTTCGTCACCGTCTTCACCCTGACCGGTTGAATCCATAGCAACGTCAGCGCTCTTTTTCTTATCCTCTCTGTTCGCATTTCTTTCAATTTCTTTAATTACGTCGTCGTCATAGTTAGCTTCACCCTGAGCGGTAACGTGAGCAATAACTCTGTCGATTTCATCATCCGAAAGATATGCTCCCTGCACTCTGACAGGCTTAGAAAGACCAACGGGACAGAACAGCATATCACCATTACCGAGAAGCTTTTCTGCACCTTGTGTATCTATAATTGTTCTTGAGTCAATTTGAGATTTAACTGCAAAAGCAACACGGCTTGGAATATTTGCTTTAATAAGACCTGTAATAACGTCAACAGAAGGTCTTTGTGTTGCAACAATCAAATGCATTCCGGCAGCTCTTGCTTTTTGTGCAAGACGGCAAATTGAATCCTCTACCTCGTTTGAAGCTGCCATCATTAAATCCGAAAGCTCGTCTATAATAATAACTATCTGAGGCATTTTCGGAAGATTTTGGGCAAGCGCGTATTCATTGTAGCTTTCAAGGTTTCTTACGCCCTTTTCTGCGAATAATGCATAACGCTTATCCATTTCGCTAACAGCCCAAGATAATGCACCTGATGCTTTTTTAGGATTTGAAACAACCGGCACTAAAAGATGCGGAATTGAACGATAAGAGGTAAATTCAACCTTTTTAGGGTCAATCATAATAAGCTTTACCTCGTCCGGTCTTGCATTATAAAGAAGACTTATAATCATAGCGTTGAGGCACACGGATTTACCCGAGCCTGTAGTACCTGCAACCAACAAGTGCGGCATTTTAGCTAAGTTAGCACAGGTTGCCGTACCTTGAATATCTCTGCCCAAAGCAACAGTAAGCTTTGATTTTGAGCTTTTATATTCAGGACTGTCAATAATTTCTCTTAAGGTAACCATCGCCTTTTCGGAGTTAGGCACCTCAATACCAACAGCATTTTTGTTTGGAATAGGTGCTTCAATACGAACGCCTGATGCCGCAAGATTCATTGCAATATCATCTGCAAGTGCAGTAATTTTGCTTATTTTAACACCGGGGTTTGGCTGAAGCTCAAAGCGTGTAATAGACGGGCTTTTGCAAATATCAACAATTCTTGTACCTACACCAAAAGAATTAAGTGTTTCTACAATTTTTTCGCCCTTTGCTCTTAAATCCGCACCGTCATCAACGGGACCTCTATGCTTAGGCAAGTTGAGACAATCAATCGGCGGCAGCTCGTACTTAATTTCAACCTCTTTTATTTCAGGAGCTATAAATTCCTCGTCCTCGTCAAGCTCCTCTTCCTTAGGTGTTTCCTCCTGCTTAATTTCGTCAATTTCAGCAACAGTATTATAATCAACAACCTCGTTTGCTGTATTTGCTTTAGCCGTTAAATCATTAACCGCCTTTTCTAATATTGCATCCGCCTTTTCAGCACCGATATCACTTATATTAATATCGTCAGAATAATCTGACTCAAAATCATCTAACAATTCAATTTTTTCAGGCTCAGAATCGCCAAAAGCATTAATAGAGCTCGAATTATTTAACTCAGCAACAGTTTTATAGGACTTTGTTTCAAAAACACTTTCTATTCCCATATCAGGCTCAGATTCATATTCACCCAAAGGAATATCAATGCTTGACCTTTTTCGCGGTTGATTTTCTTGCGACTCTTCTCTTTCAGCTCTGCGTCTTTCTGCATTTTTTGCTCTTTTCTCTTGAACGTCGTGCGAAACTGTTTCATAGGTTTCTTTCATGCTATCAAGCTTTTCTTCTGCATAATCTCCGACAACCTCAACCGGAGTTTTTAATGAACGTACAAGCTTTAAGAGTGTTGTACCAGTAAAAATCATTAAAAGAGAGAAAATTAAAAGAAAGGTAATGATGCCTGCCGCCAACTTGTTACCCGCTGTAAGAAGAAGCGGTAAGCCGCCGAAAAACGCACCAAATACACCGGTACCAAGGGTGCTTTCCTTACCGGCGTTAAAGTTTGCTGCTATTTGTTCTCCGAAGGTAGTAGTTGTATCCTCAATTGAAACAATTTGAATAAATGCAACTATAAGCGTGTAAATTACCACACCCTCTACAACACGATATTTATATTTACGTGAATCCTTACCGAGAGCAGCTACAACACTCACAAATATTAAGAACAGTGGCAATATGTATGCTGTAAAGCCGAAAACACCAAAGAAAAAGTGTCTTAAGTGTCCCCAAACACTACCTGCCTCAATAAGCACGACCGCAGACATTAAAATAGAAAATATAAAAACCCCTAATAAAATGCCCTGCTTTTTACTTGATTCTGCAACCGACTTTTTTGTTGACTTACCTTTTTTTGCGGTTGTCTTTTTCGTATTTTTTTTATTATTTGCCATTTTTACACTCCTCGACCCATTAAAGCTTCTACAATACCAATGATTGTTGTTATTACACCAAGTAAAGCACAATAGTAACCAAAATATTTAAATTTATTTTTCTTAATTAAAATCTTTATAAGATTTATTGCAAACAGCCCAACAACTGCTGAGGTCACCACACCTATTATCAACGGTAAAACAGGAATAAAGGTTGGTACTTGAATTGCATCTATAAATTCAATTAATCCTGCAGCAAAAATTGTAGGGATACTTAAAATAAAGGAATACATTACCATATTCTTTTTGCTCACGCCGCACAACAAACCCGTAGCAATAGTTGTACCCGAGCGGGAAATTCCCGGAAAGCAAGCCGCAAACATTTGAGCTAAGCCAATTAAAAGCGCTGACACGGGACCTACGTTTCTTTTCTTTTGGTAAAGCTTGTCCGCAAAGCCACCCAAGATAAGAAAAGCGCCCGTAACTATAAAGCAAATGCCCTCTGCAAGAATACTGTCGTCATTGAAGAAAACCTCAACAGCTTCAATAACATTTTTTCCATCCTTAACCGGCAAAAATAAAAATAAAAGCGGCACGCAAGAAACAACAAACATAAAAAGCATTCTTCGTGTTGTTGAAATCTTTTTAAAGTTAAGAGTAAAGCGTTTTTTAGAAATATCCTTAATACATAAAGTAAACTCAATAAACAGCTCGTAAATTGTTTTGTAAAAAAACAAAAGAATTGCAATCAGTGAGCCTATATGTAGCATCGAGGAATATAACCCCGATATATGTGTGTCTAAATTAAAAAAGTGACTAAAAAGTGAAAGATGGCCGCTACTCGAAATCGGTAAAAATTCAGTTAAGCCTTGTATTACACCCATTATAAAAGCCTTTAAAACGTCCACCCTATCACCCCTTTTAAAATTTAAAATCTTGTTCCTTTTCAATACTTTGCTCGTTAGTCATATCATACAAGCACTGCAGTGCATCTGAAAGGCTGCCGACTCTATCTATTAAGCCTTCCCTTACAGCATCCTCACCAAGCAGAACTGTACCGAAATCGGAAATCAATTCATCACTGTTAAGCATAAGCTGTCTGAACCTTTCGGCTTTGATATTTGAATTTCTTTCAATAAAACCAAGAACACGCTCTTCCATCTTTTTAAGGTAAGACATTGTCTGAGGCACACCTAAAATAAGACCGTTCATTCTTACGGGGTGAACCGTCATAGAAGCAGAAGGTACAATGAAGGATTTTTTAGCGCTTACGGCTAAAGGTATACCAATTGAGTGACCTCCGCCCAAAACTATTGAAACGGTTGGTTTTTTCATACCTGACACAAGCTCTGCAATAGCAAGACCGGCTTCAATGTCACCACCAATTGTATTTAACACAAGCAATAAGCCTGAAACCTCTTCATTTTCCTCAATTGCAACGATTCTCGGAATTATATGCTCATATTTTGTTGTTTTTGTTGTATTTGGCAAAGCGTAATGACCCTCAATTTGACCTATAATAGTAAGACAATGAACGTATTTTCCGTTAACGTTTATAGTAACGCTGCCATCGCTTTCCTCTTCATTTGCCGACTCGTTAAGCTCTGCATCAAGCTCCTCAGCCGTAGACTCGGTGGGATTTGGCGCAGTAAAGTCAACAAAAGTATTGTTCTCTTTTTTATCAAACACAATATATCACCGAGTATATTGTGCCCAAAAATGCGAAAATAACCAAATTACATAATAACACATTTGTTAAAAAAGTTCAAGATTTAAGGTGAGAAAATCGCGTAAAAAGTCAGATATTTTTCCACAATTTCGCGGTATTGTATATATTATATAAATTTCGATAAAATTTAAAATAATTTTATACATTTTAATTTTGCGCTTTACATTGACAAAAAGCCCTAAAAATTATAAAATAACTTTGTTAAAAATTTAAACAAGTTCGTTGGAGGAATGACAATGGGTCTTACATTATGCGAAAAGATTATTAAAAGCCATCTTGTAGACGGTGAATACGCTAAAGGAAATGAGGTTGGTATAAGAATTGACCAAACTCTTACTCAGGACGCAACCGGCACAATGGCATATCTTGAACTCGAGGCAATGGATATTGACAAGGTTAAAACCGAGCTTTCCGTTGCTTACATTGACCACAACACACTTCAAACAGGTTTTGAAAATGCGGATGACCACAAATTCATTCAATCTGTTTGTAAAAAACGTGGTGTTCGTTACTCACGTCCGGGTAACGGTATTTGCCATCAGGTACATTTAGAAAGATTTGGTATCCCGGGCAAAACTCTTATTGGCTCAGACAGCCACACCCCTACCGGCGGCGGCTTGGGTATGCTTGCTATGGGTGCAGGCGGTCTTGACGTTGCTGTTGCAATGGGCGGAGGCGCTTATTATATCACCGTACCGGAGGTTATTAAGGTTAACCTTACAGGTAAGCTTTCCCCTTACGTTGCTGCTAAGGATATTATTCTTGAGGTTTTAAGAATACTTTCAGTTAAGGGCGGCGTTGGTAAGGTTGTTGAGTATGCAGGCGAAGGCGTTAAAACCCTCTCAGTTCCTGAAAGAGCAACAATTACAAATATGGGTGCTGAGCTTGGCGCTACAACCTCTATTTTCCCATCAGATGAAATTACTTATGATTTTATGAAGGCTCAAGGCAGAGAACAAGACTGGACAGAGCTTCTTGCTGATGCTGATGCAGAATACGACAGAGTTATTGACATTGATTTATCTACACTCAAGCCACTCGCTGCAATGCCTCACATGCCCGATAACGTTAAAGCTATTTCCGAAATAGGTAAAATCAAGGTTGACCAGGTTCTTATAGGCTCTTGCACAAACTCATCACTTTTAGATATGATGAAGGTTGCAAAAATACTTAAGGGTAAAAAGGTTAATCCTAACGTAAGCCTTGGTATTGCTCCGGGCTCAAAGCAGGTTCTTAATATGCTTGCACTTAACGGTGCTCTTGCAGATATGATTGATGCAGGTGCTCGTATTCTTGAAAGTGCTTGCGGACCATGTATTGGTATGGGTCAATCACCTTGTTCTTCGGGTGTTTCACTCAGAACCTTTAACAGAAACTTTGAAGGCAGAAGCGGTACTGCTGACGGCAAGGTTTACCTTGTAAGCCCCGAAACTGCTGCTGCATCTGCAATTACAGGTGTTCTTACAGACCCAACTGAGCTCAAGGATGATATTTCCGTTACCCTTCCTAAGACATTTATTACAAACGATAATATGATTGAATTACCTGCCGAAACAAAAGCTGAGGCAGATGCTGTTGAGGTTTACTACGGTCCTAATATTAAGCCATTCCCAAAAACCTCTCCTCTTGCAGATTCCATTTCTGCAAAGGCTGTACTTAAGGTTGGCGACAACATTACTACCGACCATATTATGCCTGCAGGTGCAAAAATTCTTCCTTACCGTTCAAATATTCCTTACCTTTCACAATTCTGCTTCCGTCAATGTGACGAGAACTTTGCAGAAAACTGCAAAAAAGCTGAAAGCTGTGTAATTATCGGCGGTGCAAACTACGGTCAAGGCTCCTCAAGAGAGCACGCTGCTTTAGTACCGCTTTATTTAGGCGTTAAAGCTGTTATCACTAAATCCTTCGCAAGAATTCACAAAGCAAACCTTGTTAACGCAGGTATTATTCCTCTTAACTTTGCAAATGCTGACGATTACGATAAGATTGATGTAAAAGATGACCTTCAGTTACCATTCATTAAGGCGGAGCTTGCTAAAAATGAATACGTAACTCTCGTTAATAAGACTAAAAACGAAGAATACAAGCTTATTTGTGATGTTTCCGAAAGACAAAAGGACATCCTTTCAGCAGGTAGCCTTCTTGATTTTACAAAAAAGGAGAATAACTAATTATGAACGAAGCACAAATCAACTCAGCTCTTGAAAAGTTTAAGGCTCTTCTTATTGAGCAGGATGAAAGAAACCAAAAAATTAAAGCTACTAAGGAATTCAAGGATTTTAAAAATCTTGATAAAATTGTTATAGGTGTTTGTGGCGGTGACGGCATTGGCCCCATCATTACAAAGGAATCTGCAAACGTTTTAAAATACATCTTAAAGGATGAGGTTGAAAGCGGCAGAATTGAATTCAAATATATAGATGGTCTTACAATTGAAAACCGCGCAAAGGTTATGAAGGCTATTCCTGATGACGTTATGGAGGAATTAAAGGCTTGTGACGTTATTTTAAAGGGCCCTACAACTACTCCTCAGGCAGGCGACGGTCTTCCTAACATTGAAAGCGCAAACGTTGCTATGCGTAAGGCTCTCGACCTTTTTGCTAACGTAAGACCTGTTAAAATCCCTGAGGAAAACATTGACTGGACCTTCTTCAGAGAAAACACCGAGGGTGCTTACGCTGTTGGCTCAAAGGGTGTTGATGTTGACGGTGAATTAGCATTTGACTTTGTTGTAACAACAACAGAGGGTACAGAAAGAATTGCAAAGCTTGCTTACGAATATGCAAGAAACAACAAAAAAGAAAGAGTTTCAATAATAACAAAAGCAAATATTATTAAAACTACTGACGGTAAATTCCTCAACCTTTGCAAGGATGTTGCTAAGGATTACCCTGACATCATTACTGATGAATGGTATATTGACATTACAACTGCAAAATTAGTTGATAAAAAACGTCGTACAGACTTTAAGGTTTTTGTTCTTCCTAACCTTTACGGTGATATTATTACTGATGAGGCTGCTGAATTCCAGGGCGGTGTTGGTACTGCAGGTAGCGCAAATATCGGTAAGCAATATGCTATGTTCGAAGCAATTCACGGCTCTGCTCCTCGTATGGTTAAAGAGGGCCGCGGTCAATATGCTGACCCATGCTCAATGCTCCGTGCTTCCGTGCTCCTTCTTTCTCACATTGGCAAACAAGAAGAAGCTGACAAGCTTGAAAAAGCTCTTGATATTTGTATGATTACAGAAAAGAAAATGACCATTACAGGTCGCGACACCGGTTGTACCTGCGAGGAATTCGGTCAATACGTTATGGACACTTTAAAAACTCTTTGATTAAAAAGTGCAAAAGGTAGTTGAATATTATGAAAAAGAATGAACAAGTTTCAACACCTGTAATTAAAAGACTTCCAAGATACCACAGATATCTTGAAGAATTAAAAAAACAAGGTGTTGTCAGAATCTCCTCAAAAGAATTATCTGCAAGAATGGGTTTAACTGCCTCTCAAATAAGACAAGACCTCAACTGCTTTGGCGGCTTTGGTCAGCAGGGCTATGGCTATAATATTGAGCAGCTCTATAACGAGATTGGCAACATTCTCGGCTTAGACAGCAAGTTTAAAGCAGTGCTTATTGGTGCGGGTAATCTCGGCCACGCGGTTTCAACTCACTTAAGATTTGAAGACCGGGGTTTTGACCTTATTGGTGTTTTTGATAACAACCCAAACGTTATAGGCCAACAAATCGGTAACCATACTGTTATGGACTCTGACACCTTAGAGGATTTTTGCAAAGAAAACAATCCGAGTGTTGCAATTCTTTGTATACCGAGTGAATTTGCCGATGCAACGGCAAAAAAGCTTGTAGCATTGGGAATTAAAGGCTTTTGGAACTTTACTCAGTATGATATTGCTACAAATTACAAGGGCATTGCTGTTGAGAACGTGCATTTAGGTGACTCTCTTATGACGCTTTGCTACCAGATTAACAATATTGATAATTCAGAAGAGGAAACAAAATGAAAAAATTGATGGATATTGATATTGCCGATATTATCCCCTTTTCCAAGGGCTTAATAGTTGCAAGAAAAGATACCCTCAAAAATGGCGAAGACAAAATTTCGTTTATATCCTACGACGTTAAGTTAGAAAGACCTTCTCAAAGCACAAAGGGTGCTTACCTTTTCAACAAATTTGGTGATGCTTATGAGAAGATTACCGAACAGCTGACAGATTTTCTTTACTGTGATGCCGTTATTTTACCCAACAAGCACGTTGCTGTTTCTTATAAAACCGGTGAATTAGGTCTTTTTGATGAAAGCGGTGTACTCTACTGGACGGGTGATTTACAGTATCGTGACTGCCCCGTCAGTAGCGTTGCTGCGGAAAAGAAATATCTTTGGGGTGTTGTGCCCGATAACAATTGTGTTATAAGATATTCACCATCTACAGAAAAAATTGTGTTAAGAATTGGCGGAGATGCCTCTACTGCTTTTCTTAACCCTATTGCAATAACAAATTATAACGATATTCTTTATATTTGTAATCATCAATCCTGCAAAATAAGAACGATTGACCTTAAAAATTTTACAGTTACTGACTATAAGGAATTTGAAGAACCGATTTACAGATATTTTAGGACGAACGATCGCGAAATTGTTGAACTGGAGTCCGGTGTTTATATGTTATAATTTCTGGAGGAAATATGGAATTAAAAGCTGTTTTAATGGATGAGGCTGCTGTTAAGCGTTCTCTTACGAGAATAGCGCACGAAATTATTGAGCGTAACCATGGAATAAAAAATCTTGCAATAATCGGCATAAGAAGCCGCGGGGTGCCTTTAGCAAAAACAATTGCCGAAAACATTAAAGTAATTGAAAACGTAGCTATTGACACAGGTGAGCTTGACATTAATCTTTACCGAGATGATTTGTCGCAGGCTCACGATTTACCTGAGGTAAATAAAACAAAAATCGAGTTTGATATTACCGGAAAAAATATCGTATTAGTTGATGACGTGCTTTTTACCGGTAGAACTGTCCGTGCTGCTATAGAGGCATTGTTTAAACTAGGCAGACCTGCAAGTATTCAGCTTGCAATTCTTTGCGACCGCGGTCACAGAGAGCTTCCGTTCAGACCTGATTACGTAGGCAAGAACGTTCCTACCTCTCTTTCAGAGCATATTTGTGTTGAATTGCCTGAATACGACAACAACACTGCTGTAAAGCTTTATAAAATTAAATAAAGTGAGTGTGTTTTATGATTTATACAGTAGAAAACGAATTTTTTATGTTAAGTGTTAAGGAGATGGGTGCTGAGCTCACCTCTTTAAAATCTAAAAAAAGCGGAATTGAGTACATTTGGCAAGGTAATACCGATATCTGGTATGGACAATCCCCTGTTCTTTTCCCTGTTATTGGCAGACTGCTTAACGATAAGTACCGCCTTAACGGTAAAGAATACAATATGGAAAAGCATGGAATCGTGAGAAAAAAGCCATTTAAATTGGTTGAGCAGACAGCAAACACTCTCACCTTCTTACAAACAGATGATGAAGCTTCCATGAAAATTTACCCTTACAAATTCGAGTTGCTTGTAACCTTTACTTTAAAAGACAAGGGCTTAGAGGTTTCTCATAAGGTTGTTAACAAAAACGACTCAGTTATGTACTATTCCTTTGGCGCACACCCTGCTTTCAATTGTGAAATCGGTGACTACCTTGAGTTCGACACCCCTCAGACGGTTTTAAATGAACAAATTGATGAGGAATCACTTTTACTTGATAACCAGGTTGAGCTCTTAAAAAATGAAAAGCGCATTACTATTGAAAAAAACACCTTTGACCATGACGCTTTAATTTTAAGCGGCTACACAGATAAGGTTATTTCATTAAAAAGTGATAACCACAACAGAGTAGTAAGATTTAACTTTGATTCCCCTGTTCTTGGCATTTGGGCTAAGCCTAATGCTCCTTACGTATGCATTGAGCCTTGGTGGGGCATAAACGATAACCACGAGGAAAAGTCAGATTTAAGTGAAAAACGAGAAATTATGTCACTTAATGCAAAAGAAGAAAGAAGTTTTTCGTGGTATGCCGAAATAACGGAATAATTTACTGTTGACTTAAATTTAATAAACGTATAAAATTAATATGAAAGGTTCAGGTGATAGGAATGGCAGAAAATTTTGATGCTGTAAAAAATATTAACGAAGACTACGGCCCGGATATAGTATCTGTTGTTGATGAGGACGGCGTTGAGCATTCTTTTGAGGAGTTAGACAGAATAGAAACCGACGAGGGTAAATTCATTGCTCTTCTCCCTATTTATGACGAAGCTGAAGAAATTATTGACAGTGACGGCGAGCTCATTATTCTTCAAGTAACAGATGAGGACGGCGAATTCTATTTAGAGCCAATTGAGGATGATAACCTCTTTGACAAATTAGGCAAGATTTTTGAAGAAAGACTTGCTGATTTATTTGAGTTTGATGACGAAGAATAAATTTTAGTATTAAGTTAATATTAAGAGTGATTCCTGCGGTGTACGATAAATGCGGATAATATTAACCCTATGTCAATTTTAAGGGAGCTCGCCCTTCTGTGACGGATTGCAGACCTCCTGCTATGCAGACGAAGGGAGCGTGAACTCATGGAGAGAGCACCCACCTGCCAAGAAGCAGGTTTTTATTACCGCATCCGGCATTGCGGGAATTAAAAAAGCTTGTAGCAATAATGCTACAAGCTTTTTTCTTTTATATTAACTTGAAAATTAAACCTCGAACTGACTTTTATAAAGGCTGTAATAAAAGCCTTTTTGTGCTAGTAATTCGTTGTGTTTGCCTATTTCTATTACCTTACCATCCTTCATAACAAGAATTTTGTCGGCATCCTTTATTGTTGAAAGTCTGTGCGCAACCACAAACGAGGTTTTATTTTTCATAAGCAAATCAAAAGCCTTGCTTATCTTCATTTCTGTTCGTGTATCTATAGAAGAGGTTGCTTCATCTAAAATGAGCATTGGCGGATTCATTGCCATTACTCTTGTTATACACAAAAGCTGCTTTTGTCCCTCTGAAAGCGAGCCGCCGTTTTCCCCAAGCTCCGTATTGTAGCCGTTGGAAAGTCTTTTAATAAAGCTGTGCGCTCTTGTAAGCTTTGCAGCCTCTATTATTTGCTCTTCTGTAGCACCCGGAACACCTAACATAAGGTTTTCTAAAACAGTACCGCTTTTAAGCCAGGTTTCCTGCAGCACCATACCAAAGCAAGAACGAAGCTCCTCGCGGCTTATGCTATTAATATTTTTCCCGTTTATTAAAATTTCGCCCTTATCTACATCATAAAAACGCATTAAAATATTTATGAGCGTTGTTTTTCCGCATCCGGTAGGTCCGTCAATTGCAACAGTTTCACCCGAATTACCCTTTAAAGAAAAATCTTCGATTAACGGCTTTTCGGGATTATATGAAAAACAGACGTTTTTAAACTCAACAACGCCCGCGCCATTCAAATTCTCCTCCCCGTCAGGCGTTCTCTCATCCTCGTAAATCAAGTCAAAAACGCGGTTAAGACAGGCAATAGCGTTCTGAAGCTCTGTAATTACGCCGGAAATCTCGTTAAAAGGCTTTGTATACTGGTTTGCATAGCTCAAGAAACTAACAAGCATACCAACCGTTAACGTGCCCTTTAAAACGAAAATAGCGCCTATTAAAGCAACCACCATATAAACCATACTGTTAACAAATCTTGTAACCGGGTTTGTAAGTGAGGAATAAAAAATTGCCTTTAAAGAAATTTTCCCCAAGGAATTATTAATTATATTAAAATCTGCAATAGCTTCGTCCTCATAATTAAACGCCTTAACTGTTTTTTCGTTTGTAATCATTTCCTCGGTTAAAGCTGTTTGCTCGGCCCTTATTTCCGACTGCTTTTTAAACAGAGAATACGTTTTGCCCGAAATAAACTTTGCCGCAAAAAGAGACAACGGCGTTAAAACAATTACCGCAATTGTAATCAGCGGATTCATAGAAAGCATAAAAATCAAGGTGCCGATTATTGTTGCAATACCTGTAAAGACCTGTGTAAAACCCATTAAAAGACCGTCTGCAAAGGTGTCTACATCCGTTATAATTCTGCTTACAATTCCGCCGTGTGCATTTGCGTCTATATATTTAACAGGCAGCTTCATAAGCTTTTCAAAGGCAAGCTTTCTTATATCTCTTACGGTATTATAGGTAATATAGTTATTTATAATACTCATTACCCACTGAGAAATTCCGCCCAAAAGAACAATAATTGCAATTTTTACAAGAATAGACGTTAACGCATTAAAATCCACGCTGTTTTTCCCTACAATAACATCTACCGCCTCACCTACAAGAATCGGTATATACAACGATATAACAACAAACACCAATGCTAAAATTACGGTGAGGAAAAGCATAATTTTGTATTTACCTATTATTTCAAATAACCTTTTAAGGGTTTGTTTTTTCATATTCATTGCTCTTCACCCCCAAGCTGAGAGCTTACAATTTCTTTGTAGACCTCGCAAGCCTCAAGAAGTGCCGAATGCGTACCTGTACCTACAAGCTCGCCATCATCAAGAACGAGAATTTTATCTGCATTCATTACAGCTGAAACTCTTTGGGATACAATAAAAACCGTAGGGTTACCAGGCAATTCCTTAATTGCTTTTCTTAGCTTTGCATCTGTTGCCAGGTCAAGCGCTGAAGCGCTGTCATCAAGAATTATTACAGGTGCATTTTTAATTAACGCCCTTGCAATTGTAAGGCGCTGCTTTTGACCGCCCGAAAGATTTTTACCGTATTGCTCAATATGGTATTCTAATCCTTCATCCTTTTTCATAACAAACTCTTCTGCCTGAGAAAGTTTTAAAGCAAGTAAAATTTCTTCCTCAGTGGCATCTGTTTTACCCATTTTAATATTATCTCTTATTGTACCTCTGAAAAGCTCTGCCTTTTGCGGTACAATAGCAATATTATCTCTTAAATAGTTTTCTGTAACTGTTGAAACACCCTTGTTAAAAAGCTTTATCTCACCCTCTGTGACATCATAAAAACGCGAAAGAAGATTAACTAAGGTTGTTTTACCCGAGCCTGTACCGCCAATTATACCTACAGTTTCTCCCTTTTTTACTGAAAAACTGATATTTTCAAGAGCATTCTCGTTAGAATCGGGATATTTAAACGCTACACTTTTAAACTCAACGGCAGTTTCTCCGTCAAGCTCAAAGGAATTGTTTGCATTAAGAGAATCCTTAACGGAATCCTCAACCTCGAACACCTTAGATATTCGCCCTGCGCTTGCTATTGATTTTGTAATGCTTACAATTAAATTAGCAAGCTTAACAAGCTCAACAAGAATTTGTGCCATATAATTATAAAGCGCAACTACAGTACCTTGAGAAATAACACCTTCATCTACCCTTATAGCGCCCACCCAAATAAGCACCACCGCAGAAATGTTCACAATTATGAAGGTTGTCGGATTAGTTAATGATGATATTTTCGCAACGGCACGTTGAGCTGTATTCAATAAAACGTTTTTTTCATTAAAAGTTTCCGTTTCGGACTTTTCTTTGCAAAACGCTCTTATAACTCTTACACCCGAAAGATTCTCACGAGTTGTGAGCATTAAGGAATCTAATTTTTCTTGTACGCTTCTGTATTTGGGTATAGTAACACCCATTACAGTAAACACAACAACAGAAAGAAGCACAATTGTAGCAACAAAAATTAAAGCTGCTTTTACATCTAACGTAAAAGCCATAATCATAGAGCCGAAAACAATAAACGGTGAACGTAAAAATAATCTTAGTGTTAAATTAACACCGGTTTGCACTTGGTTTACGTCACTCGTCATTCTTGTAATTAAGGTAGCTGCACCAACCTTTTCGTGCTCTGCATAAGAAAAGCTTTGTATATGCTTAAATAAATCGGCTTTTAAATCGGTTGCCATACCAACGGCAGCCCTTGCAGACATATACTGTGCGGAAACAGAAAAAGCCAAGCCAAGCACGCCTAAAACAAGCAATATTACACATTGTTTTACAACGTAATCTAAATTGCTATTTGCGCCAAAATCCACAATATTAGCTATAACGATTGGTACAAATAATTCAAGATGCGCCTCTGACATTTTAAGCAGGGGCGCAAAAACAGTTTCTTTAACATACTTTTTTAAATAACTTAAAACCTTTTTCATATCAAACTAACCTTTTAACAAAGCTTTTGGAAGTTCTTTTAGAATAGCCGTAGAATACGAGTATATATATAATAACACACAAATTAAAGTTTTCGGTTGAAAACAGAAGCGCTACAAAAGCTAATAAGAAGCACTTTGTAATGAATTTTTGATTACTAATTACAAAGAAGCGCACACAACCAATTATTGGTAACACACCACCTGCCAAACCAAACATACAAAGCCAGTTTAAAAACGAGCAGGTCGCCATATTTTCGCAAAAACGTTCCTGAATAAACAAATACTCGTTGTATCCAACACCAATAATCGGGTTTTGCAGAAAAGCGTTACCCGGATAAATAATAGCGTTTAATCTTACGTTGGTTGAGTCGTTTACACTACTACCCTCTATAATACCCAGCTTACCAAACAGCTGGAAAATATAGTCATCTCCAAAAAGAATTGTTACAAGAAGACACATTATAGCAGCAATCGAAACGAAAAATTTAATTTTGTTAGAAATAAATCGCTTATCAACAGTAATAAACGCAAAGAACAAAATAAATATACACAGTATACCCAAGGTAGAAACTGTTGTAACAATTGTTATAAAGAATAATATTATTCTTTTTGCGTTAAATTTACTTTCAAATAATTCAAAATACAACGCTATATTCAAGAAAATAGCAAATGCACCCGGCTCCCAGAAAATACCGAAATTACGTAAAGTAAAATTACTTGAAGAAATTATTGCAAAAACTGCATTGTAATAAATAACGCCGTTTTTCTCAATTGTTGGTAACCAGCTGAATAAATTAACGGACACCAGCTTAATGGCAAAGGTTATGAGAGAAAATATCGCCAAAAATGCCACAATTGAGGTGAAAATACTTTTAAACTCCTCGTAAGGCACAAACAAAACAGTTAAATAGCCTACTGTCCAGATAACTACGGTAATAATCATTTGCTTTATGTTATAATTACCGTAAAGCACGGGAAGAATTAAAGAAACAATAAAAAACCCAACCGTTCTTTTTAAGCGTGAAAAAAACGGGTTAGATAAAACTGTTTTTTGAAATCTTGTAAAAATAATAGCAGAAACAGCAACAATTGAAATAGCAAGTCTTATTGTACCACTGAAGGTTTCAAGTGAAAAAAACGAGGTATCAGTTGTCAGCAAAAAAAAGACTGCACAAAATGCAATTATTCTGTTTGGTGTGAAGACATCTTTTTTCATAATTTACCAACTTATTTAATAATAATCATACACTATAAATTATAATATGATATAGTAAAAAAGTCAAGAAAATAACAGCTTACTGAGCTACAAAATAAAGCATTTATAAAACAAAAAGAAACCCCGAAAACCGTGATGGTTTCGGGGTTGTTGTTTGCTCTCTGTGATAAATGATTATCTCTTTGAGAACTGTGGTGCACGACGAGCGCCTTTGAGACCGTATTTCTTTCTTTCTTTCATTCTTGGGTCTCTTGTAAGAAGGCCTGCCTTTTTGAGAACAGGACGAACCTCATCCTCAGATTGAAGAAGAGCTCTTGCTATACCGTGACGGATAGCACCTGCTTGACCTGTTACACCGCCACCTGCTACACGGCAGATAACATCATATTTTTCAGATGTTTCTGTAAGTGCGAGAGGCTGACGAACGATAAGTTTAAGTGTTTCAAGACCGAAATAATCGTCGATATCTCTGTCATTGATTGTAATTTTACCTGTACCTGGGTAAACGCGAACACGAGCTACAGATTTTTTTCTTCTACCAGTACCGTAGAAATATGGTTTGCTTTCGTACATTGTTTATTGCCTCCTCACCTTAAAATTCTCTAACAATTGGCTTCTGAGCCTCTTGTTTGTGCTCTGCACCTGCATAAATACGGATGCGAGTCATAGCATTTCTACCGATTGTGTTGTCAGGAAGCATACCTTTAACAGCTTTTTCAACAACGAATTCAGGTTTTTGTTTCATAAGAGTGCCGTATTTAACAGCCTTCATGTTACCAACGTAACCTGTGTGGTGGTAATAAATCTTATCGTTAAGTTTATTACCTGTAAGAACAATTTTTGAAGCGTTAATAACGATAACGCTGTCACCGCAATCTGCGTGTGGTGTGAATGTTGGCTTATGCTTGCCGCGAAGGATTGTAGCTGCTTCAACTGCAACTTCACCAAGTGTTCTGCCTTCTGCGTCAAGAACATACCACTGACGATCTGTAAAATCGCCTTTAGGCATATAAGTAGACATAATGTTTTACCTCCGTAATTTTTTGGAACATAGTAATCCCGTTTTGCCTTGATATATTATCACAGCAAAACGGGACTGTCAACACTTTTTTCAACAAAATTTAAAATAACTTTGCATTTCTTTTGTTTTCTCTGTTTTTCTCTGTTTTTCTATAGTTTTTCTCGTTCACCAAATTCAATTATTTGCGTAAATTACTGTAATCTTTCACAACGTGGATGGTATTTTTTTGTCGTTTTTTCTGTTTTCTTTGTTGTTTTGTGGTTGAGAAGAACAAGCAAAGCAACACCGCAAGCACAATTATACCAATATAAAATGCCGGTGATTTTACGACCGTTACCACCCAATTAAACATTGCCCAGATATAATTCTTTTTAACGGTATTACCTGCTACGAGTTCTACCTCTGCAATAACTATATCTTTATACATCAAATATGCTTTACCTATCGGCTCCCCTTTTTCAACCGGGGCTTTAATTTTTTCAGGAAAATCTTCAGGAAATTTTAAGGTTAACTCTTCAACGGGCACATCCTTTAAAACAACAGCCTTAACCGGCTCTGCAGGCACCAGGCTTACGTAGTCGTAAGATTTACCATACTCTACAGCAGCCTCCCCTAAAACTCTTTCGGTGTCTGCTATAATCTTCATTTCCATATTATTAAACGCCCACTTGAGCATATAGCTGCAGGTTAAGTTTGCGGTATTTCTTGATTCACCGTCATAATAAGTGTACTTACCCTTCATTGCTATTGCAATATAGGTATAACCATTTTTTGTAGCACTTGTTACAAGGCATGTACCTGCTTTATCTGTAGTACCGGTTTTAAGCCCATAGGTTTTAACTCCGCCTTGTATATAGTAATACGAATATTTATTTATCAGCGGGTTTGTGTTGTACAAGGGTCTTTTTTCACTTTTATTTGTTTTAGGCATTGTTTTACTGTACTGCGAGCTCATTTTTTTAAGCACTTCATTTTCTAATGCATGCTTAGAAATAATGTACATATCATTTGCCGTTGTACGGCTTTGGGTATCGCTTGAAAATCCCTTAACTGATTCATCATCAAGACCATGTGGGTTTGCAAAATGGGTGTTTTTGCAGCCCAATTTTTTAACGTACTCGTTCATCTCGTCCATAAACAATTGCGGGTTACCGTTACCATAATGGTATGCCAAAACTGCTGCAGCATCGTTTGCACTTGGAAGCATTATGCAATATAAAAGCATTTCAACTGTAGTTTTCTCACCTGCATAAAGACCGATAATTGAGCTTTCTGTGCCTAAAATACTGTTAATTGCCTCTTTTGTACATGTAATTTTCTTTTGAAGATTCTCTTCTTTTTCCAAAACCACAAGCGCTGTAACAATCTTTGCTAAGGATGCAGGTGCAGTAATTTTATCGGCATTTTTGGAATAAATCACCGTGTCGGTATCTGCATTGACAAGAAGCGCAATATCTGACTCGTAGCTTGGCGGCTGAATATTATAACCATTGCTGTTATTTGCAGCAAAAGCAACGTTTGCAAACATTGTTAGCAATAAAATAAAACAATTTATAAAAATAAATAATTTTTTCATAGACAACACCCAACAAATGTAGTAAAATAATAACCAACATGTATTATAACATTTTATTTCAATAAAGGAAATAGTATTTTTAAAAAAAGGATAGTGAATTTATGGTTTTTATAACTGGCGATACTCACGGTGACCCCGAGAGACTTTCAAAAGCTGCTTTAAAGGAGCTTGCGCCCGGTGACACCTTAATAGTATGCGGTGACTTTGGCTTTATTTGGGATAACACTAAGGCGGAAGAAAAAATACTTAAAAGCTTTTCAAAAAGAAAATATAATATTTGCTTTATAGACGGCTCTCACGAGAATTTTGAAATTCTTAACGGCTACCCCGTAACTGCTTGGAAAGGCGGAAAAGTCCACAAAATATCAGACAATATTTTCCATCTTATGCGCGGACAAATCTTCTCAATTGACGGTCTCAGAATCTTTACTATGGGTGGCGGTGAAAGCCCTGACCTAGACTACAGGATCGAAGAAAAAACGTGGTCCAAGGATGAAACACCTTCAAAGCCGGAATTACTTGAAGCTGCGAACAACCTTGAAAACGTTAAATGTGAGGTTAACGTAATATTAACACACGAGCCACCCGGACTCATTAAGGATTTCTTAAAACTCGGAAACAATGAGCCTATTCACGTTACAGCGCTTAACGCCTATTTTGATGAGCTTTCAAAATGCTGCGATTTTGACCGTTGGTTTTTCGGCAGCTTACACCTTGATAAATATATTTCAAATTCATATATAGGTGTTCACAAAGCACTCGTTAATGCACACACCGGTGAAAGAATAAGCTTATAAAAAAAATGATGCACAGATGAAAACTCATCTGTGCATTTTTATTATATGTATTTTTGTGCTAAAAAGAAGCAAACCCAAAGTGCAACTACAAATGCACTTTCCGCAGGAATTGCAAGCTTTGTGTAAGGACATTTCCACCCCTTATCTACACAAAGGAAGATTGTTCTCGTTACTAAAACAGTGGTTGCGAAAATAACACCGCCAATAAGCGAATGATACGCTGTGCCTAAAGCAATGGTAAGATACAAAAGAAAAGCACCCAAAGCAAAGGAAATACCGCCGTAATAAACACGGATTTCTGTTTTACCTGCATTGTCTACAGGCTTTACCGAAAAGCTTTCTGCATTTTTTATAGGCTTTGAAATAAACACAACAGCCATACCCCAGAAATAACCTATTAGGCAAACAACTGCAAAAAGTGCAGGCGGATTCACCGCCCAAAGCTCTTTAAAAAACTCCATAAAAACACCTCATTAAAATCTATTGATTACACAGTAAACCTATTGAATTTTATTCTTCAACCACTGTAGCATAAGTCAATTCTTCCATATCAACTGTTTCTTTCTCAAATTGTGAAATGTACTTTTCCTGATAATAACTTTCATTTTTTGAGGTGAAGCTACCATCTGGTGAATACGTAATAACCTTGCAACCACGCTGAGCGCCTCTGCCTGAAATGCCTATGTAAGCAAGGTAGTCAATACTCATGCCATAGCTTAACTGAATTCCTTTGTATTCAAGGCTAAAATTATTTTCGTGGTCATGACCACAGAAAACACCTTTTGTTGAGCCTAATTCTAACATTGTTTCAAAAAGTTGATCTTCGCCATCACCCGGAAAAACAATTATTCCGCCTTCACCAGCAATACCCTCAAGGAGTTTTACGTTTTCACTATCCTTAAATCCGTTTTCCATATATTCATACCACGCATCCTGATATTCCTTTAACGGAATATGGAAAAATGCAGTCGATTTTGGCACAGAAGTTTCTTCGCCGGAAATTGCTCTGTTATGTGCTGTAAATTTTTCCACACATTCTCTGTACCACTTAACTTGATTTTCGTGGATATTATCATAATTATAACCAAAACCTAAAATGTCATGATTCAAATAAGAATGGCTATCAAATGTAAAAAGTGACTGAGTAATTTCACCCTTTGAGTTTTTAATATTTATAACACTATTACCATAACCAGCAATGTTTTCAGGACCACTTTTGAAAAGGCAGTATTTAAAACCGCTATTTTCGTAAAAGTTTGCTATTTGTTCTCTATTGTAATCACTATACTCTTCTGTATCGTGGTTACCAAAAGTAACCGTCCAATAAACACCGAGCTTTTCCATAAGAGCAGCAAAAAGCTTCGCAGATGCTAAATTATCATCTGTACCTGCCTGAGGTGGTATAGGGTATGCAATATCACCTGTAGCAATTACCAAATCAGGCTTTTCTGCAGTAACCATTGCTGCAACTGCATTAAGTGCCTTTAAGTCTTTCCCATGGCACATCCAACCTGCTCCGATGTGAATATCAGTAACCTGAAGCACTTTGAAATCTTCATCTGTCGTAAAAGTCCAGTAACCATTTTCATCTTCAACAGGCACTAACTGATTTTCGATTTTCACCTGCTCGAAGCTTTCAACTTTTTTCATGTTATTGTTTCTGCCCGCTACTGTTATTACTGAAGTTACTGCAAAAAACAAAAGCACTAACGCAAGAAAAACTCCTATAATTTTTAAAATTTTTTTACCTTTCATGTTACTTCACCCAAAAAAATGATACCAAAAAAACACGATGTTTTCAAGTGAATTCTCAAAAACATCGTGTTGAATATTTCAACTATTTTACATACAAAATAATTGCAGAAAGATGATATACCTTTGCTTTCGCAATGGATAAAAAAATCCAAGTCTTTCGACTTGGATTTTTTGTCACCCCAAATAGGAATCGAACCTATAACTAACCCTTAGGAGTTTGCCCCAAGGGGTGTTATTTTGTTCACTTTTATCACTTAACCCCCTCTCAAGCCCTTATTTTACTAGGGTTAACGGGTGTTATGATGTTAACAGAGTCACTCTCCGTTTTCTCTGATATTATGCCGTTTTGTTAATGAAAATTAGCAGAATATTAGCAAGTGTGCGACAAACAGGCAAATGATATTGAGTTAATTTCGTCACTACAAATCATTTTTCTTCGCTTCGAGTATTGTATAATTGCTTTTATGATAAACAAAACATACAATTGATATTTAAATATAAAGCACAAATTATACTGTATGTCGTTCTCCGTATACCCGGATAAATTCGTCTGCAAATTGTTCACAAAATCTCTATCTTGTGCAGTTGCTAGTGTTCATTTATCATAGTGTGTATTGAAATCCAAGGAGCAAATATGATATAATTAAATCATAAAAAATATAGTTATTTTTATAGAGATTTTAATGCAAAAAAAGAGATATAAGCTTATGGATATAAAATCATTTAAGAAAACAAAAATTGACTTTGTAGGGATGATTGATATGATGCAGCAACCTTAATTATGCATTCATCCCAACAAACCTCAATTTGCTATTATGTTAATATTGTTAGATTAGCGTGTCGCCTATTTTTTTGTTGCTTTTTGTTTTGTTCGGGGGATATAATTAATTTAAAAGTAAGACTTTATGGGGGTGTTTATTTGCAGTTTTTTGTTTATTTTCTGTTAGCACTTTTTGCTACAACTGTAGGTTCACTTACAGGAATGGGTGGTGGCGTAATCATCAAACCACTTATGGATGTTTTAGGTGATTATGATGTGAAAACCATT
>JAZOOH010000045.1:0-161033 GCA_045654905.1 Acutalibacteraceae bacterium | reverse complement strand
CATCTAAGGCAAAACCGAAAGCGGTTGCTAAAAAACTTTTACTTACAGAGTAAACCATATGGGTGTCAGAACTTTTTAATGGTGATTGATAAGTTTCAACTGCAACTTTACCGTGGCGGAGAATCATAAGACTGTGAAGTTCACAATCTTCTCTTTCCATTTCGTCGAGCATTTCTCTTATAACTTTTGAAGAAATACCCGCACTTTCAGGATTTTTAGTTCTTTGTAAATTTTTGTTTAATATTGTTTCCAAATATTTCAACACCTTTTTAAAATGGGCACCGAATTTACTCGATGCCCTTCTTACAATTCTTTAATATTATAATTCTTTGATATATGTTATTCAAAATCTTTATAGTCTTTTACGTGTTTTGCTTCTGCTTCATCATAAATGCTTATACTTCTGAGTCTGAAGTTAATGAAGCCGTGTTCTTTTTCCATTCTGTCAGCAGTCTCTTTCCATTTAGCAGAAACATCAACAATTTTGTTGAATAAATCTTCAACCGGCTCCGGACAGCTGAGGTCAGTAGATTTAGCACCGGAAACCTCTACCATTCTCTTAAGAGCGCCCGGCTGGTCCATAACAGGGCAAGGACGAAGCATATTTGAGCTGAATGGTTGACGCTCTCTGTAAGCCATAAATATCGGGCTCTGTAAAGCGTCTATAAGAGTAGCATTTTTAATGTTTACGTTTGAGTAGTGTGCGAAAACGCAAGGCTCACAGTCACCGTTTGCACTAATGTGGAAATATTGCTTACCGCCTGCAACGCAGCCGCCAACGTACTCACCATCGTTAAAGAAGTCAATTGTAAAGAGTGGCTTTTGTGCACCCTTTTGGAAACGCCATTTTCTGATTTGGTTATACATAAGCTCACGTTGCTCAGCTGTTGCCATAAGCTCGTTTGTAGCGTCTGCGCCAACAGGAACAAAAGTGAAGTACCAAGCAAAAATAACGCCTAAATCAATAAGGAAGTCTGCATATTCATCAGATGCAATAACGTCTGCATTTGCCTTTGTGTAGCAAAGTGAAGCACCAAAAGGAATACCGCGTGCTTTAAGCTTTTCCATAGCAGAAATAACCTTTTGGTATGTACCCTTGCCACGGCGTGAATCAGTTGTTTCCTCGTTACCCTCAATAGAAATTGTGAGTAATAAGTTACCAACACGCTTAACAGCGTCAGCAAATTCGTCGTCAACTAAAGTACCGTTTGTAAATGAGATGAAAAGGCATTCCGGATTTTCTTCACATATACGAATAAGGTCCTTTTTTCTCATAAGCGGCTCACCGCCGGTGTAAAGGTAAACGAATGTACCAATTTCTTTACCTTGTTTAATGATGTTTGTAATATCATCATAGGTTAACTGGCTTGCTTTAGAGTAATCTGCAGCCCAACAGCCTGTGCACTTTAAGTTACAAGCAGTAGTAGGGTCTAAAAGAATTGCCCAAGGAATATTGCAGTCATATTTTTTCATAGCCGCTTTTCTTAATTCGTAGCCTCTTATAAATGCGCTCATAAAAGGCGGCACAAGCTTTTCAATAATGTCAGCATCAACGTATTCAATTATGTGCTTAACAAAGTTTGCCCACTCGTGGTTAGGGTCAATCATTCCCTCTCTGAGCTTTAAAAGTGCATTATGGTAAAGGTCTTTGCCTTCTGTAAGCTTAAGACCCTTATCAATCAATTTGATTGAATTTGTGTCAACGTCTTCTTTAAGATATTTAACACCTTTTTTAACAGCTAATTTAATAGCAGTCTCTTTAATACCCATTTCTTTCATCCTTATCAATAGCTTTATATTTTCCGATTTCTCGGTGTTTTAACAAAATTAAAGTGGTAATTCCCAAATTTCGGTTTGAGCACCATCAAATACAGCGTAGCCGCTCAAAGAGCCCTTTGAGCCTTCTCCGTAAACGTGAAGCGGAATAGTGTACTTAGCATATGTAACGTAGCCCGCGGAGTTAATCTTAACCATTATGCTTGAGCCTAAATATTGAATTTCACCACTGTTAATGGTCATACCCATAAGGTCAACGCTGTTAGGGTCAAGGTAACCAATGCTGCTCGCATTGTGCTTTGGTACGGTAACCTGGTTAACGTTTTCCTGTATAAGTGTAACCACAAGCACAGTCTTGTCACCCTCAACGTAAGCCTTTGCAGTTTTAATACCTGCGGCTGAAAGCGTAAACGGACCGTTTTTAGGGAGAAGTATCTGCGTGTTTTCACCCTCAGAGGTAAGCGCGGTGCCGTTTGCAAAGTTTAAAGTCTGGTCGCTTGGCTTAACAACAGCACCAACAAGTGAGTTTGCAACTCTTTGACCAATTGCGCCACCCGTACATTCGGTAATGTTTGCCGTAAAACTTTCGGAGTGGTGTACCGCTAAATTGCCCTTGTATGCCTTTGTCTGGTTTATAGCGGCGGTCATTTTGGAAAGAATTTCCTGAGTGCTCCAGGAGTAAACCGAGTTTGAGTTTCCTGCGGGAGTCTGCTGCTGTTGCTGGGTTGGTGTGTCTTGCCAGCCGGCATTTCCACCCTGTATTGGGAGGGTAGTATCCAGCGGAGACAAAATTGCTGAGTTTGTTGAAAACTCGGTCTGCCCGGGAAGTGTTTCGTAATTGTAAGAAGTATTTGTGTTGTCAATCTTCTTGTCGTTTGCGGAGGTTTTTATATAAGCAATTGCAACAACCGTTATGCTTAAAAGAATTGCAAAAACAGAAACTGCCTGGATATATAAATCCTTTTGCGCAAGCTTTAATAATTTTTTGAACATTTTTCATCTCCTGGTAAAAATAGGGGATTTATTCTCGTAATACACTCGGAAAATGTACGAAAAGCACACGTTTGTTAAAGAGTTGTTAACGAAAATAAAAGTTTTGCTCATAAAAAGCCAATATACGGCTATGTTACTACATTTTTATGAAAAAAGCAAGACTATTTGACAATAAAACTTATATATGATAAATTAAATTCAAATTAAGTGAAGGCGGGGGATTTTGTTTGGTTAACATATTAGTTGTTGAGGATGACGTGAAGCTTAATCAGATTGTTTGTGCACATCTTGAGAAAAATAGCTATTCCGCAACGGGCTGCACTACCGTAGAAGAGGCTTACGACATTATGTATAACAGCCTGTACGATATGATAATTTCAGATATTATGATGCCTAAAACAGACGGCTTTGCATTTTTGGAGAATTTAAGAAAGGTAAATAAAAGCATACCGGTGCTTTTTATGACTGCTAAGGATGACTACGCATCTAAGGAGCGCGGCTTTAATTTAGGTGTGGACGACTACATGGTTAAGCCCATAGATTTAGACGAGCTTGTTTTAAGAGTAGGCGCAATTCTTCGCAGAGCAAATATAATTTCGGACAGAAAAATCACGGTGGGCGACCTTGTGCTTGATGCAGATGAAATGTCTGCAGCCGTAAAGGGTGAAGAAATACCGGTTACCGTAAGAGAATTCAATATACTTTACAAGCTTTTGTCCTACCCTAAAAAAACCTTTTCACGCTCGCAGCTTTTAGATGAATTCTGGGGTGTAGAGGGTGGCACAAGTCTTCGCTCGGTAGACGTTTATATTACAAAGCTGAGGGAAAAATTCTCTTGCTGTGAAGATTTTAAAATAGTAACAATACACGGTCTTGGATACAAGGCGGTGCTTAAATGAAAAAAGCAAAGAAAGCAAAGCAGATAAACGTTCAAAGAACATTACCTGAGGATATTTCGTTTTTTTCAGTTAAGGCATATATAATTACCGTTTTGGTAGCACTTTTGCTTGCGCTTATTCCGCCAATGATTTTTGACTTCGAGTTTTCTACACTTTTCGGTGGATACGGCGTGTGGTACATAGCGTACTACGTTGTAATGGCTGTTATTGCATACGTTTGCATAAGATATTTTGTAAGGGTGAATTACAGTAAGCATTTAGAAAAGCTGAGTGAGGCAACGAAAAGAGTTTCCAAGGGAGATTTTACAACGAAAATTGAGCTTGACGAAAGTCTTAAGGAAAACTCCTATATTAACGTAATGTTCCGCGATTTTAATCTGATGGTTGAAGAGCTTAACAGCATTGAATCCTTAACGGAGGATTTTATTTCAAACGTTTCACACGAAATTAAAACACCGCTTTCAGTAATAAATAACTATACAACTGCTCTAAAGGATGAAAATTTATCCGAGGAGGTTAAAGCAGAATATTTAGAAACAATAATCGAAAGCACCGAAAGGCTTTCTGCTTTAGTTGCGAATATTCTGAAGCTTAACAAAATAGAAAATAAAAAGATTTTACCTGAAAAAGAAGAATTTGATTTATGCCGTCAGCTTTCAGATGCCCTTTTGTTTTTTGAGGGCGTTTGGGAAAAAAAGAACATAGAGCTTTTTGTAGAGCTGGAGGACCGTGTAATAGTAAATGAGGTTGCCTCATTTTTAGATGTTATATGGCATAATCTTTTATCAAATGCGTTTAAGTTTACGGAAAACGGCGGAAACGTTTCGGTTATTCAGACGTCAACAGAGGACTATGTGGAGGTAAAAATAAAGGATACGGGCTGTGGCTTTGATGAAAGCACAAAACAGCATATATTCGATAAATTTTACCAGGGCGACACCTCTCACGCTGAAGAGGGTAATGGCTTGGGTCTTGCGCTCGTCCAAAAGGTGGCAGAAAGAAACGGCTACCATATAACGGTTGAAAGTGAGCTTGGTAAGGGTACTGAGTTTACAGTAAAAATAAAAAAATGATTTTGTTGAAGGAGACTTTAAAATGTCTGAAAAAGTTATTCTTGTTTTAGTAGACGGTATGCGCCCCGACGGTATGATGGGCTGCGGAAATCCATTCGCCGAAAAGCTTATTAAGGAAAGCTCGTATTCTCTTACGGCACAAACTGTTATGCCGTCTGTGACGCTTCCTTGTCATATGTCACTTTTTCACAGCGTAGACCCTGACAGACACGGCATTTTATCTAACACCTACGTTCCTCAGGTGAGACCTGTTGAGGGACTTTTTGACAGACTTGAAAAATACGACAAAAAATGTGCGTTTTTCTATACGTGGGAGGAGCTGAGAGATTTAAGCAGACCCGACCATCTCCATACTGCACTCTGCATAAATCAGCACTATCAAAGCGATACCGATACAAAAATTACAGATGCGGCAATCAAATACATAAACGAAGAGACTCCCGACTTTTTATTCCTTTATTTAGGTGAAACAGACGAGGTTGGCGGTCACGATTGCGGCTGGATGAGCGAGCAATATATGAAGAGCGTAAGCAAGGCTCTTTCCTGCACGGAAAAGCTTAAAAACAGCATTCCTGAGGATTACACCATAATTCTTCTTGCAGACCACGGCGGTCACGACCGTTGCCACGGTGACGATATTCCCGAGGATATGACAATACCGATTGTATTCTGCGGTAATCGTTTTGAAAAGGGCAAGGAGTTAGGCGCAATATCTATAAAGGACGTTGCAGTAACAATTGCAAAATTACTTGAGATAACCCCTGCTAAGGAGTGGGAGGGCAAGTCGGTTATATAATGCCGAATGAGTAAAAAATTAACCCCCGATTGAATTTCAATCGGGGACTTTTTATTTTTGGATTTCTGCACCCTTATAGTAATGCTTCAGAATTTCGTCATAGGTGCTGCCTTGTCTTGCCATATAATCTGCACCGTACTGGCTCATTCCTACGCCGTGCCCGTATCCGCTGACCTTAAAGGTTACCTCCTTTTCGGTAACCTGTATTTTAAAGGCGGCGCTTTTTAATGAAAAAGCCTTTCTTATTTGCTCACCGCTTAATTCCTTTTCACCTATTTCTATTTTTAATACCGTGCCTGCCTTCGAGGTTTTCTCCTTGCCTATAACGTCCTTAAGACTAGTTTTTGTGCTTACGGAAACGTCAAGGTCCTTCATAATGGAGATGAATTGCGATTTCGTAAAGGTGTTTGTTGTTGAGTAGGCGGGAGAAAGCGTGTCACCGCTGCTTTTTACGCTTACAAGGTACGGAATTTTGCTTCCCCATACGTTCTGGGCACTTTCCGTTGTGCCTGTGCATATTGCAGAAAAAGCGCAAAGGCAATATTCACCGTCGTAGGTTAAATATTCGCCTAAAACCTCGGTTACGCTTTTTTCTAATTTTGCTTCGTATTTTTCGTAGTCCTCACCCCATTTTGCTTTTCTTTCCTCTTTAGTCAGGTAGCCCTGATGCACGCTTGTGTCGTTGGAAATATCTGCACCGTTAACCTTTTCCTTGTTGCCCGAGGCTTTAAGCCTTAAACCGTTTGTGTAGCAGGCAACGGCCTGCGCCTTTAATGCCTCTTCGTGATAGGTTAGTGGCATTTCTGCCGCAACGCTTCCGCAAACGTATTCAAATTCACTTACTGTTAAATTTTTCTTTTGCTTGCTTAAAAAAACGGTGATTTCTGCATTGCTTTTTTGTATGCTTTCTTCAGAAAAATTGTTTGTTTCTGCAACTGAATTTTCGGTATAATCGGTGCTGTAATCTGCCAAGTTCGATTTATCTGTATCTTCCGTAAGAGCAATAATAGGTGTGATTATTAGCGAAATGAATATAAAAACGATAGAAATAATATAATTTTTCATAATATTTATGCGACCTTCCTTTTGCTTTTATTGTTGACTTTTCTTTTATTTTGTTATAAAATAATATGAATTATTTTTTCATTTAATAACTTTACAAAAAAGATTGGAGTGAACATTTTGCCGACATATATTTCACCTATTCCAAACGACGCACTTTCTTCTCTTTGTGAGGAAATAAAAAAGAACAGTGCAATTTCTTCGGAGTACTTTGAAAGATTCGACGTTAAAAGAGGTCTTCGTAACCGCGACGGCAGTGGCGTTATGGCGGGCCTTAGCAAAATATGTTCGGTAGAAGGCTACTATATTTCAGACGGTGAGAGAACACCTATTGACGGTAAGCTTATTTATCGCGGAATTGATTTAAACGATATAGTTACAGGCTGCAGAAGGGAAAATCGCTTTGGTTACGAAGAGGTTTCCTACTTGCTCCTTTTTGGCAATCTACCAACAAAAGAGCAGTTAGAGAATTTCAGAAAGATACTTGCCGCTGCAAGAGAGCTTCCTGAGGATTTTATTGAGGATATGATTATAAAAGCGCCCTCACCAAACATAATGAACAAGCTCGCTCGTTCAGTGCTTGCACTTTATTCCTATGACGATAATCCGGACGATTTATCAATCGAAAACGTGCTTCGTCAGAGCTTGCAGATTTTAGCACAGCTTCCTACAATTATGACGTACGCTTATCAGGTTAAAAGAAGACATTACTACAAAAAGAGTATGTACCTTCATCCTATTAAGCCTGAGCACTCAACAGCAGAGTCTATTCTTTACACAACCCGTTCAAACCGTACCTTTACAGATGAAGAAGCAAAGCTTTTAGATCTTTGTCTTATTCTTCATGCAGAGCACGGCGGCGGAAATAACTCTGCATTTGCAACAAGAGTTCTTTCCTCAAGCGGCACTGACACCTATGCAGCTCTTGCTGCAGGTATCGGTTCACTTAAGGGTCCGAGACATGGCGGTGCAAACATAAAGGTTGTTGAAATGCTTAATTACTTAAAGGAAGACGTAAGTGATATTACAAACGAGGGTCAGGTTGCAGATTTCCTCAAAAAAGTTATAAATAAACAAGCGGGTGACGGCAGCGGCCTTGTTTACGGTATGGGACACGCTGTTTATACGCTTTCAGACCCACGTGAAAAAATTCTTAAGGCAGAGGCTGAGGGCTTTGCTGAAAAAGCAGGCTTTGGTGATGAGTTTAAGGCTCTTTCACTCATAGAACATCTTACACCTGAAATTTTTGCAAAGGAAAAGGGTCAGAATAAACGAATTTGTGCAAATATCGACCTTTACTCAGGACTTATTTACCAAATGCTCAGAATTCCTGAGGATCTTTACACACCACTCTTTGCAATTGCCCGTGTGGCAGGCTGGTCTGCTCACAGAATTGAGGAGCTTATTGCAGGTAACAGAGTTATAAGACCTGCTTACAAGAGTGTGGCTGCTCCTGCAAAATATGTACCTATTGATGAAAGAAAATCTGAGTGCGCAAGCACACAAAAGTACGTTCCGTTAGATGAAAGATAAAGATTCACAAAATAACAGAAAGGGTTAAGTTATGAAGCGAATTAAAGGTGCTTATGAAGCAATTAAATTACATTATTTATTGTTCATATTTGCCGGTGCAGCTCTTTTGGCATTGCCCATAAGAGTTTACCAGCTTTTAGCGTTGATAGATACCAAAACAGGCTTCTATGCGAATGATGACGCAACAATCTACTTGCTTTCCGCAATACTTTTCCTTGCTGTTGGTGCTTTTCTTGTTCTTTCTTTTTTAAGTAAAGAGGTACCGACACCAAAGCTTCCCGAGCAAAAGAATTTGCTTCTCGGCATTTCTTCGGGTGTGTTGTCACTAGCAATTATTTTAGATGCGTTTTCTGTTTTGTTTAAGATTGTTCCGCCAAGGAGCGCTGCAACTGCATTTTTTGAGGTTCTCAAGGGAAATATAGCAGAAGCGGGCGGCGTTTTTGTAGTTTTACAATTTGTATTTGCTGTTTTAGGCTGCTTGTATTTTATAGTATATGCAGCAAGCAACGTAACGGGCAAGGGTCATTACAAGGAGTTTAAGCTTTTAGCACTTACTCCCTTGTGCTGGGTAATTACAAGACTTGTTGTAAGGCTTATGAGTGCCATAAGCTTTACAAGCGTATCTGAATTGCTTTACGAAATATTTATGCTCGTATTCCTTATGCTTTTCTTCCTTACGTTTGCAAGAATTTCTTCAGACGTTTATACGGAAGACGGTATGTGGGGAATTTACGGCTATGGTCTTTCAGCAGCTATTTTCGGAGCACTCGTTACAATTCCGAGAATTGTAGTGCTTGTTTTCGGCAGAGAAACAGTTGAGGCTAATCCGTTCAATTTTGCCGATTTAGCTTGTCTTATATTCATAGTTTCGTTCGTGCTTGCATCACTTGGTGTAGGCTACAAGGTAAAGCTCGGAATTTATAATCCTCCTGCTGAAAATCAGGATGAAAATTCTGAGGAGGAAATTATTGCCACAAGTGCAGGCATTCCGGTGCGTACAGACGATTCCTTGCCTGCTGTAAATACTCTTCCGAAGCCGACCTCTCAGTTGCCTGAATTCGAGGTAATGTCGGAGGAAGTAACAAGTGCTGAGAGTGCAGAAGCACCGGCTGAAGAATCAGACGAACAATTCGGTTATATAGAAGAAAATCCATTGCTTGAAGAAGCAACAGGCACTAATGAAAGCAGGGAAGTTTATTCATCAACTGTATCGGCTGCGCAGACATCTGCAGCAGTAGAGCCTGTAGCCGAGGTTAAACGCGGCAGAGGCAGACCAAGAAAAAATCCGCTTCCTGAAGAGGTAACTCCTGTGGCTCCTGTGGTTGCTGCACCGACAACGGAAGACCCTGTAGCCGAGGTTAAGCGCGGCAGAGGCAGACCAAGAAAAAATCCGCTTCCTGAGGAGTTAGCTCCTGTAGCAGCGGTGGTAGCAGAGGCTTCAGCAGACGAGCTGTTAGAGGAGCCTGTAGCTGAGGTTAAACGCGGCAGAGGCAGACCAAGAAAGAATCCTGTTCCTGACCCTGTTCCGCCTGAAGAAAAACGTGGCAGAGGCAGACCTAAAAAGGTGCTTACCCCTGAGGAAATAGCAGAGCAAGAGGCTATTGCGGCAGCAAAGCAAGCCGAAAAGGAAAGAAAGGCTGAGGAACGCCGTATAGCCGAGGAAAGAAAACGTGAAGAAATGGCACGTAGGGCTGAGGAGCGCCGTTTGGCTCAGGAGGCTAAAAAAGCCGAGGCTGAAAGAAAGGCCGAGGAAAGAAGATTAGCTCAGGAGGCAAAACGCGCAGAAGCAGCAAGAATTGCAGAAGAAAAAAGACTCGCACAGGAAGCAAAGCGTGCAGAAGCAGCAAGACTCGCAGAGGAAAGAAGAATAGCTGAGGAAGCACGCAGAGCAGAAGAAATCCGTCGTCTTGAGGAATTGCGTAAAGCAGAGGAAGAAAGAAAGGCGGAAGAAGAAAGAAGACGTGCAGAGGAAGAAAGAATACGCCTTGAAGAGGAAAGAAGAAGAGCCGAAGAGGCTCGCAAGGCTGAGCTTATAAGAAAGGCTGAAGAGGCTCGTAAGCTTGAAGAAGCAAGATTTGCCGAGGAAGCTCGAAAAGCCGAGGAGGCTCGCAGAGCAGAGGAAGCTCGCAAGCTCGAGCAGGCTCGTAAGCTTGAAGAAATGCGTAAGGCAGAAGAAGCAAGATTAAGAGCACAGGAAGAAGCAAGACGAGCTGAGGAAGCAAGAAAATTAGAAGAGGCAAGACTTGCTCAGGAGGCACAAAGAAGAGTTGAAGAGGCTCGCCGCCGTGCTGAGGAGGAAAGACGTCTTGAAGAAGCCCGCAAGGCAGAAATGGCCCGCAAGGCAGAAGAAGCAAGGAAGGCATCAAAGACTCAATATAAGTCAGACGTTGTAGACGTTGAGGATATTGCAATATCTTCAAGAAAGCCTGCTCCGCCACCGATGACTACACCTAAAAAGTCGGAAAAGCCTCAGGTGTCGTCTGCTCATTATAGTGCAAATGATGACGACGAATACGAGCTTTACGAGGAATATCTTACTTATGACGTTAAGGAAGAAAAAGAGGTTGCACCGGCAGATTTCGGCAGACTTTCTTACGTTGGTTTGTATGATGATGACGATACAGACGACGATTTTGTTTTCTCAGATGCAGAAGAGGAAAAAGAGGATGACGGTGAGTTCAACTATGGTGTAAAGGTTGTAAGAAAGAGAAAACGCCAAAAAACACCGGAAAAAGCCCCTGTTAAAGAAATTGTTTTAACCGAAGAGGGCGGATTTTCCTCAAAAAGCATTGACGGTAACGCAATGCTCTCTCTTGCAGAAATGAAAAAAAGAAATAACAATTCTTAAGTTCAACGAAAAGGAGTAAACAATGTTTTTCCAGAATATGTCGTTGGCTGCACAGCAAGTTGCTATTCTTTACCTAATTGTTGCGGTCGGTTTTTTAGCCGACCGCATTGGTATTTTTAAGCAGAGTACGGCAAAGCTGTCAAACGATTTGCTTTTCTACGTAATAACACCAACGGTTATAGTGCAGTCATTTTTAAATATGGAATTTAATAAAGCTACTATAATGTCATTTTTATTGGCGTTTGCGTGTATGTTTACAACTCTTGTTGTAGGCATATTTATAGTTATACCGTTTTTCAGAAAGGATAAGGACAACTCATCCATTTTTAAATATGCGGTAAGCTATGGTAATATGGGCTATATGGCGTTGCCTCTTTGTCAGTCTCTTTTAGGCAGTGAGGGTGTGTTTTATTGCTCGGCAGGTGTTGTAGCATTTAACATACTTTCCTTTGTTCACGGCATTTGGCTTATGAAAAAGGGAACAAAAAATGACGACGGTTTTAAAATAAAGACTATAATTTTAAACCCGGGAGTTTTATCTGTTGCGGTAGGTCTCCCTTTGTTTGTTTTAGGTATTGATTTACCTGAGGTTATAAACGGCGCCGTAACACATATTGCAAATCTTAACACTCCGCTTGCAATGATATTTTTAGGCACCTATATTGCAAATTCAGATTTAAAAGCAATGTTTAAGCAAAAGCAAAATTATATGGTAGCGTTGCTGAAATTACTTGCTTTACCGGGTATAATGCTTGTTATTTTCAAACTGCTTGGTCTTTCCGGCACTATTCTTACAGCGTGTATGATTTCCGCCTCTGTGCCAAGCGCCACAAATACGGTAATGTTTGCTGCAAAATACGGAAAGGATACGGGTGTTGCATCAACTGTAGTAGCTTTTTGCTCTCTTCTTTCAGTTTTGACAATTCCTGTTATGATTGCTTTAAGTCGTGTGTAGTATGCTGAATATAAAAAATTTGCCATTTTACAATTTGCTGCCCGTCGGAGTATGCTCCTTTAAGCATTTTGAAAACGGACTCATTCCCTGCAGAGCAATAAACAGAATTCCTGATAATGCAAAAAGTGTAATAGTTTACCTTTTTCCGTATTATCTCGGTGAGGAAAATTATGAAAATCTAAATCTTTCAAAATACGCAGTTTCGGAGGATTACCACATAATATGCGGTGAGTATTTAAAAAAGGCGGCAGCAGAGCTTTCTCTGTTGTATCCGCAAAATTCCTTTTCTTGTTTTTGCGACAATTCACCCATAGATGAGGTGAAAGCGGCTTGCCTTGCAGCGCTCGGTGTAAAAGGGGAAAATTCTCTTTTTATAAATGAGGAATACGGCAGCCTTTGCTTTATAGGTGAAATTGTCACAGATTTGGAGCTTCCTTACGAGGATGGAGAAATTAAAGGCTGTATTAAGTGTGGCAAATGCAAAAGCACGTGTATAAATAATGCATTGTGCAACGGCATCGTAGAAAAGGAAAGGTGCCTTTCTTCGATAACACAAAAAAAGGGCGAGCTTACCGCAGAGGAAGAAGCTTTAATAAGAAAAAGCGGATGCGTGTGGGGCTGCGATATTTGTCAGAACGTATGCCCTATGAATGAAAATATAAAGGCTACGCCTATACCCGAGTTTTACAAAAATGCAAAAGCGAATTATGAGGGTGAGGCAGATTATAACGAAAAAAGAGCGTTTTCGTGGCGAAAAGCAGAGGTAATAAATAGAAATCTTAAAATATTATGTTGTAAAAATGAATAAAATCAATTATAATTAACTTAGTATTTTTTCGGAGGTGCATTTATGAAGCTTTTAATCGGTATAGTAAATAATGATGATGCCAATGAACTTCTTAACGAAATGACTAAAGCCTCGTTTCAGGCAACCAAGCTTTCTACCTCGGGCGGCTTTTTAAAAACCGGCAACGTAACTTTTCTTGTGGGTGTTGAGGAGGAAAGAGTGGAGGAGCTTATTGATATTTTCAGAAGCTGCTGCTCAAGAAGAACACAAATGGTACCTACCGCACCACCGTTTATTGGCGAGGGCTTTTTAAGTGCAGCACCCGTTGAGGTAACAATCGGCGGTGCAACTATTTTCGTTATAGATATGGAAAAATTTCTTAAGTTATGAGTTTTACAGTAGAAAAATTAAATGAGCAGAATAAGCAGGAGCTTTTAAAGACGGTTTCCGGCGGCAGACGTCCGCACGCTGTTTTGGTGGATGGAGGTACCGAAAAGGAAAGAGAGCAAATAGCATACCTGCTTGCAAAAATATACGTCTGTGAAAATTCAAACGGCAGCGAGCCTTGTAACAATTGCTCCTCCTGCAGAAAAACAGATGAAAAAATTCACCCGGACATTATATGGGTTGAAAAAGACCGCGACAGAAAATACTACAAAAAAGATGAGATGCGCTCAGTTGTTGAGGATGCTTACCAAACACCAAACGAAGCAAGGGTCAGAGTTATAATTATTTCTGAAATGCAGCTTGTGAAGGTGGATGGTCAAAACGTGCTTTTGAAAATTTTAGAGGAGCCGCCCTCATACACTGTGTTTATTCTTACCGCAGAAAGCGCAAACAGTGTAATAGGTACTGTGCTTTCAAGGGTTTCACGCTTCAGAATAGGTGAAAATAAGGACGATATATCAGTGAGTGCAAAAACCGTAGAGGTTATTAAAAATATAGCTGGAGCATTGCTCTCCCCCTATGAGTTTGATATGGTTTTAGCAACTGCGCCGCTTGACGGCAGTAAGCAGAAAATAGTAGATATGCTAACGGCACTTACGGTGTTTTTCAGAGATGCAATTGCCATTAAAAACGGCGGAAGCGCTTTAATAAAGGAGTTAGAGGAAGCAGCAGAAGAAGTAGCATACTCACTTCCCTTAGCAACGCTTTTAAAGCATTACGAAAGCACAAACGATTTGCTTAAATTAACCTTGGGTAATCCTAATTACGCTCTTTTGGTGGCACAGTTGTGTGCTAAGCTTAAGAGCGATTCATAAAATAAACTAACAAATGGAGATATAATATGGCAGAGGTTGTAGGAGTCAAATTTAAAGAGGTAGGAAAGGTTTACTACTTTTCACCCGACTCAAAAAGTTTTAATAAGGGCGATATGGTTATTGTTGAAACGGCACGCGGCGTAGAATGCGGCGAAATTGCTATGGAAAACAAGGATGTACCCGAAAGTGAAATTATGCGCCCCTTAAAATCAATAATTCGTTTAGCCGGTGAGGAAGATATTAAAATCACAAAGGCAAACAGAAAAAAAGAGCAGGATGCGTTTGCATATTGCGAAAAAAAGGTGCTTGAGTTAGGTCTGGATATGAAGCTTGTTGACGTTGAATGCACCTTTGACGGAAGCAAAATTCTTTTCTACTTTACCTCAGACGGAAGAGTGGATTTCAGAGAGCTTGTTAAAATACTTGCTTCTAATTTCAGAACAAGAATTGAGATGCGTCAGATAGGTGTGCGCGACGAGGCAAAAATGCTTGGCGGTCTCGGTATTTGCGGCAGACCGTTTTGCTGTGGTCAATATATGTCGGGCTTCCACCCGGTATCTATTAAAATGGCTAAGGAGCAGGGTCTTTCACTTAATCCTACAAAAATAAGCGGTACCTGCGGCAGACTTATGTGCTGTCTTAAGTATGAGCAGGATACCTACGAGTATCTTTATAAAACAACGCCAAAGGTTGGTGCAATTGTTGAAACAAGAGAGGGTAAGGGTACTGTTGTAGAAACAAATATTTTAGCAGGCACAGTAAAGGTTCAGTTAGAGCGCAGACCGGAGGCAGCTCCCTCTGTTTACTCCAAAAAAGACGTAAAAATCTTAAAAGACGGAAAAATTCAAGTGGATAAGAGTGAGCTTGAAGCACTTAAGGGTATAGAATAATTTTTGTAAAAAAATAAAATTACCTATTGAATTTTTTAAAAGATATGATACAATGAGTACAAACAGCTCGAAAGAGCTTTTAAAAAGAAGGAGGAGAGTAACAATGGCATACAAAATTACTGACGCTTGCATTTCATGTGGCGCATGTGCAGCTGAATGTCCTGTAGAAGCAATTTCTGAAGGCGACGGCATCTATGTAATTGATGCTGACACTTGCATTGATTGTGGTGCATGTGCAGGTTCTTGCCCTGTAGAAGCTCCTGTTGAAGCTTAATTTTAGTGCTTTTTTGCACAAAATAAAAAAGAATTTAACAGCCGTATCACTTTTGGTGAAACGGCTGTTTTTCTTTTTGTAAAAAAATAATAAATTTATAAATAAAGTCTTTGATTTTATTAAGATTTATGATATAATTCTATGGATAATGGTGTTTTGTTGCAATTTTGCATTTTTTGAGTAACAGAAAGGGGCTTTTTATGAAAAAATTTGTAGATATTACTGATTTTACCCGCGAAGAATTGCGCGAGGCAATTAACCTTGTTACATTCATTAAGGATAATCAGCACATGTACACAAAGGAAATGGAAAATCGTACCCTTGTTTCCGCTTTTTTTGAAGATGACAGAAATGCAAAAATGACCTTTGCAACTGCAGTAACAAGAATGGGCGGCTCGTTTTTCGAGTTTCAGCAAAGAGAAGGTGAAACCTTAAGGGACGCAGTTATGACAATGTCCTCCTGTGGTGACCTTATCGTTTTGAAGCATCCTAAAAAGGGTGCGGCAAGAGCAGCCTCCTTATATGCTACTATTCCTGTCATAAACGCAGGCGACGGCAACAGAGCATACCCCGTAAAAACACTTGCCGATATTTCTTCTGTGTGGATAGAAAAAAATCACATTTCAAATATGAAAATCGGCTTTGTGGGTGATTTTAGCAATAACGCTCTTGTAAGAGGGCTTTTGCAGTGCCTTAATATTTATAAGGGCAACGAATTTTACTTTATTTCCGCAAACGGCAAGCCTATACCGGAGGATTTTATTTCCATAATGGACAAGCGTGACAAGCCCTACGTTGTGTACGATAATTTAGCAGAGCCCTTGCCTGAATTAGACGTAATTTATTTTACTGAGGTTAAAAAGGAATCCTTCAAATCGGCTATTCAATACGGCGCAAGAAAGCATTGCTTCAGCTTAGATGAGCGCTTGCTGCTTACAGCAAAGCCCGAGCTTGTAATTCTTCATCAATTCCCGCGAGGTGTGGAAATTGATATGAGTGTAGACTCAGACCCGAGAGCAAAATATTTTGATGCGCTTAACTATAACGTAGATGCTGCAATGGCTATAATACAAAAGCTTATATCAAAGCGAAAGGGTAGACTTATAAAGCCCTGCTATGAGGAGGCAACTCACGATTTTAAATGCCTTAAGGATGATTGCATTACCTCCACAGAGGATTATTTACCACCGCTTTTCCACGAAAATGCTGAGGGTGAATTAGTTTGTAAATATTGCGGACAAAAATACGAAGCAAAGTGATTTTATGAAAGAAAATAAAGTTTTAATAATAGACGGCGCTTTAAGAAACGACGGCTACACAAAAAAGCTTGTGGAATTTTTTAAGACTCATTGCAAAAGTGACAGTGTGAAAATTTTTAACGCAGCAAAGGAAAAAATTGCTTTTTGTGACGGCTGCAATTTTTGCGAGGAAAACGAGCACTGTAAATTTACGGATTTGAACGAGCTCTTCAAGGATTTTGAGGAAGCCGACGTAATTGCTTTTGCAACCCCCGTTTATAACGGAATGGTTAGTGCACCCTTAAAAATTCTTATAGAAAGATTACAACCGTATTACACCTATTTTTATAAAAACAACAAAAAACAAAAAACGGAAAAAAGGCGCAAGGCTCTCATAATTGCAACGTCCGGCAGAGACGGAAGGGAAGCCCTTGAGTTTATTGAAAAGCAGTTTAAATACACGTTTTCTGTTACTAATGTTGAACTTTTGGGTTCTGTTCTTTGCAATTATACGGATACTCTGCCAAACACAGAAAACGCCGAGAAAGAAATTTTAAGTATCATAGAAAGGATTGGTTAATTTGAAAAAAATATTCAAAAAACGAGTAGCTGTTATAATTGCCGTGGTGCTCGCCTTTGTAGCACTTTCCGCAACTGTTATAGCTATGGAAGTCAAAGACAGCCTTTTCTATATGAATACGCCGACCTTTATAAATTTAAATTCCGAGAATGCAAGCTCTCACGGTATCACCGTAACTGCAAAGGGCTCTCTTGAGGATAAAGAGGACTACGAGGCATATATTTTTACACTGGAGCAAAACGGCTCTTTACTTGTAAACTTTAATCATACGGAGGTTACCGAATCAATAGTTGAGGGCTGGAGGGTTACGCTTTACAGCATAGACCACCTTGTAGAGGATTTGTATGAATATAAGGAGCTTACCTATTTTGATGCCTTTTGGAATGACGTAACCGCATCCTGGGGTGAAACGGGGCTTGAAAAGGGTACCTATTGTGTGATTGTTGAGCCGGGTGAATTGTTTATTCCGAGCGAATTTGACGTTACCGTAAGCTTTGTGCCGACGGAAAGTCTAGAAAAGGAGTTTAACGACACCAAGGAAACAGCCGACCCCATAAGACTTAACAGAGCACTCCGAGGCTCCTCAGGTCAGCGCACGGGAGATGCCGACGTAGACTATTTTACGTTTGAAATAACGGAGGATACCTATATAGATTTATCTTTTTCACATGATGACGATAAATTACCGCAGGTAGGCTGGGTAGTACGGCTTCTTACAGAGGATAATCAGGAGATTTCTTCGTTTGCATCAAAGTATCAGGATGCGTTGCTGAGTACAGGTAAAATAAACCTGCACCCGGGTAAATATTACATCTGTGTTGAAGCGCAGATTCAAACGGGAATGACGTATACCCTGAAAATTGAAACCGGTGCTTCACAAACAACTGAATTTGAAATAAACGATACCCCTGAAAAGGCGGAGGACTTCCCTGAAAGTACAATTGTAAGCGGCAGCCTCGCACCAAAGGTGTTAGGTCTTGATAAGGACTACTTCAGAATTACACTTGAAGAGGAAAAATACGTAACAATCGAATTCACCCACGGGTTAGATGAAAAAGAGGGTGACGAGGACTATAACGGCTGGAATGTTCGTCTGTTAAAGAAAAATGAAGACGGTACTATTACCGAGATGGTTAAGCGTATTTCCAAGTGGAATGACGAGGGCGTAACCATTACCGGTATGGGTCTTCCTGCAGGTGAATATTACGTTTTAGTTGATGCTGACTCTATGAGATATACCTCTGTGCCGTACGAGCTTATTTACACCTGTAACGACGACATTTTATATGAGCGTGAAAGCAACAATACAAAGGAAACGGCAAATAAGGTAGATATGCTTCAGTACTATTACGGTACACTCATTTCTAACGATATGAACTTTGACCGTGACTACTATAAGTTTGAGGTTGACGAGGACCGCAATATAGCATTCCAGTTCTACCACGACTACACAAGTGAAAATGCGTTAGCGTGGGTTGCAACCATTATAGATGAAAACGGCAACGAAATTAAGCAGATACAGTCTGCAAAGAGTGAGTACGTAGTTTCAACCGGTGTTATTGAGCTTGAAAAGGGCACCTACTACATTCTCATTGAAAACGATATGTATTCCTCGGAGGATACCTATTGGTTTAAGATAATAGCATAGGGTGGAAAATACTATCCCAAAATCTGATTCGAATACACTCACTCTAACTAAGGGGGAAGTAGCTTGAAAAGAATATTAGCGTGCATAGTAGCTTTAGCACTGCTGCTTACTTCGCTTTGCTCCTGCAGTGCTGAAAAAGAAAAAAGCTCTGAGGTTCTTTTGGCTACCTCCTTTTATCCCGTTTATATTTTCACACTCAACCTTGTTAACGGCATCAATGAAATTTCTGTTGAGTGTATGGCAGAGCAGAATACGGGCTGCCTTCACGACTATCAGCTTTTAAGCAAGGATGCACGTCTTATTTCAGATGCCGACGCATTCATCATAAACGGTGCGGGTATGGAGGAGTTTTTAGAGGACGTTTATTCAAGCGAGGAAGCGCTCAAGGTAATAGACTCCTCCGTAGGTATTGAGCTTTTAGAAAGCTGTGAGGAGGAGCACCACCACGAGGAGGGCGAGCATCACCATCACGCTGTGAATTCTCATATATGGATGTCTGTGAAGAATGCAATAAAGCAAACGGAAAACATAGCAAACGGCTTAATTGCTTTGTACCCGCAATTCGGTGAGCAAATAGAAGAGAATAAAGCGGAATATGTAAATCGCCTAAAGGAGCTTGACTCTCTCTTAGCACAAAAATCAGAGGCTTTAAAGGGCGAAAATATAATTACCTTTCATGAGGCTTACGACTACCTTGCAAAAGATTACTCTCTTAACGTAATTGCAAAGGTGGAAAGCCACGAGGGCGGTGAGCCTTCTGCAAAAAAACTTGCCGAGCTGACTGCTTTAATAAAGTCAGAAAACGTAAGGCTTCTTTTTGTGGAGCAGTCCTACAAGGGCTCTGCCGCAACAATTCTCAGTAACGAAACAGGTGTAAAAATTTGCACCTTGAACCCCGTTACCGAGGGCGCAGAGGAGCTTACGGCTTATGAAGCTATAATGCTTGAAAATATGGAAATTGTTTTAAAGGCGGTGAGTTGATGTCATCACAAAATGGTTGTGGCTTGTGCAAAATATCTGTAAAAGACGTGGGCGTAAAAAAGGGCAAGGACGTTTTGCTTTCAAGTGTTTCGTTTGACCTTTTTTGTGGTCAGCTTACAGCATTAATCGGTGTAAACGGTGCAGGTAAAACTACGCTTTTAAAAGCTATTCTTAATGAAATAAAGCACGACGGCACCGTTACCTTTGAAGCGCACCACGGTGAAAAAATTGAAAATATAACTATTGGTTACGTGCCGCAGCATCTTGATTTTGACCGCTCTGCTCCCATAAGCGTTGAGGATTTTATGCTCATAGGCAGAACAAATTCACCTGTCTGCTTTAAAAAGGATAAAAAGCAGCAAAAGGCAATTGACGAGGCGTTAGAGATGGTTGGCTGCCTTGACTTGAAAAATAAAACTCTCGGTGTGCTTTCCGGCGGTGAAATTCAACGAGTAATGCTTGCAAGCGCACTCTATCCGTTACCGGAGCTGCTCATTCTTGACGAGCCGGTTTCGGGTGTCGATTTAAAGGGTAGTGAAAAATTCTACGAGGTTATTAAAAATCTTAAAACAAATTATCACATTGCCATAGCAATGGTTTCGCACGATTTAGGTATTGTAAAGGAATATGCAGACAACGTTATTCTTATGAACAAGTCTGTATTAAAAAGCGGTAGTGCAGAAGAGGTTTTCTCTTCAAAGGAGTTTAAGCAGAGCTTCTTTTACGGATTGGAATGATATATAATGGCGGTTATTTATAATATACTTGACCTGCTGCTGCCTTTTTCGTGGGCAGATTACAGGTTTATGAAAAATGCGTTGCTTGCTATTGTAATTATTGCACCCCTTATGGGTATTTTAGGTACAATGGCGGTAAACAACAAAATGGCATTTTTTTCGGATGCCCTAGGTCATAGCGCTTTAACGGGCGTAGCACTCGGTGTGCTGTTAGGAATTAAAAATGAGATTATTTCTCTTGTAGCCTTCGGTGTTTTGTTGGCACTCGTAATTACAAGAGTTAAAAATAAAGGTAACGCTTCAAGCGATACCGTAATAAGCGTATTTTCATCAACGGCAATAGCCTTAGGACTTTTGGTGCTTTCCTATGGTGGAGGCTTTGCAAAATACAGTGCTTATCTGGTGGGTGATATTTTAAGCGTTACACCCGGTGAAATTTTATGCCTTTTTATTACACTTATAGTAGTTGTAATAATATGGGCGGTTATTTACAACAAGCTTCTGCTTATATCTATAAACCGTGAGCTTGCTGCAAGCCGCGGAATTAAAACCGTGCTTTACGAAAATATTTTCGTTATAGTGGTTGCGGTTGTTGTAATGCTTTCAATTAAGTCTGTGGGAATTCTTCTTATAAACTCACTGCTTATTTTGCCTGCTGCAACCGCGCGAAACGTAAGCAAAAACTCAAGAAGCTATTTAACTGTTTCCGTAATCACCTCATTGCTGTGCGGTGTTTCGGGACTTGTGACCTCGTTTTATACAAATACCTCTGCAGGTGCTACAATAGTCGTTGCACTCGCGGCAGTATTTTTCGTGACGTATATAATCAAAAAGAAATAAGAAAGAGAAAGGGAATTAAATATGTTGTTTTCACAGTTGTTTTCACAAGATATAGGCGTTGACCTTGGCACAGCCAATACGCTGGTTTTTGTTAAGGGCAAGGGCATTGTTATAAGAGAGCCTTCCGTTGTTGCGGTAGATGAAAGAACTACACCAAAATCAGTTGTTGCCGTTGGTGCAGACGCAAAAAGAATGATTGGCAGAACTCCGGGCTCCATTACCGCTGTAAGACCTCTTAAGGACGGTGTTATTGCGGACTTTGATATGACCTCAGATATGTTAAAGGAGTTCATTCGCCGCGCTATAAGCAACTCTCCGTTTAACAGAGCAAGAGTTATGATTTGTATTCCGTCAGGCGTTACAGAGGTTGAACGCCGTGCCGTTCACGACGCTGCAAAAAGTGCAGGCGCAAGATACGTAAGCCTTATTGAGGAGCCTATGGCTGCAGCAATTGGTGCAGGTCTTCCCGTGCTTGAAGCAACCGGTAGTATGATTGTTGATATCGGCGGCGGTACAAGTGAGGTTGCGGTTATATCCTTAGGTGATATTGTTACGTCAAAATCGGTAAAAATGGCCGGTGATAATTTTGACGAGGCTATTATTTCTTACGTAAGAAACAATATGAACCTTTTAATTGGTGAAAGAACAGCTGAGGATATAAAGGTGAAATTAGGCTCTGCTTATCCTTACGAGGGTGAGGCTGCTATGGAAATCAAGGGCAGAAGCACCATAAGCGGCTTGCCTGCATCTGTTGAAATTACAAGTGAGCAGGTAAGAGAGGCTTTAGCACAGTCTGTTGACCAGATTCTTGACGCTATTAAGTACACTCTTGACAGAACTCCACCCGAGCTTTCTTCAGATATAGTTGAAAGAGGCATTATGCTCACAGGCGGCGGTGCTCTTTTAAGAGGCTTTGACAAGTTTATCTCTGCAGGTACAGGTATGCCTGTGCACGTAGCAAAAAATCCGCTCGATTGTGTTGTTAACGGTACGGGTATATGCCTTGAAAAGGATTTCCTCGGATTTAATAAGAAGGGTTAAGTAAAATGAAAAGATTTTTACAAAGTGCAAGCTTTAAGCGTCTTGTGGCTATAGCAGCGGTAATTCTTCTGGGAATTATTTGTGCTGCATTTTCGCACAACGCCTCAACACCGTTTACCTCGGCAATGAGCTTTGTGTTTACACCAATACAGCGTTTAGCCTCAAGCTTTGCTTCTGAGATGACGGGGCTTTCTACTGCATTTACATCTTCCTCTGTTTATTTACAGAGAATAGAGGAGCTTGAAAAGCAGGTTTCAGACTACAGAGAGCAGCTTGCAGATTATGAAGAATTGAAGCAAAAGGTTGTAGCCTACGAGGAATTTTATGACATTAAGGTGCAAAATCCTGATTATCAGTTTGCCTACGGTACGGTAGTTTCAAGAGATGCAGCAGACCCTTACGGCTCATTTGTTATAAATGCGGGCTCAACCTCGGGAATTCAGGTGAATGACCCGGTTATATACGGCAACTACGTTGTAGGCATAGTTAAAAAGGTGAATCTTTCTACAAGCGTGGTTTACACGGTTTTAGACCCAAGAATAAATATCGGTGCATATGAGTCTGCTACAAGAGAATACGGCTACGTTTCCGGTGACGGTAAGCTTTTAAAGGACGGGCTTTGTAAGCTGCAGGGGTTAGACCGTACAAGCTCAATTGTAAGCGGCGGTATTGTGTGTACCTCAGGCTCGGGCGGTGTTTTCCCGCACGGACTTATAATAGGCGAGGTAGCATCAGTTAAAAGTGATGAGGTTACAACCTCCACCTACGCTACAATAAAGCCTTATACAGACCTTGATGAATTAACAGATGTTTTTGTAATAACCTCATTCATAGGTCAGGGCGAGAGTGACGCTGACGAATAATTAAGGGAGGTGAAATGCGTGAATTATGATGATAACAGACCAAGAATAAAAAGAAGAGTGATTTTTGCAGTGGCAATAATCATTTGTGCAATCATACAAAATACAGGAAAGCTGGCAAACGGCGCTTTTGATGCTCACGCATTTCTGCTTTTACCTTTAGTTGTTTCAATTTCTATGTTTGAAAGAGAAGTTGCTTCTGCATTGTTCGGTGCTTTTGCAGGTCTTTTGTGGGACCTTTCGGCAGGTATTGACGGCTTTAACACGCTGGTAATTATGCTGATATGCGCTGTGTGCAGTATTTTAATTAACAGACTTATGCAAAACAACATTGTAACGGCTCTTGTGTTGAGCGTTTCATCAATTGCCGTTTATATGTTTTTGTATATAATGATTTGTATTGTGCTTGACGGCGGGGGCTATCCGTTAAGTCAAGCGGTAAGATTCTACTTACCATCCTTTATATTTACATCCGTTTTCATTCCTGCATTTTATGGGGTAGTAAAGGTAATATTTCAGGATAATAAAACAGTAGAAGAGTGAAAGTATAATGACAAAGGAACAAAGACGAAAAAGAACAAAAATAGGTATAGGTATCATTGGTTCGGTTTTTGTAATGCTTGTGTTTTACCTTGTGAAAATTCAGATTATAGATGGTGCTGAATATAAGGCAGCAAGCGCAAACCTTGCGGTTACACAAAGAACTATGAAGGCTTCCCGTGGCGAGATTTTAGATGCAAGCGGTAACCCGCTTGTTACAAATCGTCAGGGGTATTGTATCGTGTTCAAATATGCCGATTTTCCGTCTTATAAGGACCAGGAGGCAAGAAATAAGGTTATTTGCGAGCTTATTAAATTGTTTGAAGAAAACAATGCCGAGTGGCTGGACAGATTACCGATTGTGTATAACGAAAAGGGTAAGCTTGTAGTCGACAAGGAAAAGGATGCCGAGTGGGAATATTTAGTTTCCGAAAGCATGCTTGAGCTTCCGAACGGCGTCAAATCTACTCCCGAGGAGTGCCTTGACAAGCTTATTGAAAGATATAGCCTGCAGGGCTACGGCAGGGCAGAAGCAAGAAAAATTGCTTCCGTTTGCTTCGGTATGAAATACAACGGCTTTTCCGTCCCTTCGCCTTACGTTTTTGCGGAGGACGTGCCAAGCAGCTTAGTGCCTGTTGTGCTTGAAAACAGCAACATTTTTAAAGGTGTTGCCGAGGAAAGCGTAACCTACAGAGAGTATTCCGATACAACTGCGTTTTCCCACATTTTAGGTGTTGTAGGCTCCATAAATGCCGAGGAATACGAGTACGAAAAATTAAAGCTGCAGCAGGCGCTTAATAATGACGAAATAACAAAGGCAGAAAAAGACTCACTTGTAAATAACGCTTACACAATAAACGACAACTATGGTAAAAGCGGTATAGAAAGTGTAATGGAATATTACTTAAGAGGTAAAAACGGCATTAAGACAACTACACAGTCCTCAGACGGCTCTGTAACAGAGGCATTTCTTTTGGCGCCGGAGCAGGGTGCAACCGTTGTTACAACAATAGATTCGGGACTTCAGGTGGTTGCACAAAACTCACTTGCTAAAGCTCTTAAGGAAAATAAAAAGCTGCCCTATTTCGGTGAAGCAGGTGCAGTTGTGGTGCAAAACGTAAATACGGGTGAAATTTTAGCCTGTGTTTCTTACCCTACCTACGATATTACAAAATATTTTTCCGACTACGGCAAGCTTTCAACGGACGGCGACAGCCCGCTTTGGAACAGAGCACTTTTAAGTGCTTACGCTCCCGGTTCAACAATGAAGCCTGCGGTTGCAATTGCAGGACTTATTGAAAATAAAATTCAGCTTAATACTACGTTCAACTGTACAAACCTTTACGTTTGTGAGGACCAGACCTTCCAGTGTCTTAGCCGACACGGGCACCTTAACGTTACAACGGCGCTTGAAAAGTCCTGTAATATTTATTTCTTTGAATTGGGCCGAGAGCTTGGTATAGATAAGCTTAATAAGTACAGTGCGCTTTTAGGACTCGGACAAAAAACAGGCGTAGAGCTCCCGGAGGTTTCCGGCGTTTTAGCAAGCGTTGCTAATAAAGAAGCAAATGGTGAAACTTGGAATCCGGGTGATACTGTTCAGGCTGCTATCGGTCAGTCAGATAACCTTTTTACACCGATTCAGCTTGTAAATTATTGCTCTACCATTGCAAACGGTGGTACAAGATATAAGCCGTATATGATTAAATCTGTTTTATCGGCAGACCTTTCCGAGGTTATTTACGAAACAACACCAGAGGTATTAAATACAATTCCTATAAGTAAATCGGACCTTAACATAGTTAAGTCGGGTATGCGCCAGGTGTTAACAAGTGAAAATACTGCAGTTTACCGTGCATTCAAAAATTGTGTTGTTGAGGCGGCAGGTAAAACCGGTACCTCTCAGCTTAAAAGAACAACGGAGGATGGCACAATTGTCGATTGTAACAACGGCTTCTTTATTTGCTATGCACCTTACGACAAGCCTGAGGTTGCAATAGCAATTGTTGGTGAAAACGTTGAGGCAGGTGGCGTTATGTCAACTGTTGCAGTAGATATTTACAATTATTATTTCGGTCAAAAAAATAAATACGAAGCAGAAAACAAAAATAACGTATTAATTCCATAATTATTTATAATAGGATGTGATTAGATGTCAGCAATAATGGTAGCCTCTGCAAAGGGTGGCGTTGGTAAATCCACCTTGTGCACAGGTCTTGGCAGAATTCTTGCGGAGCAAGGTCATAAAACACTTCTTATAGATATGGATATAGGTGTAAGAAGCCTCGATTTACTTCTCAACGTAGCGGAAAAAACTGTTTACAATTGGGGCGACGTAATGGTGGGTAATTGCGAGCCGAGAATGGCTTTAATTGGTGTTGCACCTAATCTCTCGTTGCTTCCTGCACCCATACAGGCAAGCGAGGAATACACCGCAGCTTCAATGAAAAAGCTTGTAGAAAATTATAAAAATCAATTCGAATTCATTATTCTTGATGCGCCCGCGGGTATTGAGGCAGGCTTTTCGCTTGCGCTTTCGGTAAGTGAAAGCTGCATTATTGTTTCAACCCCTGACCCTGTAAGCATAAGAGCCGCTTCAAACGCTGCTGCTCTTGTAAGGAAAGAGGGCATAAAGGAAATAAGGCTTGTGCTTAACAGATTTAACAAAAAGCAGCACAAAGGCATTTGTGTTGATGATATGGTAGATTCCGTTACAGCAAGATTTTTAGGCATTATACCCGAATCAAAGGATATTGCTCTTACAGCAATAGGTGAGGAATTGCCTTACGATTCGAAGGGCAATATGGCATATTTGAGAATAGCAAGAAGATTGCTTGGTGAAAACGTGCCGTTCAGAATAAATAAAATATAGTTGACAAATTTCTGAAAAAGAGTATAATAGCACTTGTACGTACACAATTAAAAACAGGGGAGCTGGCGGACGTCGGCTGAGAAAGAAAACATTCCTTTTCTGACCCTTCAAACCTGATGCGGATAATGCCGACGTAGGAAAATAGTAAAAGTCTGATTTGTTTCCCTATGGCAGTGTTTCCGCCGTAGGGAGATTTTTTATTGGAAGGATTTTTTACTATGACAGCATTAACAAAAAAAGAAAAAAACAGAAGACTTGCAGAAAGCGCTTTAATGCTTGCGCTTGCAACAATACTCTCAAAGCTTGCGGTTTTTTCATTGCCGTTTGGCGGAAGCGTAACGCTTTTTAGCCAGGTGCCTATTATACTTATATCTTACAGATACGGTGTAAAATGGGGGCTTAAGGCAGGCTTTGCTATGAGCGCACTTCAGCTCATTTTAGGCTTGGATAATTTCTCTCACGTAAGCGGAATTGTAAGCCTTTTAACAGTAGCGCTGGCGGATTATCTGGTAGCCTTTTCTGCCTTAGGCTTAGGCGGTTTGTTTAAAAACAAAATCAAAAATAACGTGCTTGCAATTTCTCTCGGTAGTGCACTTGCTACGTTTATAAGGTTTATTTGTCACTTTATAAGCGGTGTAACCGTGTGGAAGGAGTATGCAGAGGGTGCGCCTGTGGTCGAATATTCTTTAAAATACAACGGTGGCTATATGCTTCCCGAGCTTATAATTACGCTTGTAGGCGTAATTGTCATAGCAGGTATTTTTGATTTGAATTCATTAGAATTAAAAACAAACTTTAAGAAAAAATAAATAAATTGTAAAACCTCCTTGAATTTTTAGAAAATGTTTGAAATTTACTGCCGTTAGTGGTAGAATGATACATATCTAAAAATCTCAAAGGGGGTTTTTTCTTGAAGAATGAAAAAAATTTTAAGACTTCAGCTGCCGAAGCTGAGGAAAAAATAGAAGCTGAGCTCGACAAAAGCGAGGATTACGAGCAGCAACGACTTAACGAGGAGTTGGAAAAGCTTGCCGAGACCTTCCGCGCTGAAATGAAAAAAGCAAAAGAAGAAAATAAAGACATTTTTGACGAGCCGGAGGATGAAAAAAATGACGGCATTCCCAAGGAGGAGCTTTGCGAGTGCTGCGGAAAAAGAAAAAAGGACACCGCTGTTTCAGAGAATTACCCTTATTGCACAGAATGCAGAGAGGGTATGAAAAAATATCCATTTAACGTCTCAAGCATTGTAACGGCAATTGCGATTGTTGTTGTAGCTGTATTCGGCGTTTTAGGCTTTGTTACAGATTTTAACGGTTATAACCTTGCGAGGGCTGCAAAGGAAGCTGACCGCAACAACGAAAAATATACAGCAGTTGAAAATTACGTAGCGGCTTGCACGATTTTTGAAGAAAAGGCTGTTGTTCCGAAGCTGCTTTACAGAGAAAGTGCAGAAAATATTTTTGCTACCCTACCTGAGGGTGTTAAATCCTTCTATCAGATTACAGAAATCATAGATTCTTCTATGAGTCCTGTTGAAGCAAAGTTGCCAATTTTTAAGGGGTATATAGACCTAAGAAACAGAGCAGCTACTATGTACAGCACCTTCAATGCATTTTATGCTATTTACAATAATATGGAATATGCAGGCTTAACGCCGGAGGATGAAGAAAAGGTGCTTAAGCTGTATAATGAAATAGCCGCTCTCAACGGTAAAGAGCTTACTATTGAGGACGTTAACGGTGATGAGCTGACGGTTATTCATGATGAAGCTGCCGTGCTCTTTTCTCAGTTTATGTTTGCATACTCCTTCGGTCAGCACGAAATGGCTTACGAGTCCTTAAAGGAGCTTGATGAAAAATACCCCGAGCTTATTTCTATGTACGGCTACGAGCTTGCTGTTTTAGATATTCAAAGCGATAATTTTAAGTCGGCTAATTCGTTAGCAAAACGCATTATGGCAGTTAATAAAGAGGATTCCTCAGCTTACGATATTTACGTTTACAGCTACCGTATGAAGGGCGATTATGACAAGTCTATTGCTTTTGCAGATTTAGGTCTTGAGGTGGATCCTGCTAATTCGGATTTATACAGACAAAAGGCCATTACACTGTTGCTTAAAGGTGAGAAAAAGGAAGCATTAGCTGTTATAGAGGAAGGTCTTGCACTGGGTGATTACCCGATTATGCAATGCATCTGCCTTATAATTGCAAACGAAAACGGTGATGCTAAAAAGGTTGAGGAAATGAAGTCTAAGCTGGACGAATACAACATTGAGTTACCCGAAAAGGTACAAAAATATCTTGCAGGGGAATTAAGCTATAAGAAATTATTTACGGAAGGTACAGGTGATATAGAATGACATATATTTATGTAGCTACGAGAATAATTACTTATTTTGGTACAGAAACAAGAGTTTTCCTTGAGCAGCTTGTTTGCAGAATGTTAGGTATTCCGCAGGAAGATACAAGAAGCTTTAAGGGTTCTGAAATGTGCGGTCACGTAGAGCACGAGCTTGCAGCAGGCTTAAAGCAGGCTTTTCTGCTTTGCTTTCTGCCTTTTACCGTTAACTTTATTTTAGGCTGCTGTGTTTTGCTTACGGGTGCATACAGAGTTTTCTATATTGGTGACTATACGTTTTCAAGCATTCTTTTTGCTTGGGTAGGAATTTCACTTTTAGCAAACTGTGCGCCGTCCTTTGAGGATGCTCTTTCGTTTAAGGATTACCTTTACAGTAAAAGCACAAAGCTTATTGTAAAAATAGTGCTCACACCTTTTTTTGCAGTTTCCTTTGTGTGCTCATTTTTGGAAAGATATTCCGTAACACTCATTTTAGCAATTTTATTTGCTTGGGGCTTCCCGACGCTTTTCGGGTTTACCTTCCCGCTTATAAATCAACTTTTAAATTAACAAAAAAACTGACACACCGGAGTGCCTCCTTTACGGAGGGTGCCTCGGTGTGTCACTTTTTGTTACATTATTTTTTCTGTAAGAATAATTCGGTTATCGTCTGAAAACGTTGCAATAATACCGTTTCTTTCTACCGTTGCATATATAGGAGTCCTTGCAACCATTGTCAAATTCCACTTTACGTTCGGATAAATTTTTCCAAGGTAATTTGTGCAAATGGCAATTTCAGGCTTTGTGTGCTTTAAAAAGTCTTGTGAGGATGAGCCGTAGTAGCCGTGGTGACCTATTTTCAGTAAATCAACGTCACCAATCTCTTTTCCGTAAAGCTGCTCAAGCCCCGAGCTTTTTGTAAAATCTGCGGCAAGAAAGGCTCTTTTTTCATCCTTTGTTACTATTACGCCAACGCTGTTTGCATTTTCACCATTGCCGTTTAATTCTTTTGGTGTAACGGTGTTTATGAATTGTATTTTGAAATCACCAAAAGCAAATTCTTGGTCGGGCAGATTTTCTGTTAAGGTAATATCCTTTTCCTTGATTATTTCTATTATTGCTTCGTAGGTGGCAACGTTATCCCAACCGTCCTGCTCTAATTCTGTTGCGACCTCTTTGTTGTATTTTTTAAAATAAGCTCTGCCTATTTCAATTTCATCATCTGCAACTATTTCGTAAAAATTACCAATATGGTCGTAATGATTATGTGTGCCTAAAACAAAGTCGAGGTAAACTTTTCCGTCGGTGCTTGCAGCAACCTTTTTTAAATATTCAAGCACCTCGTCCTTGTAGCCCTCATATTCGGTGGTTTTTCTCGGGTTGTAGTCACCCTCACCGGAATCTATTAATGCAAAGTGACCGTTGCTTTCAAGCAATATGCAGTCGGAGTTGCCCGTGTTTAAAAAGTGAATTCTGTCATCACCGGCACTTTTTGTAAAATCCTCCGCCTCTAAGGTGAAGTTTTTTTCGTATTTGTTGCACAGTACAAGGGTTAAAATATCCAAGCTGAAAACAGAAAACATTACAAATGAAATTATAACAGTAGCAATTACGCGGGCTAACTTTTTCTTATCCATTTTCAGCACCGCCTTTTTTTGCTTTTATTGAGAGAAGAGTGTTTAAAAGTATTGCCGCTAAAATTGTAATAAAAATATTTGTGAAAACAGAAACGGCAAAAAGTACAATTACACAAGCGGCAGAAAAAATTCCGTTTTTAAAGGCACGTCCGACAGTGCCGAACGGTACCTGCTTCCATGCGTTTACAATTAAAACAACTGCTAAAGAATGCACGGGAATTCTTGCTAAAGCGTCAACTCCGAAAAAGGCTGTAGCAGTTACAAGAATAACGGCAACAACAGCAGAAAGCACGGAAAAGCCTCTAATCTCAAAGGCTCTCACGGGGAAACCGCCGGAAAAGCCGTTTAATAAGGTGGCGGTTGCCTGTGAATCGGTGCGGGTTTTTATTTTAGAGAAAAATAAAAGCAAAAATCCGCAAGAAAGCGCACCCATAAAGGCGTTTATATAAGCAGAACGAGAAAACAAAAATTCACTGTTGAAGGATGGTAAAAAGAAACCAATTGGCTTACTAGTTAAATAATCTGTAAAATTAACAGCTTCGTTTATGGGAGTGTATTCTGCATTTGGGTTGAGAAACAAATTCAAAATTAAAGGCAAAAGTAAAGAAAAAGCTTCCGCAGGGAAATATTTATTTGCTCTTCTGAATTTAAAAGGATAGGTAATCATAGAAAAAAGTGTTACCGTACCAAAAAATACACCGCGCCAGTTAGGGTGGAAGCCTAAAGAACGGTAGGTTTTTAAAATTTCAATAACGGTAAAGCCCTTTGCACCAATTCCAAAATAATGGGTTGTTAAAAGCGCCGTCACCGCAAAGGCAAGGCTTAAAGAGAGTGCCCCTATTACGGCGGGCTGAAGCGTAAGCTTTTCGCAAATGCGTTTAAGGATTACAAAAATGAGTCCTCCGCCTATTACGACAAAGGGTAAAAGTGCATTTGTGCCCGAGGAAAGTACTAAAAGTAACGGTACCGTGAAAAAGGTATCCGGTGCAAAAACTTTGTTTTTTACGCTTACTGAAATAATTATAGAAATTACCGCCGTAGTAATTGCGTACCAAATATTAAGCTGTAAAGAAACTGCGAAGCAAACAGCATAGGAGAAAACAAGCAGATAAGCCGTTATTCCGTAGCCTGTCTTTTTTAATATATCGTTTTTTTGTAGCATTGAATCCGTTTCCTTAATATGATAATGAAATCATTTTACATTAAATTTTTATTTATAACAATAGTTTTTTCGAAAATATAGCAATTAAATCGTTTTGTTTCTTTTATTCTATTGACTTTTTTAAAAAATCATTCTATAATAAAACAGATTTTGAAGATTGGAGTGGGATATTATGAAATTAACACCCGCAATGAAGATTATTATTGCAGTTGCAGCAATTTGTCTTGCAATTACACTTATTACAACAAACAACATTGCAACAGTTATGGTTCTTCACGGACTTGGTTCAACACCAACAGCTGCTGCACCAAGCGCAGGCAACAACAACCAAAACGTTGACAATAGCAACCAAGGTGGCGGTTATGTCGACAACTCAAGCCAGCAACAAACAATTGTGCCTGAGACAACACAGCCGGCTGATAATACAAATCAACCAAGCAACACCGGAAACAGCGGAAATACTGACAACAAAACAGATGCACCGCAGTCCGGCAAAATGTCAACACAACAAATTGTTGACCTTTACAAAAAAGGTATGAACAACGTTCACACAAACGCAAAAACTGCAGTTCGTGTGAAGGATGGTGCTATTAACTACAACGGTATTGTTGAAGCAGGTGCTCTTTCAAGCGCAGCTTCTTCACTTATGGGTATGTTTATGGTTCCTGACGAGGCTTCTATTGAAGTTAAAAACGAGGAATGGGACAAAGCAAACGTTCCTCCGAAATCATGTAATCTTACAGCTGCAGGTGTAAAGAGTGCTACTTGCGAGGAAAAGGGCGGCAAATACATAGTAACAATCGTTGCAAAGGATGCTACAAACCCTAAAGCTGGTGGCGACGGTATTGGTTCTCTTATCGACGTTATTGAAGAGTCACAAATTACCGGCTCAATCAGCTCTGTTCCGGGTCTTTCACTTAACAACATCAGCATTGCTTACGAAAACGTAACAGTAGTTGCTACAATAGATAAGGCAACAGGCAACATTGAAAACATCAAAATCAATGCTCCTTGCGTGCTTCAGCTCAGTGCAAAATTACTTGTTGCAAGTATTGACAATGCAAAGGTTGGTATTCAGGTTATTTCTGAATTCGCAATGACATACTAATTTTAAAATTGCATAAGACAGCATCTGGTTATCAGGTGCTGTTTTTTATTGGACGTGATAATATGCTTTCTTTAGAAAAAATAAATGAATTTTTGTCTGCCGAGCTAAAGTCGGCTCAAATAGAGCTGTTTGAAGAAATTTCGTCAACCAACACTTATCTGAAAGAAAAGGGTGCTGAGCGTGAGGAGATGTCTGTTGCTGTGGCTTCAAGGCAAACGGCAGGTAAGGGCAGACTAGGCAGAAGCTTTTACTCTCCGCAGGAAAGCGGCGTTTATTTCAGTGTGCTTTTAAAGCCGACGCTTGCAATAGACAAGGCTATATTAATTACAACCGCCGCGGCGGTGGCAGTTACAAGAGCGTTAGAGCTTCTCGGGCAAAAAAACGCGCAAATAAAATGGGTGAACGACGTTTTTGTGAATAACAAAAAGGTTTGCGGAATTTTAACCGAAAGTGTTATAAATTTGGAGGCTAAGTCCTTGGAATTTGCCGTTTTGGGCGTGGGAATAAATCTTTCAGAGCCGAAAAGTGGCTTTCCCGAGGAAATAAGCAACATTGCAGGCGTAGCGTTTACAGAGCAAAAGCCTTTTTTAAAGGAACGGTTTGTTGCCGAGTTTATTAATGAATTTCAAAAAATTTACGTAAATCTTAGCGCAGCGGAGTTTATGCAGGAGTATAAAGATAAATGCTTTTGCATAGGTAAGGAGATTTCTGTAATTTCAGGCGATACTGTAAGGCAGGGTACCGCAATTTCGGTTGATGAAAATGCTCGCTTATTGGTAAAATTTTCCGACGATTCCGAAGAATTTATAAGCAGCGGAGAAATCAGTATTAAAATATAACAAAAAATCATAAAAAACATTATAATAATTACTAAAATTTTGCAGTTTCTATTGCAATTGATAAAAGAGTGTGGTACAATGCAATGTGTATATATGGGGTAGAATGTCAAAAGGCAAATCCCTGAGTCGTTATTAGGAGGATATATATGAAGGCATTAAAAAAAGTGTTATGCATAACACTCGCACTTATGTTAGCAGGTCTTGTGCTTGTAGCACCGGCTGCCGCTGCTACTGAGGTACCGCTTGTAGTAGTTCAAGGCTTTGCAGCAGTTCCGCTTGTAAAAAATGCAGGTACTGACCAGGAGGTTACCATTTTCCCACCGGAGAACGTTGGTACCACAGGATTTGTTGCTGACCTTACCACAGCATTAATTACAGGCTTTATTGAGTATGGCGCAAACGGCGCAAACTGGGACGCATTCGGTAAAAGAGTTCTTCCTGTTGTTAAAGGTATGCTTGATGACATAGCTTATAATACAGATGGTACACCTGTAAATGACAACGTTACTCACGAAACCTATGACGAGCCTATGTCATCCTACACAGAAGAGGAAAGAAAGGCTATCTTCACAGAGTTCGGTTTAAAATATGCAGAGCAATACAATCCTGATTTAGTTTACGCTTTCGGCTACGACTGGCGTCAAAGTCCAATCGATTGTGCTCACGAGCTTAACGATTTTATTGCTTACGTAAAAGCAAACACAGGCTCAGCAAAAGTTAACGTTGTAGCATTAAGCCAAGGCTCAGCTGTTACACTTGCTTACCTTTCAATTTATGGCGGCTCAAACGTAAACAACCTTGTATTTGCTTCTCCTGCATGGCAAGGTACTTCTCTTGCAGGTGATGCCTTCACCGGTAATATAGATATTGACGTTTATGCCTTTGAAAACTTTATGGTTGGTATGTCTGACGGCAGTGCTACAACTCATATTATTGCAGTTCTCCTTTCTTCACTTGCTACAAGCGAAGAATTCACAGAAGAATGGTTCCTTATTTTATCTAAAGCAATTGAGGGTATGGAGCCGAGAATTTACTCAGACATTATTGTTCCTATGTTAGCAGGTATGCCAGGTCTTTGGTGCTTAGTACCAAACGATTATTACTTAGATGCAAAAGCATTCCTCTTCCCTGAGGGTGTTGATGCAGACCTCGAAGCAAAAATTGATGAATATAACTTAATTCAACAAAATGCTAAAGAGGTTATTGAAGAAGCAAAGGCTTCCGGAATGAAATTTGCTATTGTATGCGGCTACAACAGACAAATTGCTCCTATTAACGATAACCTTAACACAAGTGATATGGTAGTAGATACCAAATATGCAAGTGGCGGCGCTACGTGTGCAGATTACCTTACAGCCTTCTCAGATTGGGATTACGGCGGAAAAGGTGCTTACACACAAAAAGTTAAGGACGGTCACCACCACATTTCTTGGGACTATAAAATAGATGCTTCAACATGTATGTTCCCTGAGCACACATGGTTCATTAAAAACCTTCAACACGTTGCTTACGGCACTTACGAGGGTGACGGCACTTGTGATATAGTTATGTGGCTCCTTTCAATGGATGAGCAATACGACGTATTTACAGATAAGGAAAATTACCCACAATTCAGTCTCTACAATACCTACAAGAGATTCACAAAGGGTATAAATATGGATACTTATCTTGGTGACGTAAACCACGACTATTTACTCACAACTACTGATGCATTGTTAGCTCTTAGAATGGCAGCAGGACTTATGGATATCCCAGAGGATGAGGATAAGCAAATCATCATAGATGCAAACGAAGATGGTGAAATTTCAACAGACGATGCAAGATTTATTCTTTGCTGGGTTGTAGGCATTTCAACTGACGAGCTCTATTGATAAATTGCTATATTTAGCGTAGAACAAAAACCCGAGGCTTTCGTGAGCTTCGGGTTTTTTAGTCTTTTTTTCACCCACTCGACGTACCTTTGCAGCATTAACCCTTTTATTTACTCCGTATTGAAAAATGGTAATCGCTGTGGTAAAATAAAAACAAATAATCTTCTTATGGAGTGTGTTTCCTATGAGCGATAATAAAAAGAAAGATTCAAACGTTATACAAGCCGTTAAATTTGCATTGTTTTCTGCATCTGCAGGAATTATTCAGGTTGTGTCCTTTACACTGCTTAACGAGTTTTTTCCTGATATGGAAGGCAGTAACGCTATAACAAACTGGCTTTTCAATTCTGAATACGGGGCAAAATATCTTGTGGCACTTATTCTTTCTGTGCTTTGGAATTTTACCTTTAACCGTAAATTCACCTTTAAATCTGCAAACAATATTCCTATTGCAATGCTTAAGGTTTTCGGCTTTTACTGTGTGTTTACGCCTGTTTCGGTTATTTTAGGTGAAATGGCAGCACAAAGATTTACTGCCGATTTTGTAGAATACATAATTTTAGCCGTTACTATGGCAACTAATATGGTAACAGAATTTTTATATTGTAAATATGTAGTTTACAATGAAAAGTCAGAAAATAAAGGTAAAGAGAAAGTAAATGAACAAGCAACAAAATAAAAACGCTACTGTTAATAAAACCATCGTGAAAAAATCACTACAAAGTAATAAATGCCCCGTTTCTAAAAAATGCGGCGGGTGTCAGCTTTGGAATTTGAGCTACGAGGAGCAGCTTAAGTTTAAGCAAGCAAAGGTAAACAAGCTTTTAGGCAGCTTTCATAAGGTTTCACCAATAATTGGTATGGAGCAACCGTTTCATTACAGAAACAAGGTGCAGGCTGCATTCGGCCGCACCCGTGGCGGTGAAATAATTTCGGGTGTGTATCAGTCAAGCACCCACAATATTGTTAAAATAGACAGCTGTTTAATTGAGGACAAAAAGGCAGATGAAATTATTGTAACTGTACGAAAGCTTATAAAAAGCTTTAAGCTGACTGTTTTTGATGAGAAAACAATGAAGGGCTTTCTTCGTCACGTGCTTGTTAAACGAGGCTTTAAGACTAACGAAATAATGGTTGTTTTAGTTACGGGAGTTATTAACTTTCCGTCTAAAAATGCATTTGTAAAGGAGCTTTTAAGGCTTCACCCTGAAATTACCACAATAGTGCAGAACGTCAATAACAAATTCACGAGTATGATTTTAGGTGACAGGGAAGAGGTGCTTTTCGGCAACGGCTACATAGAGGACGTTTTATGTGGCAACCGCTTCAGAATTTCACCAAAATCATTTTACCAGATTAACCCTGTGCAAACAGAAATTCTTTACGGCAAGGCAATAGATTTTGCAGAGCTTACAGGCACAGAAAAAATAATTGATGCATATTGTGGCATTGGTACAATCGGTCTTATTGCCTCAAAAAACGCGAAAGAGGTAATTGGCTGTGAGGTAAACGCAGATGCAATAAGGGATGCAAAAATAAACGCTAAAATTAATAATATTACTAATGCAAAATTCATTTGTGCAGATGCAGGTGAGTTTATGCTTAATATGAAGGAGCACAAGGAAAAGGCAGACGTAGTGTTTATGGACCCGCCAAGAGCAGGCAGCGACAGAAAATTCCTGTCGTCAGTTTTAGCATTGTCTCCGGAAAAAATAGTATATATAAGCTGTAATCCCGAAACACAGCAGCGTGATTTATTTTATCTTACTAAAAACGGCTATAAGGTTAAAAAAATTCAGCCTGTAGATATGTTCCCGTATACGAGCCATGTGGAGACAGTTGTGCTGCTTCAACAACTAAGCTTGCCTGATGGCAAGTGATGTTACTTCGAAGTGAAGTTTAAAGCATCACCAAAACGCGAGGTTTATTATGCTAATCTTTTCTATAATCTTATTAATTACATCAGCTTTGTTTATCATACTGGGTGTAAGTATTTACAAAGGTAATATAGGGCTTATACACTCATACCATCAGGAAAATGTGACTGATAAGGTCGGCTATGGCAAAGCTATGGGTAAAGCTTTAATTATTCTCAGTTTGCCCTTAATAGCTTCGGGCATAATTGCATTTTTCACAGAATCGGCTATACCGACGGTTGTTTTAATTGTAGGTATGGTAATTGGTTTTATACCTATTATAAGAGCACAGAACAAGTATAACGGTGGTATTTTTTAATGAAAAAGAAAGTAATAGCAGCAATAATAATTGTTTTAATATTAGCGTTAGCAGGCGGTACGGTTTATTACTTAAACGATTACTACCGTGCAGACGAGGTAGCGGTTTCTTTAATTACCACACCTAAAACGAGTGTAACCGTAACAGAGGAAAACGGCGTTTTTGTTTTCTCGCCTCAAAATGCAACAACGGGTATAATTTTTTACCCCGGTGGTAAGGTAGAATCAAAGGCGTACGCACCGTTAATGCAGTCGTTGGCAGAAAACGGAATTCTTTGTGTGCTTGTTACAATGCCGGGGAATTTAGCGGTTTTAGATATGGATGCTGCAGAGGGGCTTTGTGAAAAATTTCCGCAAATTGAAAACTGGTATATGGCAGGCCACTCCTTAGGCGGCTCAATGGCTGCAAGCTTTATTGCAGAAAACAGCGGTGATTTTGAGGGCTTAATTCTTTTAGCAGCATACTCAACGGCAGATATAAGCACCTTAGAACTAAAGGCTATTTCTGTTTACGGAAGTAACGACGGTGTTCTTAATATGGAAAAGTATTCTGAATACAAGCCGAATTTACCAAAGGATTTTACAGAGGTAGTAATTGATGGTGGGTGTCACGCTTATTTTGGCGCCTATGGTGAGCAGGAGGGTGACTGCCCTGCTACAATAACAAGAGAAGAGCAAATTAAAATAACAACTGAAGAAATAGTAAGTTTTATAAAATAAAACGCTTGACTAATAGCGGCTTTAGCTTTAAAATACTTTTGTTGTTTAATAATTGGAGATGATAAAATGATAAAGGTTGGTCTTTTTGGCTACGGCAACATTGCAAAGGGTGTAGAGTGTGCAATAATGCAGAATGAGGATATGTGCCTTACCGCTGTATTTACCCGCCGTGACCCCGCTTCTGTAAAGGTTATGACAGAGGGTGTTTCTGTTTATCATACAGATGATATTTTAAATCATAAGGATGAAATTGACGTTCTTGTTATGTGCGGCGGCAGCGCAACAGATTTGCCCGAGCAAACACCGAAAATGGCGGAATACTTTAACGTTGTAGATAGCTTTGACACACATAAAAGAATACCCGAGCATTTTTCTAACGTAGATGAAAAAGCAAAAAAGGGCAATAAGGTTGCAATTATTTCTGTTGGCTGGGACCCGGGTATGTTTTCGCTTTTAAGGCTTTACGGCAGCGCTATTCTGCCTGAAGGTGCAGACTATACCTTTTGGGGCAAGGGCGTAAGCCAGGGGCATTCAGATGCCATAAGACGTATAGAGGGCGTGTTAGATGCAAGACAATACACCATCCCCGTAGAGGGCGCTCTTGCGGCTGTAAGAAGCGGCTCCGAGCCTCAGCTTACAACACGTGAAAAGCACACAAGAGAGTGCTTTGTAGTAGCAGAAGACGGTGCCGACAAGGCTCGCATAGAGAAGGAAATAGTTACAATGAAAAACTATTTTGATGAATACGACACAACCGTTCATTTTATTTCTATGGAGGAGCTGCAAAAAAATCATAGCGGTATTCCGCACGGCGGCTTTGTAATTCGTACGGGTAAAACAGGTAAACTCAAGGAGAATAATCACGTTATTGAGTATAGTCTTAAGTTAGATTCAAATCCGGAATTTACCTCAAGCGTTATTGTTGCTTACGTAAGGGCTGCATACCGTCTTAACAAGGAAGGCGAAAGCGGCTGTAAAACAGTATTTGATATTGCTCCTAAGTATCTTTCCGTTAAATCTAACGAAGAGCTGAGAGCAGGCATCCTTTAAAAAATTAACCTACCATTTTCACTTACAGTAAAATGGTAGGTTTTTTATTTTAAAATCATATTCACTTTTTAAAATAATATAATTTATTTTGGGGGTGCAAATATGAAACTTTTAAAAATAGACAGCAGAGGAACGGACGTTTACATATTGCAACTTGCTCTACAAAGGGCAGGGTATTTAAATGAAGAGCCCGACGGTATTTTCGGCAGACGTACCGAAAACGCCGTTTTACGCTTTCAGCAAGCCAACGGCTTAAAGCAGGATGGAATTGTAGGGGTACGCACCTGGAATGCGTTATTGCCCTATTTAAAGGGGTATATTGTGCACAAAACGGTGCGCGGAGACACCTTGTGGAAGCTTTCGCAGCAGTACAACACAAATCTTAATGCTATTCTTATTGCTAATCCCGAGGTAAATCCCGAAAATATAAGAATCGGTGCAAACGTAAAGGTGCCGCTCGGATTTTCGGTTGTACCGACTAACGTGCCGTATTCTTACCAATTACTTACCTTTGTAATAGAGGGTCTTTTGGTACGATACCCGTTTTTAGGCAGCGGTTCAATAGGTAAAAGCGTAATGGGTAAAAGCATACCGTTTATTAAAATAGGTGTAGGGCAAACGGAGGTGTTTTACAATGCCTCCCACCATGCAAACGAGTGGCTTACAACGCCGGTGCTTTTGAAATTTCTTGAAGAATATTCCGAAAGCTATGCAGTCGGTACTACCATTTTTAACGTCAGCGCAAGAGCTCTTTATGAAAAAGCAAGCCTGTTTTTAGTGCCTATGGTAAATCCGGATGGGGTGGACGTTGTAAACGGTGTTATTGGTGATACCAATACAGCTGCACGGGTAAAAAGGCTTAGCGAAAACTATCCTAATATACCATACCCAAATGGCTGGAAGGCAAACGTAAACGGTGTGGATTTAAATTTACAGTATCCTGCAAATTGGGAAAGAGCAAAGGAAATTAAGTATTCGCAGGGCTTTACGCTGCCCGGTCCAAGAGATTTTGTAGGCAATGCGCCTTTAACCGAGCCCGAGGCAAGAGCTGTATACCAGTTTACAAGAAGCCACAGCTTCCGCCTTACGCTTTCATACCACAGTCAGGGCGAAATAATTTATTGGAAATATCTTGATTACGAGCCGGAAAATTCAAGAAGAATAGCAGAGCATTTTGGCAGGGTGAGCGGCTACAGTGTGGAGGAAACGCCTTATTCCTCCGGCTTTGCAGGGTATAAGGATTGGTTTATTGAAAGCTATAATTTACCCGGCTATACAATAGAGGTAGGCTTAGGAATAAGCCCGTTGCCGCTTTCACAATTCCCGCAAATTTATAACGATAACTTAGGAATTCTTGTTGGTGGTATAACAGAGGTATAAAGAACCCCCCTTGACTAAGCGTCAAGGGGGTTGCATTTATATTATTAATACTTGAATGCTTCAATAAGATTCTTAAGTGTGTTAGCCTGTCCTGCAAGCTCTTCTGCAGCAGCTGCAGATTGCTGTGAGGTTGCAGAGTTTGTTTGAACAATATTTGAAATCTGGTCAATACCAATTGTAATTTCATTTATTGAAAGGGCTGTGTTTTTACTTTCAGCAGAAATTTTGCCGTTAATCTGAGCAACAGCACCTGCAGAAGCGGCGACGTCGTTCATCTTAGTAGCAACGTCTGTTACAAGAGCGGTACCCTTTTCAATTGCAACAACTGCATTTTCAATGAGTACAGTTGTGTTCTTTGCAGCTTCAGATGATTTACCTGCAAGATTTCTAACCTCATCAGCAACAACGGCAAAGCCTTTACCTGCCGCGCCTGCTCTTGCTGCCTCAACAGCTGCGTTAAGAGCAAGAATATTTGTCTGGAAGGCAATGTCCTCAATAGCCTTGGTAATCTTTTTGATTTCCTCTGAAAGGTCAGCAATTTCGTTCATTGCTTCAACAAGGCTGTTCATAGAAACGGTAGCGTCGCCCATTGCTTGGCCTGCTTTGTTTGTTAAGTCGTTAGCATTTGCAGCATCATCTGCATTAGCATTAATTAAATCTGCAATCGTACGAATGTTAGAGGCTAATTGTGCAACTGAAGAAGCTTGGCCGGTTGAGCCCTCTGAAAGGTTAGAAGCACCAATTGAAACCTGCTCTGAGCCTGAGGTAACCTGCTCTGCAGCAACGTCAATTTGCTCCATTGTAGCCTGAAGGCTTGTCTTGATGCTTGTAAGTGATTCATAAATGCTTTGGTAATCACCAACGTACATATCCTTCTTTTCTTCAACGTCAACAGTTAAGTCACCGTTTGCAACAGCTTCAAGTACACGTGTAATGTCATAAATAATTTCTCTTAATTCGTGAAGCGCTTTGCCGGTTGCCTCTGCAAGAAGTCTTGTTTCGTCCTTTCTCTTAACAATAGGCGCCTCTCTTGAAAAATCACCGGAGCCAATGCCGTTTATAATAGCTGTACAAATACTCATAGGTCCGCCAATCTTTTTGCCAAGCTTGTTAGCAATGTAGAGTGCGAGAAGACCAACAAGAATAATAAATACACCAACGAGTAAAGATGAGGTTATAGCACCGCCGGTAAAGTCACTTTGCGGGCAAATGATTGCAAGAGACCAACCGTTAGTGCCTGAAACAGGTGCAAAGGATGCATAGTAAGAATTACCGTTATGCGTATAAGCCTGGAAGCCTGTTTCACCTGAAGTCATTTTTTCATTAAGAACAACGTAAGGTGAATTGCCTGTTGCAGTTTCACTTTCACCTGTAGCGCCTGCAGTTGAATCAACATCGCCTGCGACTACCTCTAATTCAGTGTTGTTTGAAGCAATAATGTTTCCGTCACCATCAACAATATTGCAAGCTGCATTTTCGCTGAATTGAATTGACGTAGCAATGTCTGTTAAAACTGTAGGAGAAGGAATAAGGTAAATAACACCAACTACCTTTGAGCCCTCAATACCATTTTGCCAAACAGGCGTTGCAATGAACATCATTTTTGAGCCTGAGCCGGTAGAGGTAGGAACAGATATGTAGGTTTCACCTTTTAAAGCTTGCTTAAATGATTCAGATGAGCTGTAATTTGTGCCGTCTAAACCAATACCGCTTGTGTCAAGCATATCACCGCCGATAAGACCGTGTGAGGTAGCCTTGCTTGCAATATACTTTTGTTTTTCTGCAGCAGTAACATCCTCGTCTAAAAGGTAGGAGTCTGTACCTATTGATTCTGCTAAATTAACGTAGGACTGTAATTCCCATTTAACTCTGTCAGCTGCAATTCCTGCAACCTCAAGCATATCACCCTGAACAATTTTTTTAGATGAAACAAAGCTTGAACAAATGGAAACCATGCCAATTAAGAACATGCCAACCATAACCATGATGAAAGACATACGGGCCATAATATAGCCAATACTTCTTTGCTTTTCTTGTTTTTTTCTCTTCATATAACCCTCCTGAAAAATGTGGTATCATTGTTACGTACCCTTTAAATTATAACAATGTATATACTCCCACACGGATATAATTTAAACATAAAAATGCAATATAGTCAATGGTTTTTAGTGATTTTCTACAACGCGACCTAAAAATTGTACAACATTAACCAATATATTTTAAATGTGTAATATATTATACACCGTGTTGTATATCTTTTTAATATTCTCATACAAAATTTTAATAAAGAAAAACAATCCGCTGTATGTGACAGCGGATTGCAATACTATTTATAATACATTTATAATATATATTCTTCCAGAATTTCACCGTCCAGGCTTTTGTGGACAATTTTTTCATCAGTTAAAATTACGTAGCCTCGTTTGGTGTTTTCTTTCGGAATAGAAACCGAGCCGGGGTTAACGTATAAAATATCATTGATTTCTTCAATTTTACTTACGTGGGTGTGCCCGTTAAAAAGAATATCACCCTTTTTCAGCTTCGGCATATTCTGCGGGTTAAACTTGTGCCCGTGTGTAAGGAATACAAGACGGCTTTTAACGTATAGCAAAGCATATTCTGCAAGCACGTTAAAATCTAAAACCATATCGTCTACCTCTGCCTCGCAGTTGCCGCGAACCGTTAAAATTTCGTCACTTATGCCATTCAGCAGGGCAATAACACCTTTTGGATTGTATTCCTCGGGTAAATCATTCCTTGGTCCGTGGTAAAGTATATCACCTAAAAGAATAAGCTTTTCGCAGTTTTCTTTTTTATATTGCTCAACCAATTTATTGCAGTATTTCAGCGAGCCGTGAATATCTGAAGCAATAAGAATTTTCATAAAATCACCTTTTTAAAGTTTTTTTCATTTTATCACAAAACGACGTTGTTGACAATAGAATTTAAGAGTGTTATTATTTATTTGTATTCAGTAGAAAAGGAGATTAAAAAATGAAAGCAAAATCATTAATTTTAGCTGCAACTGCGGGCGCAGCAGCATTATTCGGCATTCACAAGGTAAACGAACAAAAGCATAAGGATATTTGTATGATAGCACACCGCGGTCACAGTTCAAAGCATCCCGGTAATACAGAGGCAGCCTTTCTCAGCGCTGTTGAAAACGGCTCAGGCGGTATTGAAACAGACGTAAGAATTACAAAGGACGGCGTATTTGTAGTTAACCACAATGACGAGGTTAAGTTTAGTGACGGCACAGAGCTGCTCGTTGCAGAATCAACCTACGTTGAGCTTACACAAAAGCCTATTTTAAACGACAAATCTAAAGAGGTTTGCTACCTTTGCACCTTTGAAAGATATTTAGATATTTGTAAGCAGGGTAATATGATTTGCTTTATAGAATTAAAGGGTGAGTGGACAGACGAGCAAATTAGCGACCTTTTCAATATGGCAAAGGAAAAGTACGATTTATCAAAATGCTCTCTTCAATCCTTTGAATTTGAAAATCTCATAAAGGCTCACGAGGCATTCCCCGAGCTTAACATTATGCTTACCTACGGTAAGGGCTGCGGTGATTACAGACGCTGCTTTGACTACGGCTTTGACATAGATGCAGATTACAAGGTGGCAACAAAGGAAATGGTTGAGGAATTCCACAAAAAAGGCTTAAAGGTTGGTCTTTGGACGGCAAACGACCTTTTCTCACTCAACTTCTGCAGAATGTTGAACGTAGATTATATTGAAAGTGATATCTACGGCGGCGTAAAATAAGCATTACATTTTGGGTGATAGTACAAAATACTATCACCTTTTTAATAGGTGGTAAAAATGGCAGATTATAAATTTATCGGTAAATGGATTTGTGCTACAACAGATGTAAACGACAGATTTGCACCTGTTTTTAAAAGAAGCTTTAAAATTGAAAAACAAATAAAAAAAGCCGCACTTTACGTTTGTGGCTTAGGCTTTTTTGAGGCTAAAATTAACGGAGCTCTGCCGGATGACAGCGTTTTAAACCCTACACATTCACAGTACAGCAGCACTATTTATTACCGTTGCTTTGAGGTAGCATCTTTGCTGCAAAAGGGTGAAAACGAAATAACCGTTGAATTAGGCAATAGCTTTTATAATGAGTTTACCACTGTGTGGAATTGGCATACGGCAGCCTGGAGAAATACCCCAAGGTTGATTCTCGATTTAGTAATTGAATACTCAGACGGTACTGCTGAAGTAATCAAGAGTGACGAGAGCTTTAAGGCAGCAACAAACGGAATAATTACCGAAAACAGTATTTATTGCGGTGAAACTCACGATATGCGAAATAAAGCTTTGGAGTTTAAGGACGTGATTTTAGCAGCTCCGCCTACGGGAAGGCTTACCTTGCAAAGCAGTGAGCCTATAAGAAGAATCAAAGAGTACCAAGTAAAAGAAATTAAAAAGCAAAAGGATGGCTCTTACGTGTTAACCGCCCCCGAGATGATTACCGGCTGGGCAAAAATTAAATTTAATGCTCCAAAAAATACGGTAATTACAGTTACCTATATGGAACAGCTTAAAAAGGACGGTAGCTTTCAGAAAATCGGCAAGGGTGAAGGTCACGACGGCAACTGGTGGCCCCAAAATTACATACAGCACGACACGTTTATAAGTAATGGTGAGGAATGCTTTTTCGAGCCGAAATTCAGCTACAAGGGCTTTAAGTATATAGAGATTGCAGGCTGTCCTACAGAAATTACAAGTGAAGACATTGTGCTTTATAAAATTGCAAATGACGTTGAGCATATAAGTGAATTTAATTGCTCAAACGAGCTTATTAACGACATGCATGCACTAATGCACAGAACGATTTTAAACAACCTTCAGGGCAAACCGACCGACACGCCCGTTTGGGAGAAAAATGGTTGGCTTGGCGACCTTAACTGCGGTCTTACGTCTATGATGTATAATTTTGACCTGAAGCTCTTTTTAGAAAGCTTTACTACCACAATGAATGACTGCTTTAACGAGTTTAATTCCGTTCCGGTAATGGTGCCGAGCGCAAACTGGGGCTGGCAGAATTCCCCCGTGTGGAACACAGCCTTTGTTTTTACGGCAGAAGCACTTTTACGCTTTTGTGACCACAAAGAATTTGTTGAAAGTATATATCAAAATCTCGTTGATTTTAGTAAAAAACAGATTGAAGCGCTTAAGAAGAATGACTGGGTATGGGGCGTAAAAGGTCTTGCGGATTGGGTAGCACCCGTAAATAGCGAGAATGAAGAGGTTGACCCCAATACCTCAGAGGGGGCAGAAATCTGCGGAACAGGCTTTGTTTATAAAATGCTCGAGAGTATGATTTATATTACTCAAAAAATAGAAATAGACGAGGCTGAAAAAACTAAAAATATTGAAGAATTTAAAGCTGCAAGAGAAAAAATTTTTGAGGCATTTAACATAAAATTCTTTAATAAAGAAAAGAATATTTACGAAACTCTTTTTTGGGAGCAAAGAGGAAAAAGGGGAAAGTACAGACAAACCTCTAACTTAATTCCTTTAGCCTTCGGTCTGGTTCCGAATGAGTATAAAAAAGCAGTTTTCAGTAATCTTGAAGACGATATAATATGTAAAGGTTATCACCTTGACACGGGGTGCATAGGAACAAAATTAATTTTGCCCGTTTTACTTGATAATAACGCTAAAGCCACAGCCTACAAGGTTTTAACCGCCACAACGTACCCAAGCTGGGGGTATTGGCTTGCGAATGGTGATGACTCAGCATGGGAAAGCTGGGAAACTACAACACGCTCAAAAAACCACTATTTTCTTGCTACCTATGATGAGATTTTGTTCTCTCACTTTGCAGGTGTTTGTGATGTAGAAAACGGATTTTTAACATTTACGGTAAAACCCGTTTTAGACTGCGGCTTAGATTTTGTGAGCTGCAAAATTAAAACTCCGCAGGGAGCCTTAAGGGTGGAGTGGCAAAAAGAAAAAGATGCATCTTATAGTGTAAGCATTACAGTGCCCGAAAAATCAACAGCAAATATTATTTTAAGTGAAAAGGTTAACACTTGCGTAGGCGGAGGAAAATATACATTCGAAATTTAAAATAAAAAGGTCTTGAGCTTCAAGACCTTTTTATTTTTATTCAGTGTATTCTAAAAGCGCAGTTAAGAACATTCCATAGCCGGTTGGGTGGTGCATAGCATCTGCTGAAATGAAATTTAATTGCGATTTTGCTTCCGCTTTATATTTTTTATTCTGTGTAAATTTATATAACTCAACAAGGTTATAAGCCATTAGTGAGTTGCCGCTTGGTATTGCACCATCATAGGTTTCTTTTGGGTTTAAAATAAGCTGTTCGCTTTCCTTACCGTAAAAATTGAAGCCTTGCGAGGTGTCTTTAAATTCTGTAATCACCTTTTCGCAAAATTCTTCTGCTCTGTTTAAGAATTCGTCCTCTTTTGTTGCCTTGTATAATTCTAAGAGGGCGAAAATATAGCCTGCATAATCATCAAGAAATCCTTTAACACCGCGCTTGTTTTCTCTGTAGCTTACAAACAGCTCGTTGCCTTCACAAAGCTTGCTTTGAATAAAGCGCTCGGCATTTTTTGCAGCTTCAATGTAAATGCTGCTTTTGGTTAAAAGGTAAAGCTCACACATTGCAGATATCATCAAGGAATTCCAAAAGGTTAAAATTTTGTCGTCAAGGTGAAGTGAAAAGCGCTTTTTACGGTACTCGTAAACGATTTTTAAATAATCCTCAAAGCTTTTGTCGTTAGGGTCACTTTGTAAAAGATTAGGTATGCTTTTTCCTTCAAAATTACCTTTTTCGGTAACGTCAAAATGCTTGTTGAATTTTTCTCCGTTCTCTTTACCGAGTAACGAGAGAATTTCGTCAGAGGAAAAAAGATAAAACTTACCCTCTTCACCGTCACTGTCGGCATCCTGCGAACTGAAAAAACCACCGTCATTACTTGTCATTTCACGCAAAATATACAAAGCGGTTTTCTCGGCAACATCCAAATATAATTTGTTTTCAGTTACGGAGAATGCCTTGCAGTAGGCAAGTATTAGCAACGCATTGTCATAAAGCATTTTTTCAAAATGCGGTACAAGAAAACGTTTGTCGGTAGAATACCTTGAAAATCCAAAACCAATATGGTCGAAAAGACCGCCAGAGTACATTTGAATTAAAGTACGCTCTGCCATATCAAGGCACTCGGGTGAATTGAATTTTTCGTGGTATGAAAGCAAAAATATAATGTTGTGTGGCGTAGGAAATTTCGGAGCACTGCCAAATCCGCCAAAAATTCTGTCGTAGCTACGCTTAAAAAGAGCTACCGCTGTATGTGCTAATTGAATATCGGCATTTCTTGCTGAGTTGTTTTGTTGCTTTAAGTGCTCAATAATTTTATCTGCCTGCTTTAATAATTCATTTTTATTATTCGTCCATTCCTCGTGTATTGCAACAAGTAGAGTTTTTAAAGTGGTTTTAGGAAAATATGTCCCGGCAAAAAACGGTTTCCCGTCTGAATCCATAAAAATGCTCATAGGCCAACCGCCACTGCCTGTAAATGCCTGACAAACAGACATATAAACGCTGTCAACGTCCGGACGCTCTTCCTTATCTACTTTAACAGAAATAAAATTACTATTAAGAATAGCTGCAATTTCGTTGTCCTCAAAGCTTTCGTGGGCTATTACGTGGCACCAATGGCAGGAACTGTAGCCAATGCTTAAAAATACAGGCTTATTTTCTTCCTTTGCACGAGCAAATGCTTCTTCGCTCCAGGTGTACCAGTCAACCGGATTTTCTTTGTGCTGAAGTAGATACGGGCTTGTTTCATGCTGTAAACGATTACTCAATTAAATCACCTTATTTCATTTTTTTTAGCATTTGCAAAAGGTGCCGATATATGCAAAAAAGCCGTAAAAGCGAATAAGCTTTTACGACTCTTTTATATTATATTTCTTCAAATAAAATCAATTCGGAAATCATTGGAGAATTTAAGTTTACTAAAATACCGTTGCTTGCAAGTGCAAAGCCCGAAATATTGAGTGTGGCTCTGTCGTTATCTAAGGTGATTTTGTAATTTTTTGAAACGCTTACACCCTTAGGCTTTACCACTATAGAATTGCCGTTATTTTTCTCAGTTGAAAATACGGTAATTGCACCCTTTGTTTTTTCAGGGGTAGCAATTTCTAAAACGGAAAAACCGTTTTTGTAAGCCACTTTTGTTTCAGGGGTATGGTGGTAAATTAAGCAAGTCGGAAGTATTGGTCTTATGAATTCCTTGTAAACGTCGGTGCTGTGCTTTACAAGCTCTAAAAGCTCTTCGTTTATTTCTTTTTCCATTGGCACAATTACGTTAAGCGACATATGACCGAGCATAACGTTTCTTAACTGTAAATCAAGTGAGCCGTGCTCGTGGCAGCCCATTCCCGCAAAGAGTCTGTCAACTCTTTCGGGTGGTAAGCACATAGTCATTCCGTTTGTAATATAAATTGACCTTGGTGCGCGTTGACAGTCTGAAACCCAGGTGTGGTTAAAATTCTTCATTTGACCTAAGTCGCATCTGCCACCGCCGCCTGCACAGTTTTCAAAAATAACCTTAGGGAATTTCTTTTTCAAATTCTCATACATTTTGTAAACTCTGTAAAAATGCTTTAGTGTAAGGCATTCCTTTTTTCCGGTGCCGGTGTCACGCACGTTAAAGTAGTCACGGTAAGAGGTGTTGTAGTCAACCCTGAGTAAGTCTAATTTGTATTCGGTTATAACTCTCTCTAATTCGGCTTCGCACCATGCTGCGGCCTCCTCGTTAGTAAAATCTATAAATTTGTCTGTTTGCTCTCCTAAAGCGTTTTTTGCCCTCCATTCGGGATTTTTCTCAAATTGCGGGCAGAATTTACCGAGGGATTCTACGTCCATCCAAAGACCGAATTTTAAGCCTTGCTCGTGGCAGTAATCTGCAATTTCTGTAATGCCGTTGGGGTATAAATCCTTGTTGGGCACGTTAAGTCCGTTGTAGTTACCCCATTCTACCTGCTCACCCTTTGGACATACCCAACCTGCATCTACAATGAAAATCTCGCCGCCCATTGCTTTAAATTGGCGGATGTAGTCCTTACAAATTTCAACACCCATATCAAGGTGCTCGGCACCCATACCGCAACCAATTAAAAGGTTTACAGGGTTTATCTCATTCAGGGTTAAAACAGATTTTCTAATATGCGCGTGCAATTCATTTATGCATAAATCAAGGTCGCCCTGCACTAAGCCGACGTGTACCTCGGGTGACTTGAAAATCTCGTGCGGCTCTATAACGTATAACGGCTTGTGACCTGTAATTTCTGCCTTGAAGGAGAGGTGAGCATCCGTGTTGCCGTGACCTTCTAAATCAAAGGTAAAGCGGCAGCCACCGCTGAAGCCGATTTGCGCAACAAAGATTTTGCCGGTGACGTTGTTTCTTAAAAATACAATCGGCTGACGGAAGCGGTCACGGTTAAAGCGTGTATCAATTGATGTGGAAACGGCACCTAATTTGTGCCAGTTGAAAAGGCCCTCCTCACCCCATTTATCGCTGTCAAAGTAGCCTACCGAATAAATATCCTCCGTAGCAACGTCTGAGGAGTAGCATTTGTCTCTATCAAACTCCTCAATTCCGCCGGCAATAAGGCTTAAGCGGCTTAAGCTAAGGCTTTCGTCTGAGAGGTTTTCAATTTCCAAATATCTTGTGAATACGTTTGTGCCGTCTAAAATGGTGTGTATTTTAATATTTACAGGCTTAATTCTGCTTTTTAAAAGGAGAATTCCTTCTACGCTGCTTTCGCTATTTATTGTTTCAAAGCCCGCAAACTCAAGGTCAAAGTCCACACCTTGACCGTCAATTTCAATATTAAAAGCAAACGGCTCGCTAAAATGATTTTTATTAAGCCTTGTAGGGAAGCTCATTAAAACGTTTAACGGGTAGCCTGCGCTGTTGTAGCCGGAGGATAACAAAGCACCGCCAAAAAAGCTTTCCTCGTAAACCAGCGTACCGCTTCTGTAGCAAAGCACCTGCGAGTCTTCTTTTTTTTCAAGCGAAACGTTAAAAAAATTATGATTTTGTTTCATAAAAACACCCCATTCAATTCTTTTTGTATTATAGCAAAAAAGCGGGAGTAAATCAACGCTATTTTGATTGACATAAAAATGTAAAAATGGTATGCTTTTTTTATTAAGTACAAGGGGTAAAGCAATGAAAAAAGTTATTGTTGTTTCAAAAACTCATTTAGACCTTGGGTTTACCGATTTTGCAAAAAATATTAAAGATAAATATATAAACGAATTTATACCATCAGCTATTGACCTTGCTAATAAGGTGAATAGTGGGAAAAACAAGAATTTTGTGTGGACTACAGGCTCCTGGATTTTAAAAGAGGCGTTAGAGAATTCAAGTGAAGGTGATAAACAAAAGCTTTTAGATGCCTTAAAAAACGGCAATATTGCTTCTCATGCTTTGCCTTTTACTCTTCACACGGAGCTTTTAGATACTGATACCTTGGAATACGGGCTTTCTATTGTAGATTTACTTGATAATATCAGCGGCAAAAAGACTATAAGTGCAAAAATGACTGACGTGCCGGGTCACACAAAGGGACTTGTTACGTTTCTTCATAAAAAGGGTATTAAGCTTTTACATATTGGTGTAAACGGAGCCTCTGCATTACCGCAGGTGCCGGAGTGCTTTTTGTGGAAAAACGGTGAGAGTGAGGTTGTGGTAATTTATTCGGGCGCCTACGGCGGTGCATACAAAAACGAATTTTTAGATGAAATTCTGTATTTTGACCACACCTTGGATAATCGCGGGGCACCTTCTCCCGAAAAGGTTTTAGCACGTATTAAAGAAATAGAAAAGGAGTATCCCGGCTACGAGGTTGTTGCCGGAACAATGGATGATTTTGCTGCGCTGCTTTGGGAGCAACGTAAGAAATTACCCGTAATAGAGAATGAAGTTGGTGACACGTGGATTCACGGCAGCACCACTGACCCATACAAGGCAGGTGCTTTAAGAACGCTTATAAATTTAAAAGAAAAATGGCTTTTTGAAGGTAGCTTAAATAAAGGCTCAAGTGAATATAATGGGCTTTGTGAGAGCATTTTGTGTCTTTCTGAGCATACCTGCGGAATGGACAGTAAAATGTATTTGTCCGATTACGAAAATTATTTAAAAAAGGATTTTGTAAAGGCAAGGAAACGAGATAAGGTTAAAATAAAACACCCTCTTCGCGGGTATCCCATAAATTTAAATACCATCAAGGAAAGACGAAGCGGCACGTATTTTGAGGGCTCCTACCGTACTATTGAAAAAAGCTGGGCAGAGCAAAGGGAATATATAACAGATGCGTTAAATTCTCTTGGTGCGGCACATAAGACAGAGGCAGAGGCAGAGCTTTTAAAATTGAGACCGAGTAAAAAGGAAGCAGCTCCGACCGAGCTTTTTAAATGTGATGAGCTTAACGCCTTTGGTTGGCAAATAAAAATAAATGAGTTTGGCGGTATTGGCTTTTTAAAGAAGGGTGACTTGTTGGTAATAAGAGAAAACGAGGAGCCCGTTGTTGAGTACAGAGCATACTCAAAGGAAAACTACGACTACTGGCACGAGCACTATTCACGCAATTTAAAAGAAACCGCAGAATGGGTGTATGGTGATTTTGGCAGACCTCTTTTAAAATATGCGGAGAGTAAGTACAAAAAAGGCAGCTTTTATTATAAAAAAGAAAAAGCCTTTTTCCGTAAAACCGAAAACGAGGCAAAAATATTTGTTGAGCTAAAATGCGAAAATACCTTGTGTGAAAATGCAGGTGCTCCGAGAGAGCTTCAAATTATTTACACCCTTACAGCTGAGCATGTTAAAATAACAGCTTCGTGGTTTAATAAGGATGCTAACAGATTAACAGAGGCAATTTTCTTTAAGCTTTACCCCGTAGAGGGGGAAATTGCTTTAGAAAAATTAGGCACGCTTGTTAACCCGTATTCTGTCGTGGAAAGCGGTAGTAAAAACCTTCATGCCGTAAGAAACGTTATTTTAAGCAATTGCAATAATACGATAAAAATAACAAATTTAACAACACCATTAGTTTCCGTAGGAAAAGGAAAAATACTTGAATTTGACAACAAATTTGAAAAAACGGAGGACGGTATTTCTTACGTGCTTTACAATAATGTGTGGGGCACTAACTTTCCGTTGTGGTACGAGGAAAATGCCTGTTTTGAATTTTTAATAGGAGTTGAAAAAAATGATTTACCGTAAGGATAAAAATGGCAACGATTTATCTCTTTTAGGCTTTGGCTGTATGCGCTTTCAGAAAAAGCTGGGAAAAATAAATATGGAGCTTTGCGAAAAGCAGATTATGAACGCTTATAACAATGGCGTAAACTATTTTGATACTGCATTTATTTACCCGGGCAGCGAAAGTGCAATTGGTGAGGTTTTTGAAAAAAACAACATCCGTGAAAAGGTTTACATAGCAACAAAGCTACCGCCGCAATTAATGGTTAATACAGACGTTTTAGAAAAGCTTTTCAAAGAACAGTTAAAACGACTCAGGTCGAGCTATATCGACTTTTATTTATTCCATATGATGAGTGATATCAAGGTTTGGGAGCGTCTTAAGGGTATTGGTATTGAACAATGGATAGCTGATAAGAAGGCAAGCGGAGAAATAAGAAATATTGGCTTTTCATTTCACGGAAGCACAGAAAAATTCTGTGAGATTATTGATGCTTACCCTTGGGATATGACGCTTATTCAATACAACTATCTTGATGAGCATTCGCAGGCAGGCAGAAGAGGGCTGGAGCACGCCCACAGCAAGGGTATTCCGGTTATGATTATGGAGCCGCTTCGCGGGGGGAAATTAGTTAACAATTTGCCGGATGAAGCAAAGGAAATATTTAAAAATCACCCCGTTCAGTACACACCTGCACAATGGGCATTTAAGTGGCTTTTCAGTCAGGAGCAGGTAACAACAGTTCTTTCAGGTATGAACTCTGAGGAAATGGTATCCGATAACATAAATACGGCATCTACAACAAAAATAGGGGAAATTACTGAAGCAGACGAAGCAATGCTTAAGGGTGTTGTGAGAGCAATAAATCACAAAATGAAGGTTGGCTGCACGGGCTGTGGCTACTGTATGCCGTGCCCGCAGAACATAAATATAAGCGGCACCTTCTCTGCCTACAACACGCACTTTACGGGAAATAAATTCTTAGGCTTTAAGGAGTATTTAAGAGCAACTGCATTTGGCGGTAATGCCCCTGCTTCTGCTTGTATAAATTGCGGTAAATGTGAGAGCCATTGCCCGCAGGCTATTGAAATAAGAAACGAATTAAAAAATGCAGCTAATACGTTGGAAACACCAATGTATAAAACGGCGAATAACATTATAAAAAAATTCAGTTCTAAAAAATAAGTGTTTTGATTTTTAGACTATTAGGTTTAAAAGGTGATTTTATGAGCAAAGCAAAATACGTTGATACTTCTATAGGTACTGTTGCTGAAGAAGATAGCATAGACTGTCACGGCGGCGGTAAAACCTATCCCGGTGCTTCTGTTCCCGGGGGTATGGTCCAGCTTTCACCCGATACAGTAACAGGTGGCGATAACGGAAACGGCTATAACTATTCTCATAACACAATAGAGGGCTTTAGCTTTAACCATATGAGCGGTATTGGCTGGTACGGTGACTTAGGCAATCTTCAGGTTATGCCCGTTACAGGTGAAACCGATTTAAGAAGCGGCAGCAATGAACACGTAGAATTTAAAAAAGGCACAGTAGGCTGGAAATCAGAATTTTCTCACGAGAGTGAAAAAACAGAGGCAGGCTACTATGCGGTGGAGTTAGCGCGTTACAATATTTTGGCAGAGGTAACAGCAAGTGTACACGCGGGTATGCTAAGGTTTACATATCCTGAAAATGAAAATGCAAAAATAATAATGAATTTTTCTCGCAGAATCGGTGGCAAGGCAGATTTTGAGGAAATAAAAATAGTTAACGAAAATACCATTGAGGGCAAAATAATATGCACACCAAAGGGTGGCGGCTTCGGCCACGGTCACGGTAAAATTTCTTATGATTTTTATTTTACCTGCGAGTTATCAGAAAAGCCTTTAAAAACACAATTCTTTTCAAATGAAGAATTACAGGAAGAGGGCTTGAAGGAATTTAAGCACGAGGACGTTGGTCTTATTTTGGATTTTGGTGAGTGTACTAAAGCACCAATTGTTTTAAGGTGCGGCATTTCTTACACAAGCCTTGAGGGTGCAAGAAAAAATTTAAAGGCGGAAATAGCCGACTTTGATTTTGATGCTCAAAGAAAGCACGCCTTAGCCTCATGGGAAAACGTGTTCGGTATTTTAGACGTAGAGGGTAGCAACGAGGTTGATTTAAAGCTCTTTTACACCTGCCTTTATCACGTGCTTTTAGACCCGCGAGTTTCTGCAGATATAGACGGTAGCTTTACCTTGAACGGTAAGGCAATGAAAGACGACAACTACGTTCACCGCACTGTTTTTAGCGGTTGGGACGTTTACAGAAGCGAGTTTCCGCTGCTTTCAATAATCAGACCTGATATTGTTAATGATGAAGTGAATTCACTTTTAAAAATTGCAGAAACAAATAACTCATCTTTTCCGAGATGGGAGCTTTTAGGCATAAATGCAGGCTGTATGGTAGGAGACCCGGGTTTAATTGTTGTTGCAGATGCATATCTTAAAAACATAAGAAAATACGACACAGAAAAGGCTTATAAAATAGGTGTTGCTTCAACTAAATGTGCAAAGGAATTGTTCGGTAAGCAATTTTGTTCTATAAGACCTGACTGTGAGCAATATTTAAATGACGTATTTGTTCCTGAAAAATTAAGCGATACCTTAGAGTATTTGCTTGCTGATTATACTATGTACCTTTTCAGTAAAGAAAAGGGCGACAAAGAGAACGAGGAATTCTTTTTAAAACGCATAAAAAGCTATAAGGATAATTTCAATGAAGCTCTCGGCTTTTTAGCACCAAGAAAGGCAGACGGAGAATTTGTATTTGAGGAAAACGAGTATGATGACGATGGCTGTGTTGAGAGTAATATTTTTCAGCAGACGTGGTTTGTTCCGTATGACGTAATAGGCTTAAGCAAGTTATTTGGTGAAGAAAGAACACTTGAGCTTTTAGAGCGCTTTTTTGAAAAGGCGGAATTCAGCAGACTGTGGAATGACGATTATAACCATTCAAACGAGCCGTGTCATAATATTACACATTATTTCAACGTTTTAGGGCTTCCGCACCGTACACAATACTGGACGAGAAGAGTTCAGAAGGAGGCTTACAGAACGGGTGCTTACGGCTTTTGCGGTAACGAAGACGTAGGTCAGCTTTCTGCATGGTACGTGCTTTCTGCTTTGGGCTTTGCTCAGGTTTGTCCCGGACACCAGGATTATTTTATTAATACACCTTTGTTTAAAAAGGCTACTCTCAAGTTAAATAAAGAATACCATTCTTGTGTAAATGGCGAAACCTTTACAGTTGAGTGCGACAAGGACCCGCTTGAATATCCATACATAAGCAAAATAGAGTTTAACGGAAAATTGATAAAAAGACCGTATTTATCGTATTTTGAAATAACGTCAGGCGGTGTTTTGAAAATGGAACTTTCAAAGGAGCCTGTTACAGATTATTTCGAGGAAACAAAAAATTTATTTTTAAATTAAAAATCGACAAGGCCGGGGAAGGTAAACTCCCCCGACCTTGCCTTTTTAATTCTCCCTTGGGGTTTTCGCCCCTATCTTATGCAGCGCATTTGACTAAGAGTACAATTGACGCCACAACAAGACCTAATGGTAAAAGGAGTATTGCACCGCCTGCAACAAAGAGAAGAACAACTAAAAGCGGTAATGCAATTGTGAACAGAATCACTGCAATTATTTTTGCAACACCCCAGGTGAATTTGAATGCTAATTTAATAGCGTAAAAGAAAAGCACAAAAGTTGCTATGCTGATTAAAATTTCTAACATTTTCTTCACTCCTTTATAGATAAGAAATTTTTTGTTTGCTGCAACCCCCTTGTTGCATTTTTATAATATAATATTTTCAAAATAAAGTGAATTACAATAACTGCAAAAACGAGTACCATAATATTACAAAAAGTGCAAAACAAAAAAGAAAAGGCTGAATTATTCAGCCTTTTCTTTGATTTGTTTATATTTTTCTAAATTTATTTTTCCGTCTGCTAACATTCTTTCAACCCAGAGCTGCAGGGTTTCAACAGTTATAGAAATACGCTCGAGCTCCTCCTGAATAAAAACAAAATCTTTTATTTCGTCATCATCAATGTTTCCGTCAGCCGTAATTTCAATAAGTCTTTCCTGATTCTTTTTCATAGAGTTTAACGAGGAAAGCATTTCTAAAACAATTTGCGCTAAATCCTTTGTTTTAATTTCCGGAACGTATTTTTCTCCGATTTCACATACCCTTGAGCAATAGTGGTTACAAAGCGTGGGTTCCTTGTAAATTTCGGAAAGTAAAATTACCTCTTCGGGGTGAATATTAAATTTACCGTTTTCAATTCGTTCAAGCCTTTCATAGGTTAAAACCTGGTTTCGGGCAGCGGCCTCGTTACAGACCTCTTCACGGGTAAGACCTTGCTTTTTACGTAATTCCTTGTAAATTGTTTCAGCCATTTTCTTTCTCCAAATAGTTTTTTATACTATAAATATATCACTAAATTCTGTTCAAAGCAATATTTGTTGACATTATAAGTGAAAAATATTAAAATTAAGTTATGAATTGTAAGAGGTGCTTTTATGAGATTATTTGTTGATGATACAAGAGAATTTCCAAACGGCTACCAGTGCTGCAGAGATGCAAACACAGCCATTTTAATGCTTTCTGCAATGAAATTTGAGCATATTTCTTTAGATTACAGCCTCGGTAAGGATAGAAAAACCGGACTTGATATTCTTATATGGATGAAGGAAAATAACGTATTTGTACCGGAAATAAATATTCACAGTAATAATATAAAGGGTGTAGAAAAAATGCGGAAGTACTGTGATGAAAATTTCCCGGAAAGTGTGATTACAGAATATACATTACCTAAATAAAGGTTGGTGAGCTTATGTCAGCATTAATAGAAAAAGCTAAATCGGCAATAGGACTTGCAAAAAAATATTGGCACGAGCCGCCTGAGGGTAATTACGTGTCTTATAAAGAGGTCGCTTCGTTAAGCGGGGCAGGCTTTGGTGTTTACTGGGCAACGCTCTTACCTTCGGCAATAGGTCTTAATGCGGCTAACTTTCTTGTGGGCGCTTGCATTGGCTTAAAGCCCATGGATTTACAGGTTATGCTTATTGTAGCAAACCTTATAGGTATTCCGTTAGGTATTTTTCGTAGCTGGTATTATGATAACCATAATTTAAAGGGCGGAAAATTTCTACCGTTTATAAAATTGTCAGTAGTGCCAATGGTGCTTATTTCTACAATCTTTGTGTGGCTTCCGTATGAGCACTTCAGCTACGTTACAAAGGCGGTAGTTGTAGAATTTATGTACCTGCTGTTAAGCATATTTTTGAGCTTTTATAACGAGGGGTATACATATTTTCAGCAAATAGTAACCCCAAATGCTCAGGAACGAACAACAGTAATGAGCATCTCCCAGGTTGTTTATTCACTTGCCCCGACTATTACAAATTTATTTGTACCGTTAATTGCAGGGCTTACGTGGGGACTTAATAATATATGGACCTACAGAATTATTTACCCTGTTTTTACAATAATAGGAATGGTAATAAGCATAATCTTCTTTTCTAAGGTAAAGGAACGTCTTGTACTGCCCAAGAAAAGGCTTGAGCCTGTAAGAATGCTTGATGCCATAAGAGAGGTAGCAAAAAACAAATATTATTGGATTATTCAGGTGGCTGGCTGGGTAGGCTTTTTAGAAAACGGATACGGCGTAGTTTTAGGCTGGTCGTTTGTTTATGCATTTGGCGGAAAATATGAGGCAAGCTTAGGCTTAGCCAACACCATTATTGGTAATGCGGCGCTTTGGTCAATGCTTTCTGCTCCGTTCGTAATTAAAAAAATGGGTAAACGGAATTTGTTAATTACTGCAAATGCCATAAACATATTCGTTATACTTTCGCTTTATTTTGTTTATGATAATCTTATTTTAATTTGTATTGTGTTGTATATTAACAACTTCGTTAATACGTTCTGGAATATTGTTCAGCATAATATTAGTGCAGATATGCGCGACTACCATCAGTGGAAAACGGGGGTCAGGGTAGACGGTCTTTTTGGACCGCTTGGTATAATTGGTACCTTTATAGGCTTTTTTACCGGCATGTTCTACCCGGCAATATATCAAAGAATGGGCCTTTTAGACGACTACAACGTGCTTTATGACGACAATATGAGAAATGGCCTTTTTGAGGTTTTAATTGTTTTTTCTGCCTTAGGCGCGTTCTTGAACCTTGTACCGTTCTTTTTCTATAATCTTACGGAGAATAAGCACAGAGCCTACGTAGACGTGCTTAAAATTCGTGCTATGTTTGAAAATTATTCCTTAGGTGTTTTAGAGGATGACGAGTTGAAGGACGTAATGAAAATAATTTCACAAGCAAAAGAGCTTTACGGGAAAGCTCCTCTCTCAAAGGATAAGTCCGGTTTAAAGCAGGCAAAGAAAATGAGTAAAAAAACCAAGGAAGAAAAGGCGTTAAGAAAGCAGGCAATTAAAAAAGCTAAAATGGCGCTTGCAGAAGCTAAGGAAACAAATCTTGCAATTGAAAGGGCAGCTATAATAATGCAGGATTTAGAAAAGTTCGCTACAGAGGCAGGAGTTAAAGCGTTAGAACAAGCCAAAGAGGACGTAATGAAGGGAAGTGCGTTCGTTTATGGTGATGCTAAAAATCTGTTGAAAATAGCAAAAAAACTACCAAGGGAAACTGCTGCAGAAAAAGAAATCCGCGAAGCTGCTATAAAAAATGCAAGAACTAAAAAGGTTGCTTTTTCGCTTGTGCGAAAATATGGTATGGAAAATATAGCTGTGCCAAACGTTCAGGAGAAAGAGGCAATTTTAAGCAGAAAAACAGAGAGCTTTGCAGAGAGTATGGGGCAAAGAAAGGCATTAAGAAAATACCTGAAGAACGAGTCGATTTACTTAAGAGCAACTAAGCCCTTCAGAGAAGCCGAGAGCTTAATAAAGCAAGCGGAAAACTACACACACTACGAGGACCTGGTTGAACGCTGCAAAAGCCTTGCAGAACAGTAATAAAGCTTAGTTTTAAATAACACAAGGACGTTAGCTTTTTGCTAACGTCCTTGCTTTTTTACAGCTTTTATATTTGCTCTAAAATATATTGCTTTACGTCTTCTAATTTGCTTTTTTTCCACTCACCGTTTTCTGCCTTTTGTGCAAGCGGGCAAATTATATAAAAGTCCAACGTTTCACCGGGAACTCTGCCTGTTCTTAACGGCTCCTTAAAATGCTCCTGCCATTCTTCCTCGGTAGCATTTTTAAACCTTTGCGGATTTAAATAGGTCATTTGCCTTTTTGTTGCAGAAACGAGCATTTTAGCGGAAAGTGGTGCTAATAAATTATACTCTTCCTCTTGCACGTCTACAAAAATTTTAGGAAGCTCGGCTTTTACAACGTGCTCTTCACCACGAAGTATTTTTAAGCCCATAGGCTCAAAGGTGAAGCTGTCCTTTGTAAAATTCAGTTTTATTAAAAGCCCTTTTTCCGTGTTGAATTGTGAGCGCTGGTAGTCGGTGTCAAAAATAAAATTGCCAAGTGAATAGAATATGAGCTTATCACCAACGGTTTCGTAATTCATAGGCACGTGAGGGTGGTGTGCCACAACAACGTCGGCACCCATTTCTAAAAATTTGTGGTAGCGCTCTCTTGTGTAAGGAGAGGGCAGCGGAGTAAACTCTTCACCCGCATGTGCCACAACTATACACCAACGGCATTTTGATTTTATCTCGTCAATAGATTTTTGAATAGCATCTAAATCACTCCAGGAATAACAACCGGGGGTGGTTTCGTCTGCCTTTCTGCAAGCACGCTGGTAGCCTACACCAAACATACCAATTCCGCCTGCCTCGTCCAAAATAACCGCTTTTTTAGCTTCCTCTATATTCATGCCCGCACCAATAGTTTGTGCATTTTCCTGCTTTGCAAGCTCCAGAGTCCGTTTAATGCCGTATTCCTTTGCATCCATAATATGATTGTTGCAAATATTCCATATATCTGCCTTCATATTTCTTAAAACCTTAATGGCAGCAGGGTCAATTGTGTGAAGCAGCTGCTGTACGCCATCCTTTGTGGTGTTTTGCTCTACCTCGGCAATAGGTCCCTCTACGTTTGTAATAACGTGGTCCGCACTGTGCAAAAACTCAAGAATTTCTGAAGATAATAACTCAGGGTCATCCCACTTTCCAAACATATATCTGTCAAAGCCTACGTCACCGGTAAAAACTAAAGATGCTTTATCCTTCATAACAAATCCTTTCGCTCTAACTCTCTTTTTAGCTCTATTCTAACATAGAATCCGGCTGTTGTCCATTGTGTGAGAGCCACTTGCATTTTTTGATTTTTAAAATTGTAAGCTGATTACAAGAGAAAATTCAGTTAGTAAGCTCTATTATTTCTCCTGCGGAAAGCTCTGCTTTAAGTATGCCATCCTCAATAGTGTAGGACTTGCTTGCCTTAAGATTTTTCGTTTTAGCATTAAGCTTGATTTTTAATGTGCAGTCGTTTTCTGCGGTAGCCGTAGCAGTCTTTAAAGCTGAATTTTCCCAAGAAATATTGAAAGTAATATTGCCTCTTGCTCTTACACCTTTAACAGTTCCTTTGCGCCATTCGTCGGGTAAAGCAGGTAAAAGCTCGGTAATACGGCTGTCAGGTGAGCCAAGGTGGCTTTGAACAAGCATTTCCGTAATAGCAGCAACACCGCCAAAGTTACCGTCTATTTGGAATGGTGGGTGAATGTCAAAGAGGTTGTTTGCTGTACATTTTTTAAGTAAATATTTAAGGTGAGAGTAGGCGTTTTGGGCATCCTTAAGACGGGTGTAGAAGCAAATTGTCCAGGCTCTTGACCAACCCGTTGAGCCGCCGCCGTTCTCAATTCGGCGTGCAATGGTCCTTTTTGCCGCTTCGTATATTTTAACATCATTCTCGTTTATTTGGTCACCCGGGAAAAGTCCGAAAAGGTGCGAGATGTGTCTGTGACCCGGCTCGGTTTCCTCATAGTCCTTAATCCATTCGCGTATTGTGCCGTAGCGTTCACTTATTTCAATAGGCGGAAGCCTTTTTAGCGTCTCGGTAAGGCTTTTTGCAAAAGCTTCATCCAGCTTTAATTGCTCGCAGGCGTGGGCTGTGCGGGTAAAGAGCGCGTAAATAATTTGGAAATCTATTGTTGCACCCTCGGTAAACATACTTTCCTGCTTTTTGCCGTTAGCATCAATATAATAAAACTCGTTTTCGGGAGAGTTAGAGGGTGAGGTGATAAGCTGTCCCTTTTCGTTCTCGGTTAAATAGTCCTGCACAAATTCACAGGAGCCTTTTAAAATCGGGTAAATTTCCTTAAGATATTCTAAACTGTTTGTGTATTCATAATGCTCCCAAAGGTTAAGGCAAAGCCAGGGACCTGCCATAGGGAAAAAACCGCAGTCAACGCTGTCGTGAACACCTGTTCTTCCAAAGGCATCCGTAGTGTGGTTAATAACCCAGCCTCTTGCATTGAAAAGCTCCTTGGCGGTTTTAGCACCGAAAGCGCTGACCATTTTCATAAAATGTAAAAACGGTGCAGCCGTTTTGGAAAGGTTTGCACTTTCACTTGGCCAGTAGTTCATTTGAAGATTTATATTGGTGTGGAAATCGCTGCCCCACGGTGGGTTGAAGTCGTGACACCAAATGCCCTGAAGGTTAGCGGGAAGGCGCGCGTTTTTACCTGAGCTTTCAATTAAAAGGTATCTGCCAAAATTGTAGTAAAGGGCAAATAAATCCGGGTCGTATTCATCCCAGTGCAGTTCCTTAAGTCTTTGGTTAGTAGTAAGCTTGCTGAATTCGGTTTCCTCTAACTCGAGAGAAGAATTGCCAAACCATTTTTGGTGTGCTGAAATATGAGCCGCTTTTACACTTTTGTAATCTGCATTTGAAAGAGCTTCTATAGTTTTGGTAAGCTTAGGCTTAAAATCAATAGTCTCGTCAACGTCAAATTTTTCGGCGTTGTAGTTTGTTTCGAAGGCAGCATAAATTAAAACGTAGGTTGCATCAGTAACGGTTATTGTGCTGTGGTCTGTAGTTAATTCACCATCTGTTTTAACGCGAAGCCTTGCGCCAAAGGACATACCCTCGCCGCCCTCGCCGTAGTAGTGGTGAGTGCTGTAGGTAACTCTTCCGTTCATAATAATAGTATCGTTATTTATGCAGGAGCTGTAGGCATCCTGCTTTCTTTTAATGCTTACGTTACAGGAGAACGGCTTTTGGTCGCTTTCTACCTTATAAACAAAGCCGTCAAAATCTTCACTTATAAAGCATTCGCTCTTAAAGTTTATTTTGCTCTTTGTCCAAAAAATTCGTGTAATAGCCTCACTTAACTCCAATTCCTTGCGGTAGCTTGAGTAAGGTGATTTGTCAAAAAAATCAATAAAAATCTCACCAAAGCTTTCGTAGGAGCGTACAACGGGCGGGTCCGATAAAAAGGTCTCGCGGGCAAGCTGAGCAGCCTCTTTAAGCTTTTCTTCCCTTATAAGTGAGCGTATTTCTTCAAGTGCCTCGGGTGAAGCGTGATATTTTTCCTGAATTTGTCTGCCGCTCCAAAGGGATTCCTCGTTTATTTCTATTTGCTCGCAATGCGGGTTGCCGTAATGCATTGCACCAATTCTGCCGTTGCCTAAAGGCAAAGCCCACATCCAATCGTTTATAAATTCATCATACCAAAGCTTTGTTGACATATTTTCACAACCTAAATAATATTTTATAATGATTGTAATTAGTCGAAACGCAGTTGCGTTTCGTAAAAGCCGATTTTATCGGCTTTTAGCAAAATTGTTTTTCAAAAACACAATTTTGCATTACAGTCATTGAAAGGATTATAGTCGAATTTTCAAAGAAAATTCGATACCAAATATATGATTTGGTATCGAAACAGTGTTTTTTACACTGTTTCGACTAACTATAATCGTTATTACATTATACCATTTGGGTAAAAGCGTTTCAATATTATTATAAAGAAATAAGAAAAACTTTGAAAAACGTTTAAAAAGCAAGTGCTGTAAAGGTGTTACATCACTTATTAAAAGTTGTCTATTTACTTTTTCTTTCTCTTTGATATAATGAATATAGGTGATTATAGATTTTATTGCCACAGGAGGAAAAGGATATGTCAAAATTAAGAATTGCACTTATTGGTAACGGCGGTATCTGCCGTGGAAGCCACATTGAAAATTATTGTGAGGACGACAGAGTAGAGGTAGTAGCTTTTTGCGATATTATTGAAGAAAGAGCAATTGAGCTTCGTGATGAATATTACCCGAATGCTGCAGTATATACAGACTACAAAGAGCTGCTTAAGGATGAAAGCATTGATGCGGTTGATATTTGTACACCAAACTATCTTCACTCAATAATTGCGGTTGATGCATTTAAGGCAGGTAAGCACGTTTTGTGCGAAAAGCCGGATGCTATTGACGTTACAGAGGTTCTTAAAATGAAAAATGCCGCTGATGAAGCAGGTAAGATGCTTATGGTTATAAGAAACAACCGCTTTGTAACAGCCTCGCAGTACGCAAAAAAGTTTGTAGAAGCAGGCAGAATGGGCGAAATATATTGCGGACGCTGTGGCTGGCAAAGACGTCGCGGCATACCCGGAAAGGGCGGTTGGTTTACAACAAAGGAGCAGTCCGGCGGCGGTCCGCTTATTGACCTTGGTGTTCATATGATAGACCTTGCAGTGTGGCTTATGGGTAACCCTACCCCAGTTGCGGTAAGCGCAAATACTTACACAAAATTTGCCGATAACGACACAAGCGATTCTGAAAACTCAAAATTCGGTGATGCAGATTCAGAAGGTACATTTGATGTTGAGGACCTTGCAATGGGTATGATTCGTTTTGATAACGGCGCTGTTCTTCAAATAGAATTCAGCTGGGCATCAAATATTAAAGCTGAAAACCGTTTTGTTGAGCTCAGAGGCACAAAAGCAGGTCTTAAATGGCAGGATAACGGAGTGGAATTCTTCACAGAGGAGGATGGTCAGCTTCTCGATATTTCCCCTACGGGTAACTTGGATACAAACGGACATAAGAAAAACATACGTAATTTTATTGACGTTATTACCGAGGGAGCAGAGCCTGTTTTCAAGCCTTCTCAGGGTGTGGATATGATAAAAATTCTCTGCGCAATATACGAATCTGCAAAGCAAGGCAAGGAGATTATTCTCTGATAAAAGCAAGGGGTTAAATTCTTTATCAACAGAAAAAGAGGTAGCACGAAAACCGTGCTGCCTCTTTTGTTAGTGTTACTGAGGTGTGATTTGAAATTTTGAAATTTGCTTTTTTTAAGGGCGGCTTATACGCTCGTAAACGTTCTTTCAATTACGTTGTTCTGAAGCTCGTTTGTAAGGTTTACAAAATAATCACTGTAGCCACCTACACGGACAATAAGGTTGCGGTGTTTTTCAGGGTTTATTTTTGCATCAAGCAAATCGTCGGGGGAAACAACTGTAATTGTGTATTGCTGTCCTCCGCCTTTAAAATATGCTTTTGCAAGTGCTATGAACGAAGCCTTGCCCTTTTCACTGCAGAACAGCTTTTTCTCGAATTTGTTCTGGAATACAAATCCACTACAAGCATCAAGGTGGTTGAATTTAAGCACGGACTTAATTTGTGCAGTGGGTCCGTGTGTATCACGCCCGGGTGTTGCAGCAATACTGTCAGCAAGAAGCGGCTCACCCTTAAGCTTTCCGTTGGGTAATGCTGCGGTTTTGCTTCCGTAGCCTGCTGCACGGTTAAATGTGCTGCAGCCGCCTGTGAATACACCACCTCTGTAGGTATTATTGCGTTTAAGAATGGTAAAGAAACGGTTTAAAGCACGTGCGGTTATCTGGTCGACTTCTTCAATATCATTGCCGAATTTTTCGCAGTTTTTAAAATCGTGGTGGAGCTTTTCATAAGCTTCAAAATTTTTGTTTAAAGCATCTAAGAGCTCTTCCATTCTGTATTTCTTTTCGTCATAAATAAGCTTTTTTATTGCATAAAGGCTATCGCCGGTATCTGCAATGCCCTCAGCTAAAATTTGCCCGTGATTATAAAGCGGACCTCCGTTTCTGTAATCTCTGCCATTTTCAAGACATCCCTCTATAAGGCAGGAACGAAGCGGGTGTGGCTGAAAGAGTCCTCGCATTTGTTGGTAACGGTTAGCACTGCTGCAGGAATTGTAGGTTACAAATTCAAGCTGGTCCATAAACGCTTTTTCAAATCTCTCATAGGTGGTAAAGGTAAGCGGGTTGCCTGTTTCAATAGAAATTTTTTCACCCGTCATAGCATCTACACCGTTGTGCAAAGCAAATTCAAGGCATTTTGTGAAAATGACCTCACCATCCTCAAGGCCCATGTGGCTTTTGCCGAGAATATCTATCTGATTGCAGCCGTTCATACAGTAATCGTGGCTGTCCTCTGGCGGAATCCCTATTTTTTCGAGTGCCGCACAAACCACGTCGTCATTGTAAAGAGCGGGCAGACCTGTTCCTGTGCCAAGTGTCTCTGCAATAGCATTCCATAATTTGTCGGGAGTGTTTTTGTGAACACGGCAGGTGAGGTTAGGCGTGTTGTAGCCTTTTTTTCTAACCATTTCTAAAATAGCGTATGTAAGCTCATTGCTTTCGTCGTTCCAGTTTTCATCACTGCCCGAAATGCAAAGATTCCATGAACGGTGGTCGTAAAAATAGTCCCACAGTCTGCTTAAAAGGTCTGTTGCCTCGTCCTTGTTTTCCGTTTTAGTGTAAGCCTTGTACATATATTGGTCAAAGCGTCCGGGTGAATCGCTGCCGTCAAGGGCGAATATGAGCATAAACGAGCACATAGCTGAAGTGAAGTCGTATGCAGGCTTTTGGGGCACTGTACGGAATGCCTTTGCCATACGAGTATAAAAATCCCTGTCAATAGAATTTTCGCATTCCTTGGCTCTTTTTAAAGCTTCTTCACCGTATCGTTCACCTAAAATATCTATGGCGTCAAGTGTGTAAGAGCAAGAGCGGTAAAACCAAGCTTCGCTCGGGTGCTTATCGTAATTTTCTGCAATAATTGAACGGAGGTGCTCAGTGCCGAAATTTACAATTCTTCCGTAATCGGGGTTAGAGTGACCGCCCCAACCACCGCCCCAATGGGCACCTGAGGCATTGAGTGCATCAGTAATTTCGGAGTTGAGCAATTGCGATTTGCTTCTGAAAACGTTTATTTCCTGAAGATAGCGATTAAGCGTTTCTTTGTGCTCGGGGTATTCATCTTCCAATTTTAAAATGCATTCTTCTGAAAACCAAAGTCCGTCAGAGGGGGAGTAGCCCGAACTTCCGCTTTCTGTTACAAATGCAGTTTCGGGAAGCAACTGACGAGAAAATTTAACAGGGAGATTTTTTGAAGCACAAAGAAGCGCAAGACCAACTCTTTCAGCGTGCTCAAGAGCATCATTTTCAAAATATCCGTAAAGGAATGGGTCAATTTTTAGTAAATCTGTCATAAGTACACCTTTGTAAATTATTTCGATATTTTTACGTCTGCACCGTGAGAATCAAAAAGTGAAATCCAACGTGATATTTCTTTTTCACTTGCGTTTTCGTGAACGTATGCGACACTTTTGCTTAATTTTGGGGATTTGTTTGTACCGAGAGTGTGGTAGGGCATAAGCTCTGCGTATCGGTAACGACCTTTGTTTTCGCATAGAAAATCTGAAAGCAAAGCAATGTCCTCATCTGTATCGTTGCAATTGGGAATCATAGGTAATCTTAGAATTATATCTGCTTTTCTGTCCATAAGATATTTAAGATTCTTAAGAATTCGACTGTTATCTGCACCCGTAAGCTCCTTGTGACGAACGGGGTCAATGCATTTTACGTCGTACAAAAACGTTGCGCCAAGGTCTGCGCATTTTTCGTAAAATTCACGGGAGCCGGTGCCGCAGGTTTCTATAGCAAGCGTAATTCCCGCATTTTTGGAAAGTGCAAGAAGCTCTAAGGTAAAGTCCGGCTGGTAGGATGGCTCACCACCGGTAACGGTAATGCCGCCACCGGACGTTTCGTAAAACATTTCATCCTTCATAACCTCACGGAAAACCTCGTCGGCGGTTATTTCTTTTCCTATAATTTCATTTGCAGCATTAAGACACTCTTCTACACATCTGCCGCATTTAGTACAATTTCCGCGTTCTATTTTCATAGCACCATTTTCAATTGTACGTGAGCTGCAGACTGCAAGGCAGCTACCGCAAAGTGAGCACTTTTGACTGTCGAAGGAAAGCGTTGGAGCTTTTTCAAGACCCTCGGGATTATGACACCAAATACAATTGAGGGGACAACCCTTTAAAAACACGCAGGTACGAATGCCATCACCGCCGTGTATGCAGAATTTTTGTATGTTGAATATAGTTCCTATTGTGCTCACCTGCTTTCTTAAAATAATTATATTTTTTGTGCAAAGACCAGCGTTGATTTTTTCATTCGGTTCAAAAAGGTTATCGTCACCCTCTACACCAAAACGTAAAAACTCGTTTTCACCGTTTACGTAATATTCAACGCGTTCCTCGATATTTAAAACGTTTATTTTATTGTTACGAAGAATTATTCCGAAGGTTATACCGGCAATAAGAAAAACAGTTGTCAAAACCAATAAGATTTTCGAAACGTTTTTTTCATAATTATTAACTCCACAAATTGGGATTTAATCAATTTTTATATTCTTATAATTTTTCTTATTTCTTTTGCATCAATATCATTAAGACTGCAGTTTTGTGAAACGGATATGTATGCAGCAACACCTGCAGCCTCACCGATTCCTATACATATAGGCATTACTCGGAAATTTGAATGTGCCATGTGTGTGCCTGAAATGTTTCTTCCGCAAAGTAAAAGATTTTCTTTTGTTTCGGGCAATAAACAACGATAAGGAATTGTATAACCGTTCTGTTGAGAAAAGTGTTTTTGTACACCTGTTTTGTCAAGACCTGCTCCCGTAATATTATGCACGTCAAAATTGAAATAAGCATCTTTTACAACGTAATCGTCAAAGACTTTAGCTTCTAAAATATCCTGCTCATTCAAGGTGTATTTACCTTTAAAATGTCTTGTTTCACGAATGCCCATAAGAGATGCGGAGCTGATAACGTAACAATTTTCGTAACCGGGAACAAATTTACGCAGATATTTAACTATGTCATTCATCTGTCTGCGGCATGTAAGCGTAGCGCGTGTAAGGTCATCTGCATTTGTGCCGTTAATATCGATTGCATTTGTCATATTGCACGTCACAACACCGGGGAGGGTTGATTCATAAGTGAGAATATGACCTGCAGGATAAGGTATGTGCTCTTTCGCAAGAGCCTGAAGCTCACCGTTCGGCGTTTCATAGGTTGATTCAAATGAGCCTAAAAATACTGCACGGTCATAGTCAACACCGCCGATTTTGAACATAAGTGTTGCAGGCTGCATCTTGTTATCACTTTCTCTGCCGAGAACAAATTCTGCTCCTGCTCGTGCGGCGATATCACCGTCACCCGTGGCATCAATAGTAATTTTGGCATAAATATCTGTTTTACCGGATTTATTTATAACGGTTGCACCGAGAATTTTATCTCCGGCGCAGATTGCGTCTTCTGCAAAGGTATAAAGCATAACCTTGCAGCCAACCTCACAAAGCATTTCAAGATAGAGTGTTTTCAGCTTTTCAGGGTCTATAAGATTGGTGATTTGGTTTTTGAATTCACCTTCATTATTTTCAGATGTTCTTTTTAGAATTTCATAATACAAAGGACTCCCGCAACTGCCTGTCCAATGGCTCATAAGACCTGAAGTTGAAATTCCGCCCACATCTCCGTTTTGCTCAACAAGTATTACCTTGGCACCATTTTTGGCAGCACTATATGCCGCCGCAAATCCGGCAGGACCGCTTCCGAGAACAAGAACGTCGGTGTGCAGTTCAAACTTTTCAATCATATCTAACACCCCTGCAAATTCAAGTTTGTTGAATCAATCATACCATAAGTAAGGCTTATAAAACAATATATAATTATGGTTGCTTTAATTGGTTAAGTTTTGCTGAACTACTGAAATTTTGCAATCTGTTCCGATTTGCTCAAATTTTACTGATGATGAGTCACCGTTTAATTTTACTGTTATTTTATCGCCATTTCGGGTTGCTGTCGCCGTGAGAATAATATTTCCGTTAGTGTCACAAATTGTGCGTAAAGCTTTAGCACCATCAGCAAGGTTATATATGCGTAGTGTCAGATTCTCGGTATAGCTGTAATCAGTTTTATCGTCACAAGCTCCAACAGGTAGAATTGTATTCTCACGTACAAAAACAGGTAACGAGAAGAAATCATAAGTATCTCTGCACCATAAACCACCCTCAACTGTTTCGTTTGTGAGTAGATGCGCCCACTTGCCGGATGGTAAGTAATAATCAACAGTACCTTTCTTGCTCATAACAGGAGCAACGAGAATGCTGTCTCCGAGCATATATTGACGGTCGCAATCCTCACAGCCAAGCTCTTCAAATTCAAGCATCATTGCTCTCATCATAGGAACACCGGTTTCGTGAGCCTCAACCGCGTGTGCATAAAGATATGGCATAAGCCTGTTTTTTAGTTTTGTGAAATGGCGACAAACGTCAACTGCTTCATCACCGAAAAGCCACGGCACACGGTAAGAATCTGAACCGTGAAGTCGTGAATGAGAGCTTAAAAGCCCGAAAGCAAGCCAACGTTTATAAACATCAGCAGGGGCAGTACCTTCAAATCCACCAATGTCGTGACTCCAGAAGCCAAAGCCCGAAAGACAAAGGCTTAAACCACCTCTGAGAGATTCAGACATTGAAACGTAGGTTGAGTCACAGTCGCCACCCCAGTGAACAGGGAATTTTTGCCCACCAACTGTTGCGCTTCTTGCGAATACACACGCTTCTTTTTCGCCCTTAACTTCCTGAATTACTTCAAATACAACCTTGTTGTAGAGGTATGCATAATAGTTGTGCATCCATTCAGGGTCACTGCCATCATAATAAACAACGTCGGTAGGAATACGCTCGCCAAAGTCAGTTTTGAAACAGTCAACTCCCTGCTTCATAAGTCTGCGTAAATGGTTTTTATACCACTGGGTTGCATCAGGGTTTGTGAAATCCACAACACCTAAGCCTGCCTGCCACAAATCCCATTGCCATATATCGCCGTTAGGTTTTCTGAGCAGATAGCCTTTTTCGGCAGCTTCATCAAAAATTGCACTTTTCTGACCAAGATACGGGTTTATCCAGACACAGATTTTAAGTCCTTTTTTGTGCATTCTTTCGAGCATTCCCTCAACATCAGGGAACACTTCTTTATCCCACTCAAAGCCACACCATTCATTTTCTTTCATCCAGTAGCAATCAAAGTGGAATACGCTTAACGGAATATCTCTTTCAGCCATTCCGTTAACAAATCGGGTGACGGTTTCTTCATCATAAGAAGTAGTAAAAGAAGATGTCAACCATAAGCCGAAAGTCCAGGCAGGGGGGAGTGCAGGTCTTCCTGTGAGTGCTGTATAGCGTGATAAAACACCTTTACGGTCAGGTGCACCTATAACGATAAAATCAAGCCTTTCGCCGGGGATACTGAATTGCACCTTCATAACAGATTCTGAGCAAACCTCAAAAGAAACGGGTCCCGATTCGTTAACAAACACACCATAGTTGCGGTTGCTTATATAAAACGGAATATTTTTATAACTGATTTCAGTTGAAGTTCCGCCATCCTCATTCCAGCAGTCAACAACCTGTCCATTGCGTATAAACGGAGTGAATCTTTCACCGAAACCATAAATTTTTTCGCCTACATCAACCTGAAGCTGACCTCGCATAAAATTACCTTCGGGAGTGGTAACGTAGCTTAGCATTGATGTACCGTAGCGTCTGCCGATTTCGGTAAGCTTTCTGCTTTCGTAATAATAGGCAAAGCTACAAGGTGTTTTTTTGCCGATTACAAGCTTTGTTTTGCCTGAGTTCACGGTTATTTCATCATCATTTTCGCTATATTCAAGTGGAATATGTTTATTATCAATTTCAAATTTCGGGTATTTTCTTCTGTCGCCCTTGAAATGTACTGTCTGCATACGAATCATATCAGCCCCGGGAGAAGAAATGACAATCTCCTGAGCAGGACCACCCATACTGCGGATATCCTCACGATAAGGAACTATAAAAAGACGAAGCTCTGTTTTATCTTCTGAAAGGCTGACCTTGCGTATCTGCTCACAGTTATATGTCTGAACACCGGGCTTGAGAACCCATTGACCTATGTTGAATTTCATTCGAAAACCACCTTTTAATAGTACGTAAAATATGTTTTTGCTTTTAAATCAAATCGAGAAGGAGTGTATGGAATTTTACAAATTATACAAGTTTTGACAACTTGAAAATTCTTCTCTGTAAATTCAAGTTTGTCAAGTTGATTATACCACATAAAAACACCTTAAACAACCAGGAAAATTAGGGTGAAAACAGTTTTAAATAAACTGGAAAAATTGCTCTGTGTGGGCAAATAAGTGGTCGAAATGGTTAAGTTGCGATTGTCAATATGGTGTTTGCAATTATTGTGAATAGAAAAAACTCTCAGGTCATTAATGACTTGAGAGTTATATTTTTTCACTATTTACATCAAGCTGTTTTGCTTTCAGAATTTAATGCGCTTTCTTTTTTCTTTTGAGATTGTTGCATAATAATAAAAAATGCAACACACAAAATAATTTGAACCACGGTTGATATCGGCGTTGCGAGTCCTATACGGAACAGCGATACAGGTACTATTTTGCTCATAGCCCAAGAAACGGGGAGTCTTACACCAATACCACCGATAATACCTTGAATCATTACAAAGGTTGTGTAACCGCAACCGTTGAAGTAACCGATAAATGAGAAAAGGAATGAAACAAATATACAATCAAATGCATACGCTTTAAGATAATCGGCAGCTAACCGGATAATATCTGCATCTTTTGCGAAAATGCCTGCCAGTATCTCTCCGTGGAAAAAGGTGAAATATCCTACTACAACCCCGACTGTCAAAGATGATGCTATACCGCACCACAAAGCCTTTTTAGCCCTGTTTATTTTACCGGCACCGATGTTCTGTGCAACAAATGCAGACATAGACTGCATAAAAGCAGAGGGGAGCAACATAAGAAAAACAACAACCTTTTCGGCTATGCCGATACCTGCCGATTCAGTAAGTCCGATTTTGTTTACAAGTGCAATAATTACAAGAAATGAAAAGCTGACGAGCAGGTCCTGAAATGCGATTGGTGTTCCAAGCTTTAACACTTTTTTTATATATTCACCGTTAGGCTTAATATCTTTTATTGTAAAGGTAAACGGTAACTCTCTTTTACGAATTATCAGTAGTGAGAGAAACACACTTACTGCCTGTGCAAATACTGTTGCAATAGCTGCACCTGCCGCACCCATATTGAAAACTGCAACAAGAAGCAGGTCGCCTAAAATGTTAAGCACACACGCTATTGTAACTGTAAGAAGTGGAATCTTTGAATCTCCGAGACCTCTGAAAATACTACCAAGCAGATTGTAGGCAATAATAAATATAGTTCCGGCTGAACAAATTACAACATAAAGTACAGTATCATCAAATGCTTCTTCGGGAGCTTGCATAAGTCGGGAAAGCGTTGGTGCAAAAATTAACATTATAACTGTAAACAGAACCGAAAGAACACCAAACAGAAAAATACCGCTGGCAATAATTTTTCCTGCCTCATCACTTTTTTTCGCTCCGATTTTTTCACCTACAAAAACGGTGAGCCCCATAGCAAGTCCCGTAATAACTACGGTTAATGTTTGCATAATATGGCTTCCTGTAGATACTGCCGATACATATACGTCGGCAAGGTCGCCACCGAACTGACCAACAATAAGCAAATCAACTGCACCATACATTGCCTGCAAAAACAATGCGACAAGTACAGGTAATGCAAAGTGTATCAGTGGTGAGAAAATTTTCCCTTCTGTAAAGCTTTGCTGCTTGTTCATATCATATCTCCTTGTTTGAATAAATATGTAGGATAAGAAACCGCACAAAAACAGTTATCTCATCCTGTGAATATACATCCTGCTCATATCAGGTTCTCCGTCTCCTTGTACCATACATAAAAATTCCCATCCGTATCTTTCATAAAATGAAGTATGGTCTGTCACAAGATACAATGCTTCAATTCCTTTTGCTTTCATATCGTCACAGACAAAATTCAACAATTTCCCCGCCACACCCTGACAACGTTTATCAGGTTCTGTATACACGGCGCATACATTCGGTGTAAGGTCTTTTCTGTTATGAAAGTCGTTTTCAATCACACCAAGACCGCCAATGATTCGGGAGTCCTCCATAGCAACGTACCATTGAGGAACAGCGTTTTTTTCTGTCAGACAGTCATTCATGCTCTCAAGATATGCTGTTAAAGGCACGCTCCATTTTTGGTGAAACCAATCAGCCATCGTTTCTTTCATTTCGGGTTTATCAATCAAACGAATAATTTGATAATTCATAAAGACCACCTTCGTAAATTATGCTATTTAATGATAGCTGTTATCAGCACTTATTTTTTTCTTTAAAACAATAGCAATAAAGTTAAGATATTTACAAGCTCCTGCTTCAATCGCTTTTCTGTCATTTATGGCATATTCATTGTCGCACTGTATCCAATCGTTACAGCATTCTTCGTTACTTTCCATTTCGTAAATAGAAATAAGCTCGCTGCTTTGGGATTTTGAAACAATATTTTTCCAGTATTCTATATCATGAATATAGTCTAATTGTTCAGGTGTCCAGGATAACAATAATTCTTCGGGAATATTATTATGGCAATCTTTTTTCATACCGGGAACAACTATATAAATATATCCGCCTTTCTTTATAAAAGGTAAAAGCTTTTCATCTAAATAGTCGGCATCTCTTCCAAAATAATTATAAGAATCTGTACTGACAATTGCATCAAAGAACTCTTTTTCATATTTTAAATCCGTAGCATCTGCTTTTACAGCAATGATTTGTTCATCTGTTAATCCCATTTCAGTAAAGAATTTTTGGTTTTCTTGTGGCTCGCTCCAAAGGTCGGTCGCATAGACTTTAAATCCATATTCTTTTGCTAAAAACACAGATGTAATTCCTTGTCCACTACCTAAATCCATAACAATAGCACCTGTTTTAATGCTGTTGTCTTTCATAAGTTCTTCTTCTAATTTCAACGGGTTAGGCCCCATAATTTTTTGCTTGATTATATCAATATCATATTTTTCCGTTTTTACATATTTCATTTTAAAGCCTCCTTAATTACAGGTGCTTGCAAATTCAAGCTTATGGAATTGATTATATCATACAGTAAAGTGTTTGTAAATTAGGAGTGTTTACTATTCGTTCGCTATGTAAACACCCGGTTATGTTCGGATTCAGGTGTTGGTTTACGCTGAAGAAGAAAAGAAATATTATAATGTGACTAAAAATGGCATTGAAGAAATGTAAAATATACCTTTGAAGTGCATAAAAATTATGCCACAGTAAACAAAGAAAAGGAGCAGAGAAATCTGCTCCTTAAATTTTATAGTATTTGTTTTATAAACAACTCAATAAATTGGAATTTATCTTTTGGTTAGTTTTTTGCACCAAGTCCATTTTCCACATTTAGTACACTTCAACAATCTTCTGGATGGCGTTTGCATCAACAAGGCAATCTCTTTATAGTTAGGAACAAACCTATGTTGACAGTTCTTACATTCATAATACCCTGTCTCTACTTTAAATTTAAGAGCAATAATGCAAGGAATTATAAATAGTATAACAGACACTATTATCAAAAAGTATTGAAACCCACATTCAGGGACAAGCAGTGATATTAAAGTCATCAGACAAATAAGTGCTGCAAGGCTGGTTGTGACAATCACATAAGCGGAATGCAACAGTCGTTTATGATATCTTTCTTCATTTTTTGCCATCTGAAAAATCAGTTCATTTAATTGTTCATCCTTTTGTTCCATATCAATCATCTCCCCGCATAATAATTCATTTACATTTATTCCAAGAATAGAACAAAGGTCGAGCATAATATCGGAATCGGGCATTGCTTTGCCTGTCTCCCATTTTGATATAGCTCTGTCGGTTATATTCAATTTTTCTGCCAACTGTGCTTGTGTAAGATTCTCCTTTTTTCTGCACTCGGCAATAAACTTTCCTATTTTGATTTGGTCCATAGGCTACCTCCTTTCACTTTAATTGTAGCACCTTTTTTAAGAAAAATAACACGAACTAATGGTTGAAAGGGGAGAAATCAACCATTGGTAGAGTGAAAATTGAACGTCAAATTCAAGTTTGTTGAGTTGATTATATCATACAATAAGAGTTGCTACAATAAAAATATATCAATTGGAGTGTTTTAGAGAGAACAAAATTTATATCACGATATGTGAAAAGGCTTTGCTAAAGCGACTTTTCCAAAGACATCAGGCGGCGGTGCCACCTGTTTCAAGGGAGTTGATGATTTCACATGGTTCGTAACCTTAAAACACCCTTTCCTTTGCTAAAATGAAAAAACAGACATAAACACACGAAAATCAAGACTTGTTTGGGTCTTTGCTGGATGATGTTTGGGAAAAGTAATGAATTGCGAGAGAAATAGAACAAGGAGCAGAAATCTGCTCCTTGTTCTTGTGATTTTAACTAAATCTAAACACCTCGATATATGCAAAACGCTGATTTTTCTAAAATCTTTAAAATTTTTATGTAGCTTTCGTCGTTTTTTGTCATATATAAATGAGAGATAACATCTTTGTATTGTAATAATAATTAGATAAGGAGTGGTTTTATGATAGATACATTGGATACAAATCTTAGTTTTTTATCATATGCAATTGTTGCAGAAAAATATGATTCGGGGGAAAATATAATATATAGTTTTTTGCCATTGGTTGAAAAAACTTTATTGGATATCGAGGAAGAAACTATATCAAAAATGAATTTATTAGATTTATATAGAAATAAATATGGGTATGAAATACCTCCTGCTATTTTGGATTTGTTGCTAAAACAATTAAAAACTTTGGGGAAAATTGAGTTTTTGAAAAATGAACAAATTGAAATTAAAAGGAAAAATTTGAACGATGTTTCATTCGATTATGGTAGAAATACCCGTATTTTTCAAAGTTCATTTAAAGAGTTTGCAAAAAACTCATTTAATGTTGATATTCCTATTGAAGATACTATAAAGGTAATAGCAAATTTTATATTATGCAATGCTCTGAATATGAATTCCTATATAATGGCTATAGGAAATTTTTCGGATTTGACATTAGAAGATACAGATAATTCTGATTATTTTAATATAGTTTCAGAATATTTGTTGAAAATACGAAATGAAAATCCCACACTTTATTCATTGGTAGAGGATATTTATTATGGTGTTATTTTGGCATCTTTATTAAAAATAGAAGCAGATAACATTGTTGATTCTTCAAGTGAAAATGAACTTGTAGATGCTGTATTGCTAGATTGTAATTATATTTTTAGATTATTAGATTTGCAGACTAAATATGAACACCAAACTACTAAAGCTACTCATAATATGTTGAGAGATGCAAATGTAAAAATGTTTGTTTTGGGAGATACGATTGAGCAATTTGTATTTACATTAAGAAGATTTCTTAAGTGCTATTCATATAGTAACAGAAAGTTTTTTAATTCAAATAATTCAGAAGTTTTTTCTGGTATTTGTGCTGCAATGATAAGAAGAGATTTAAAGCCAAGTGAAGTTGAAGAATTAATTTCGTCTTTAGAGGATATATTAAAAACACATGGGATAGAATTATGGACTGGACAAGTATATGATAAAGAATTAATATCCAATAGAACGATAGAAAGTCTATTGGCTAAAAAAAGCAGAGACAATGTCGATGGTGTTATACACGATATCATATTTATCAAAACAATTGAAATCAATAGAAAAAAACCTTGCTTAGCAATGAAAGATGCTCGCATATGGGCTTTAACAGATGATTTAAAATTATGCAAATGGTGTTTGCAGAACAAAGATTCGAATATCATAACACCTTGCATTACTGAGGCTCAAATAAACACATTATTTTGGCTGAAAAAAAGAAATAAAATTGATAAAAATGGCTTGTTAAATTCTGTTCTAGCATTTAGAAATCAAAGATTGTTGGATTTTGAACAGTATACTCGTATTGTTAATGCAATCGAAATACAAAAGGAACGCTTCAAGAATAATCCCAAAAAACTTGAAACATTATCTCTAATTTTTACTGAATCTTGTTTATCATTAGAAGATGTGTCGGAGTATTCAGAAAATAGGAAAAAACTTGATGAAACTATAGATAATGGGATGAATAGTATGTCACAAAAAATGAACGAATTATCCCAAAAATTTGAATCACAAAAGACTATGATCGAAGAGTTGTCTGAGGAACTTAATAATTCGAAAACAATTAGTAATGAACGACTTGGAAAAGTAAAAGAATATGAAGAAGAAAAAAGTAATACCCAAAAATTACTGCTTGATACTCGAATTAATAAAATAAATGAATTAGAAGCAGAAGAAAAGAGCGTGCAAGAGTCTATTGAAAAAAAGAAAAAGTGGTCTCAAAATTTATCTGTAGTTTTCCAAATATTTTTATATGGAATTTTTGTATTTTTAGGTGTTTTGGCTTTATCAAACCATTTTTCTCGGATTATACAAATGATAGATCGATACAATAATTTATTAATATTATTAATAGATTTGCTTGCTTCATTTGGAATAGCAACGCTCATTAGAAAAATTATTCCGTTAAAAATCCGGAAAATTTTTAATAGTATTAGTGATTATATTTTCAAAATAAAAAAACTTGAAACTGAAAAAGATAATATACATAAATTAATAGAGGAAAATAACAAGATGATTGAGGACATTTTAGATGCATATAAAGAATCTGCATTAAAATAACAGTATCGATATAATTAATGTCAAAAAGCAGGTGACTTGAATCAGAGATTCGAGCCACCTGTTAATTTATTTTAAGACATTTCCAGAGCTTGTTTAAGCATCTTTCTCAATTGGTTTTTGAACAAGGTTTAAGGCAAGAAATTCGCCCTGGAAAACAATAAGAAAAAATATCTGTAAAATTTCTATAAGTGGGCAAATTTGTGGTCAAAACGGTTAAATTACGATTTCAGAAAAAAGTAAAAACCGCTGAAACCCAATGGTATCAACGGTTTTCGATGGTCCGAGTGACGAGACTTGAACTCACGACCTCTTGACCCCCAGGCGCAAGATGTAGATATTAAATAGTGTTAAATACTACATATAGTGTTTTTTAGTCCGCAAAAATTTCCAAATAGACCGTTTTAGTCCATATATTCCACATAGTTTTTGTAAAAATGTGGAGTAGCATGTGGTCGTTGATTAAAAATTGTTTTGTGTGATAATATTTTTCCTTTTCGAAAATGATATGAAATTTAAAAAAACTCTTTTGAAAAATTTTTTGAAAAACAGGTTAAAAAATTCATAGACACGTACACAAAAATTATACCGCAGTAAACAAAGAATAGAAAGTCAAGAAAAATAATATTAAAACAAATACCACATATCTCGACATATTCCGAGATATGTGGTATTATAATTATGTCATAAAAAGGTGGAAGGGGAAAAATATGGGTAAACCATCGGCTAAACAATTTGAGCGTTGTTATAAAATTCTTGAATATTTAAGAAAGCATACAGACGAAAATCATAAGGTGTCTCAAGCGGAACTTCGCAGATGTGAGGAACTGAAAGAGTGTCTTGGAACGAGTGAAACCTTTAATGAATATATAAATCTTTTAGCTTCGACTATCAATTCAGATGAAACAGGTAAAGTACTTGAAGAAAATGAATGGAAGATTGTTTTTGATGCCTTTAAAATGTCTTATGGTAAGGGTAGCGAATATATAGATGAGAATGAAATCCCAGAAGATAATAACGGATATCTGAAAATTAAAAATCTTTATTATCAACACGAGTTTTCTTACGATGACCTTGAAAGAATGATTGAAAGTCTGTACTTTTCAAAGACTGTAACTAAAAAAGAAGCAGATGAAATATCAGAGAAAATTGTAAAATATCTCGCAAACGATTTTTATAGTAAAAGACAAAAGAATATTTTAAAAGTAAGTGACGATATCAGTGAAACTGAGCGAACTGTTATTGCCGATAACCTTGACATAATTCAGGAAGCAATAGAAAACGGTGTGCAGATTTCATTTTATTTTAATGGTTATAACCGCAAGAATGAGTTAGAAAAAAGTAGAAATCAAAAGCACACTGTGAGCCCATATTACATTGTTGCTGATGATGGTAAATATTATCTTCTTGCGTGCAACGAATCGTATGAAGAAAAGAAAACGTGGATATATAGAATTGACTTAATGACTGAAATAGAAATACCTAATAAAAATAAGCGACTTAAAATAAATGGAGACAGAGCAACAAACAAAAAAGATGTGAAAAATCTTCCGCTTAAATGGGAGGAGAAGTTTCAGTTTGAGCATCTTAATATGTCTTATGACGAGCCTGTTATGGTAAAAGTAAAAATTTACAGTCCCAAAGGTGATGATAAAAAGACAAGCAAAAGACCGGATTATACATTTTTACACGATAGCTTCGGCGGTACGTTCAAATTTGTTGAAACCGATAAAACTGACCCCGATTACGATATATTCAGAGTAAAATGCAGTCCTTATGGCATAACAAACTGGGCTTTAGAATTCTCTGACAGAGTAGAAATTTTAGAGCCACAGGATGTAAGGGATAGGGTTGTAGAGAAAATACAAAAGCTTAATGCAAAGTATGAAGAAGAGAAAAGTAAGGTTATAACATTACATAAGAAGATTTCAGGTACTAAGTATCTGTTGAAGCTCGACAGAAACAATGATTTGTTACGCGTGTACAAAAAAGTTGAGGCTGAAAAGATTCGTGATTATTATTCTTTAAGAAAAGATTTTTCAATGGATAATTACGTTGTGTATGAAGAAATAAAGCAGTTTAATTGTATTTTCGGTTACTCTGAAACACCAACACCATTCGGTGTATTTCAGGTAGAAAATAAATCATACGATTGGTATGTAACACCATACAGACCTAAAAATCTTACTAATATTGAAAAGCTTAAATTTCAGGGCTATCTTGAAATTTTTGAAGATTATTTTATTCATAGTGATATTTTTTCAGAAGATGCAAATGGAGAAACAGAGATTGTAGGAACAGTTAAAGATAACGGAACAACAGGTTGTGTAAGGGTGAGTAGTGACGATTTAAAATGGTTGCTTGACAATATTCCCATAAAAACAACAGTTATGTTTTAAAAAGTGAGGGTTAAAAATGGAAGAAAAAACTAAAGAAAGAAATTTAGAAAAAGAATTGGAAAGAGCTTACCGTGGAACTTTTATAAATATTCCTTTGATTTATAATGGTAAACCTGATTTGAATAAATTAGGTTTTGTAGGTGAAGAAATAGGCTTTACTTCAGATACCTTTTCAGATTTAATTAAGCAGAAATGTGAAACGGAAAAGGGCTTTGTAAAACGCTTCAGAGTGAAAGCTCAACCAATAACTATAACTGTTGGTAAAAATGAAACAATGCAGATAGAAGATGTACAACTTACTGCATTTGAAAATGGAATTGGTTTCTTATCACTTTATTTTTATGTAGATGAAAGCAAAATTTATAATGTTTACAAATTTATAAACCCTGGATATCTTGCTGATGGATATGAAGATGCTGAAGCTGAATTTGTAAAACAAGTAAAAGAAAATATTTTGAATGGTACAGGTTTTGAAATTTACGTTAAAGGTGAAGATGATAAATTAGCAATAAAAGAAGCATACAGACTTGATGCTGCTTTTACTTCTTGCAGATATGACGAGTTAGAAGAATTGGATAAGGTAAGCTTTAATGTTCATAAGATTATAAATTTAGCGAAAATTTTCGAAGATAAATCTGAAACTGATATAGCCTACACTTATGGTGCAAGAGATGTTGAAAACAGTACATATCGCTGGGGAAGTTGTATTTCTTCACAATCAATTTCGTTTGTGTATGGTCCGAGTAATAGTGTTTTTAAATCAGAAACTAATTGGCTTGATGTTATTGATTTACCACAAATGCTTTCAACTGCAGAAGATGATTTGTTACTTACGTTACTTGTGTTACACCAGAAATATACTTGCGTGTTACTCAATGATAAAATTTTCAACTTAACAAGTAGCAAAAAAAGTAAGAAAAGCAAAGAAATTCAGGCAATCAAAAATAGTGTGTTGGAATTTAAGGCGTATGGCACAATTTCCCCTTCACAGATTTCACGCTGGAATAACGTCTGCGAAACATACCGCTATTTGCTTGATGTTAATGGTGTAAACGAAGCAATAGAAGAAATTGAAAATAAAATAGATTTACTCAATGCAGAAGAAGAAAGAATAAGTGCAGAAAAACAAAGTGTTTTCGGTACAATTATTACTGTATTCGGTCTTTTATCTATTATTGCATCAGTATTGCAGATTGCCGACTATTTAGGTCAGAGTGGCGACAAAATGTGGCTTTGGACAGGCGTTTCAAGCGCAACAATAGCCTTTGCAATTTCAATATGGTATGTGTTTAATAAAATTAAGAGAGTTAAATAGGAGTGGTGGTTATGGTAAAAAATAATGATAATAGAAGTGTTACAGAAAAGGTGAACGCTATATTATCTGAATTTAAGATTAGTGAATTAAAGAACGAGGAACCTTTAAAGGATTCAAAAATAGAAGAGTTTGAGAAAGCACTCGAAACGATAAAAAATTGCGTGGGCAAAATTCGTATTATGGACGAAAACGAAGAAATAAAATTAGGGGATGATTGTGTTTTTAGCGGTTTTGCTAAAGTAGTGTTTGATAGTGATACTAAGAATTTTCATGTTTCACCAACACCAAAATGGTTTACTGAAAAACAAACACAAAATAGTAATTTGAATAATGAACTCCTTGAAAGACAAACGCTGGTTTACAATTGTTATAAAAACTATAGATATGGTAAGTTGACAAAAGGTCTTGGAAAAGTATCTGGTTTTACAGGTGGAGCTATGTTCAAATGTTTGTATATTACGGGGTATCACGGAAAGAATTATTCTTTAAACTTTATGCGATTTTATCAAACTAAAGACGGCAAAGTAAATTGTGATTTTAAATCACTACAATATGATTGTGTTGTTTGTGGTAAAGGTGTGAATTCAACTAATGATACCAAAGTTTGTGATGTTTGTTATCCGTTCAGTCCAGAAGATGGTGATTGCCACGTTAATAGTGTAGGAAATATTTGTTATAATCCACATATTAGTTTTTATGATAAACCAGAAACCATTTTAAATGATTTTATAAATTTTGTTGAAACTTGTGATGCTTTACTTATGCAAAAAAATAATGAGATAGCATATTGTTTTGATAATAAATTTCGGGTTAGAGAATTCAATAATAAGCAAAAATGGTGTCTTCAAGAAATTATTGGAAATCTCGATGAGATAAAAGACATAAAATATTTTATTGGGTATTGGGATGATAGAGGCGATTTTCAAATTGTTAAGAATGAAAAACTTCTGAATTTGGAAAATGAACATAATTTTTTGAACTATTATTGGTGCGAATATACAAAAAACAACAAAAAATTTAGAATATCTATGTATTACAAGGATTTTGATCATAGTTCAGGAAATATTCACGTTTTACCAGGTGCAATACAAATTTGGGAAAAAACTGATTCTTCTGAAGATACTTATAATGGGTTTTCTAAAAATGGGTTGACAGAGTGTAAATGCAACATAGAAGATGGTAAAGTAATATATGAAATGAAAGGTGGTAAACCATATAGTGAATTTGAATGGAACCCATTGTTTCGAGATGTGCAATTTTGGGATGTAAAAACTGTTTCGGAATTGACGAAAAATTTAAATTGTGATGATTTTAAATTAGTGGTAAATTCTATTAACAGCAATAAATTCTACGAGGATGTATTAAGTTATTCAAAGGTGGGTCGTAAAGGAAACTATAAGAAATATAATTTGTTAAAATTTAAAGGGAATTTATTATATTACAAAACAATGTATATTGATGGGTATGGCTATTTTACTAAATACGATGGTGAAGAAGTTTCCTTTGAACCTGGTCAAAAAAATGTAGATGATATTAATAAGAATAGTTGCGGACCCAATTATTATGATGTAGAGGAGAATAGATGGGTAATAAAAGATAAATTCTTTAAATAAAATAATTAAACCAAACTCGGTGTTTAAATCGAGTTTGGTTTTTCATATAAATAAAACTTGTTTATATATAGGGATAAAATTAAATAAAGATTTACAGATACCCCTTATATTCACCATTCGCAAATTTTTCTTGTTCTCTTTTTATAATGTCGTTTATTACTTCAGTAAACAACATTACAATATCGTGCCGTGCAACGTCTTTATATCTTTTCTGAATTTCAATTTTTATAACTGTTTCAGCTATGTCTATTGTTACTTCATATTCTTTTTGTTCTTTGCTTTTTTCTTCAAAGCCTGCCATTTTTGAATAGTTAAAAGGGTTAAGGTAAGTATCATTTGCAAAATCCTGAATTGAATCGTAGTCTTCAATTTTCAGTTCATTTAACAAATATTTTCTGAAACTATTTGCAGTAGTATCAAAGAAAGAAGTTTGATTATAGTAAGTTTTTAAAGCATTATTGATTTTCTTTACAGCACTTTCCGTAAAGTGTTTATCAAGGCTATCATCATAAAGTGAAAAGTTAACAAGCTGGTGGATTTTTTCTATCAGCTTGTTATATTTTTCTGCGCTTAAAAGCAAATCTAAAAATCTATTTGTGAATGTGTCGGTACATAAGGTTTTCACGTTTTCGGGTGAAATAGAAATAGCTTCACTTATTGCTTTTATATCATTTGTTCTTACTGTTGATTTACCTAAAATGTAATCCATATCAACACCATAATAATTACATAAATGTACAAGCAAAGGTAAGCTTGGAAGCAGGTTGTTGTTAGTGTTTTCCCAATTGGAAATGGTTGTTCTTGAACCGAGGTAAATATCTTCTGCAACCTCGTCCTGAGTTTTATTCTGTGTGTTTCGTGCTTTTTTTAAATTTTCTTTGATTTTGTTGTAATCTAAATCATAAATTTTTCCCATTATTTTACCCCTTTTTAATTGTGTCAATATATTTGACATTTTCTATTTATAATTATACAAACAATGTTTGTAATCGTCAATAGAAATAACAAAACAAGTATGGTATTATAAAAACACAAAGAAAGAGTGAAAACCAAAAATACAATGTTTTCAAAATCTCTGGTACCATTATAACAAATAAAATCTCGGAACATTCCGAGAAAGTTATTGTTATAATAAAGCTACAAAGTAAAAGGAGTTATGAGTTATGAAAATAAGATTTTATTTAGCAAGTACTGAAATAGCAAATTGTGTTTTAACAGAAGAAAAGAAAATAGAAGAATTTAATGTTATATCCGAAGTGCTTGCCCAAGGTTTATTGAGGAAATTTAATGTAGATAGAACCTGTGCCGGTTTACACACTATTTTAATGTACTATATGGGTGCTGAGTTCAAACTTGAAGAGTATCTTAACCACATAATGGAATACGGATTTTACAGTCCATATTCAAAGAATTTTGATATCAAAATAGAAAAATGATTCAAAAGGAGAAGTAAAATGAGCGAATTAAGCAGACAAAATCAGGAATATCTTGTAGAAGAAATTATTTCGTTCTGCGAGAAATGGGGGATGTGGAAAGATGTAAGTATTCACTTTAAAGATTTGTGTTATGCAGATAGGTATTATAAAGATGATGAAGCAAAAGAGTTGTTTGAAGAAGTCGGCGGAAAACTGAACCCAAGGTGTTATTGTTATAAAACTGATGTGCAATTAAAAGAAAACAGTGTTTTTACAATGCGTTATGATTCAACATTAGCCGAAGTTTTTGGAATGGGGGTTTATGAAGTCGATTGGAAAGATATTTCATTTGAAGGTAAACTTTATATAATTAAAAATACTAACATTTTAGAAAAAAATGGCTATGAAAAAAAGGATTACGAAATAACACTTGATAAAACTGAGTTTGATTCTTACGAAGAATACCAAGAGTTATTACAAGATGAAAATGATTTAGCATATTTAAGATTTATCGAGAATGTAAATCTTGGAAGAATATGTTTTGAGGTGACACCGGTAGCAGACCATATTGAACACGAATTTGTAAAGATTTTAGAACGATATGGTTTGTGGTATGAACCTGAAACAATATGTGAAATGACTTGCTACTATACAGAAGATTTTGATAACGAAAAAGTAAAACCAGCAGATTGGGTTATCAGAAAGTTTAGTGAAAAACAAAAAAGGAGACAAATATATGATTAGTTACAAGAAAAAAGATGAATTGTCAAAAGAGCTTTTTGATGATGTGGTTGTGTTTTTCGAGTCAGAGCCGGGTGCGATGGGACCTTCGGGTACGCTTGAATTCCTCAAGAAAAATGGTGAGCATTTTTATGTTGATTACATTGAAGAAGAAACACCATACAGTCTTTTGAAAGAACTGTTTCCTGAAGGTCTTGATGGTGCATATTTTAATGGTCCGAAAAGAAACGAACCGGCTTCGGTGAGTACTATTGTAATCGGTGGTAGTGGTCAGGAAACAACTTTGCCTGATGGGTGGAAACATATTTACCTTGATTTTGGTAATCACTTATGCGTAAGAGAAGAACTCTATAGATTAGTAAATAAAATTTTAAGAGAGTCAGGAAAGGACAACTGTGATAAAACATTCAGATGGGCAGAAATTCTTGAAGATGCAGATTTTGTTTCAAAAATTGATGAAGCAATAAAAGAGTACAACAACGCACCACCTAAAATAAGATATGAAAATTATGATGAGTTGAATGTTAAATTTGAGGAGTTAATGAACAACCCGGAATTTAAAGAAAAGTTTAGAAAAGCAAATGGAGTCGATGAACGTGCAGAAGTTATGCAGGATTTTGGAGTTGATATAGAGGAGATTGAGTTGTGGGATTTTTTGTTAAGGAGAATTATGTGTAGTAAAAAACGAAAATAATTCAGAAGAATGATTGAGAGGTGTGGTATAATGAAAAGAGAATATACTTTTGAAAATTTTATAATTACACAAACAAATCAATTTGTGTATAATATTGCCAAAACAGTAGCAGAAAATCCTGGTAGTGTACATAATCCGTTATTTATATATGGTGAGTTGGGTGTTGGTAAAACTCACTTGGTTAAAGCAATAGAAAATGAAATAAAGCTCACTAAGCCTGATTTTAAAGTTCTTTATGCTACAGCAGAAGCATTTTGTAACGATATGCTTGAAGCTATTGAAAATAGAAATATGAGAGCGTTTCATGTAAAATACAGAAGTGCAGACATCCTATTATTTGATGATTTTCAATTTGTATCAGGTAAGCATTTGTTGCAAGAAGAGTTGTTTTATACATTGGAAGAGTTATTAAATAATGGTAGCCAGATTGTTTTTTCTTCTGATAAACATCTCAAAGAAATTGATGTAGTTACAGATAGACTCAAAAATCGCATTTTATCTGGTTTGCTTACTGATGTTCAACAACCGGATATTGATACGAGAATTGAGATAATTAAAAATAAGTTTAAACAGCTTGAAATGGAAATACCCTACGATATTATAGAATTTATAGCAGAAAAACTTGAGGATAATCTTTTTGCATTAGAGGGTGTTGTGAAGAAAATATATGCACTTTATACTGTTAACTATGAAAAGCCAACAGTTATACTTGCAAAGAAAATAATTGATGAAATAGGGAATTTATAGAATAATGCAATAAAAGGAGAAAATTAAATGTACTACATAACAGGCGACACACACAGAGATTTTGAAAAGGTTTATGAATTGTGCGAGAATAACGATACAACTCAGGATGATGTTTTAATTATCTTAGGTGATGTCGGAATAAATTTTTATTGTGATTCAAAAGATGTGGATTTAAAAAACGAGTTATCTCAGCTGCCTATAACCTTATTCTGCATTCACGGTAATCACGAAGAGCGACCATTTAACCTTGATTACGAAGAAAAAGAATGGAATGAGGGTATTGTTTATTACGAAGAAGAATATCCTAATTTGTTGTTCGCAAAGGATGGCGAGATTTATAATATTGATGGTAATAAATGCCTTGTGTTAGGTGGTGCGTATTCAGTCGATAAATATTATAGACTGGCTAACCACCTTGAATGGTTTGAAGATGAGCAACCGTCAGATGAAATTAAAGAATATGCAGAGCAAAAGTTGGATGAAATTGGTTGGTCGGTTGATTTCGTTTTCTCGCATACTACTCCTTACGATTATATGCCGACATGGGCGTTTATACCGGGTTTAGAGCAAAGCAGGGTAGATAATTCAACAGAAGAATGGTTACAGGAAATTGAGAATAAATTGTCATACAAAGAGTGGTTTGCAGGACATTTTCATGTTGATTCAACAGAGGGTCCTACAACTCTTATGTTTGATGAAATAAGTGAACTTATGTGGTATGAATAAAGGAGAATTAAATGAATTATTATATTGCAGATACACACTTCGGTCACGAAAACGTTATTAAGTTTTGCAATCGTCCATTTTTATCTGTTGAAGAAATGAATGAAAAACTCATTGTAAACTGGAACAAAAAGGTTACTAATGGTGATAATGTTTTTATATTAGGTGATATGTTCTACCGTTGTGACAATATAGAAGAAATTTTGTCACGGTTAAAAGGTAAGAAGCATTTAATCATAGGCAATCACGATACCTGGGCAGACAGAAAGGAACTGAAAAAGTATTTTGTAAGTATCAATAAATATAATGAAATAACTGATGGTAAACACTTTATTATATTGAGCCATTATCCGATGGTTTCATTCAAAAGAGAAAACAGAAAAAATACATATATGATTCACGGTCATATCCATAATGATACAGGTATTGATTTCTTTCCTTTACTAAAAAGTCGTGTTAATGTACTCAACGCAGGCGTTGAAATAAATAACTATATGCCTGTAACACTTGAAGAAATGATTGAAAATAATAACAGTTTTAAAAAGGAGAACTAAATGAAATTATATGCTATAAGTGATATTCACGGATGTTATGCCGAATTTAAGAAAATACTCGAAGAATTAAATGTTATTGACCAACTTAAAAATAAAACCGCCAGATTAATTTTACTCGGCGATTACATTGATGGTGGTATAAATAGTTTTAAAACACTTGATTACATATATAGCCTTCAAAAAGAATTTGGTAATGAAAATGTTATCGCTCTTAAAGGTAACCACGAGCAATGGTTTTTAGATTTTCTTTCAAGAGATGAATTTGTATGGATAGAGGGTGACAAAGGTTTTCTTACAACAGATTCGTTCTTAACAGAAGAGCAAAGAAAAGAATTGAGAAGCCTTATGCTCACAAAACAAAGCTTTGAATTATGCGATTTCATAATTGATACAATCAATAAAAATCATAAAGAACTCATAAGTTGGTTAAGAAATCTACCATTGTATTATGAAACCGATACCCAGATTTTCGTTCACGCAGGTGTAGATGAAGAAGCAGGTGAGCTTTGGGAATGGGGAACGCCTGACTATGTTTTTATGGGTAAATATCCTATGACTTTTGGTAAGTTTTATAAAGATATTATTGCAGGTCATATCAGTACAGAAACCATCTCAGACAAAAAAAGCTTCAACAAAATTTACTTTGATGGTGAAAGCCATTACTTCATTGACGGAAGCGTACTGAAAACAAAAACAGTTCAGGTCTTGTGCTATGATGATATTGATAAGAAATATTATAATGTGACTAAAGATGGGTTCGAAAAGATGGGGGCAGAAAATGGCTGAAAAAGATATTTATTTGTCAAATCAATTTGTTTCAGTAGAAAAGTATGATGAGGAAACTTTAAAATTAACTTTTAAATATGGTAGCGAAAAATTGTTTAAAATAGAATCAATTCTAAATGATGAATTTTTGCATGAAAATTATCGCAAACGCTTTAAACTTATGTATGATGCAGGCGCGTTTTCAACTGCAGAAACTTGTTGCGGAGATTTAGTTTGGCCAGGTAGGTGTGAAATTTTCGCAGAAGATTTGAAAAAATATTTAATGGATTTAAGTTAGAGGTAGTGAAATATGAACGAAATAATAAACAAAACAATTAGTGAAATGAGTAAGAGTTATAAACCACGGGACTCACAAAGAATACCTGTTGTTTTATCAGAAATACAGAAAGTCTGGGAGAAAAATCCAGACCTAAGATTAGGTCAACTCCTTATGAATTGCTGTGCTAATGAAATTATTATGTATAATATAGAAGATGATATGTTATTGGAGCGTATTAGAGAAGTGTATAAATGATTTTAGTTGTAGGAAACAAAGAAATGTATGAATTAGCAATGTAAATAAGTGAACAAAAATTGATGCGCAGTAAACAAAGAAAAGGAACTAAAAAATTGCGATGAAAAAGACCGGAAAATGTTGTTGAAAAACAGCAATTTTCGGTCTTGAATTTTTCTGATTTTTGAGTTGTAAATTTAAATGCTTTAAGCAAAAAATAGTGGAAAATGCGATTTTGATTCCAAATGTGCCCGGCATGTGGTCATTTGGAATGTTTTTGAAAGATTTGAAAAACGAGAACCATTGAAAACTCAGTGTTATCAACGGTTCTCGTGGTCCGAGTGACGAGACTTGTGGGCTCTGCCCACAATTTGCTTCGCAAAATCCCGATTATGTTCGCCTTCGGCGAGGGAGTTCAAGTCTCTGTGCACAAATATAGGCAAAATAAAAAAGCACAGACAATCAGACGATTATCTGTGCTTTTTGGTCCGAGTGACGAGACTTGAACTCACGACCTCTTGACCCCCAGCAACAAGGTATAGTACGTAAATATTCCAAACCACAACATATAGTGGTATTTATTCCAGTTACAAATGCTATTCCACAACAATAATTCCAATAATTCCAAATGTTCCAAATCTCTGTGTGGGATGATTTGTGGTCAAAACTTCATCGGTGTTTAAAAGCTCTTTTGAAAGGCGTTTAAAACCGCTTTTTGAAGATGCTTTTCGCACCCTTATTTGACCTTGAGTTTAACTTGAATTTCAGGGTATGTCAACTAAAAAAGTTAACCCCAAATCCGCAGCTTTAGGTGTAAAAATTTTTAACGCATAAAACAAAGAAAAGAATGAGTATTTTATTTGAGATAAGAAACGTTTAAAAATGTTCTTGATTTTATTTAAAATGCTCAACTATAACCTAAGAATAAAATGAATAGTATATTTAATAATATCAGTTTCTAATTGACTTTGATTTTCAGATGCAAGAAGCTTTGAAAGCTTTTCTTTCAAAGTACATAAATCATCAGTTTTTTGAGAAGATTTTTTTTTGATGATTTCATTTTTTTTGTTTAATTTGTATTTTGAATATAACATAAATATTTCATTATCAAATAAATCAGAGCACTCTTTTTCTTCGAAATTTGTTTTAGAAAACTTAATATACCTAACATTTTCTTTATATGGAGTATTATCAAGGTCACAAGAAATATTGCTGATTTTTATTAACCAGTTTTTATAATGGTTTATAAAGGTATCATCATTTTCGATATTATCAATATTGTTTTGAATAGCATAATTAACTACTTTCCTTATATAACAATAGTAATCATAGGTTAACTTGAATCCAGAAAGAATTATAGTTCGATGTGATTGTTTGTTATAGTTATTATCTGCTTTTCTTGAATAATTTATAATTTTGTTATGCAAATGATTAATTGCATTATTTGATTCTTCGTAAACGACTGTTTTATTTCTTGATTCTTGATTTTTAATTCTAATTGTATTTCTGCAATTGTCACTACAAACTTTTGCACCATTTGTTGAGATGAAGTGTTTTCCACATGCGTTGCATTTGCTTATATTAGTGTGATTTTGGAGTGTTTTAAGATAAGCAAAAACCAAACAATCTTCCATAAAAGTGAATTTGTATTTTGTGCATGAGTTTTCGTATTCAGCTTTAAGTTTTAAATATTCTAAAAGTTCATCAAACGAAAGAAGATTTAAAAATTGTAAATTAGATGTGTTGTATGAGGTGTCAAATAAAAGCTTTTTAAAAATACTGAGATGTATTTCATTATTGGTTTGGTTTTTTATCCAATCATAAGCGGTTTCACGTGTATTATGTGTATTTTTGAATTTGGGCAACTTATTGTAAAATTTGAGAGTATCAATATTGTTTGCGAGTAATAATGGGTGAAATAGAGTCAGTTGATATCTATCATCATCAGATTTTATTTCTTTTGGTGAATACTTCACATTTATATATTCTAGTATGGTTTCAATAGATAGGTTTTCTTTTTCTGTTAATTTTTTTATATCGTTTAAAAAATTTTCTAATGATAACAAACGAGCAGAAAAAATCTTAGAGTTATACATGCAAAAAAATGATAGGAAATTTTTAAGTTCTGGACTCTCATCTAAATTCGAAATGAATCTCCTTATGGATGACGGACTCATTATATTTTTTTCTTTGAAATCGTTTGTTATAGAATTCCATGAAATCTCCGAATTAAGTAGACATAAAAGGAGATTAATCATATCTACTATTAATATGTTGTCAGTTGTTTCTTCTTGATTAAGTTGCTTTGAAAATTTAAATATTAGTGAAGTCTTTGTGCTATCAAGGATTTCTAATAACATAATCATTTTTGGTGTTGCACGAACAAGCAAACAAATAATATTGTTTGTGTGTTCGTGTAACACTTTTCCTTTCAGTTGTGGTAAGTTTATATCGTAATCACAAACACAAGAAAAAAACTATTGTTTGTGTTATAGAAATAAATTACTTGAAAAAATAAATTTTGTCAAGTATCTAAGACTTAAAACAAAAATTGAAAGGAAGTATATGTATGTACACATCACCAATGTTAATTGAAAGAACAACTCATGGAGTTAAAGAAATCGGACTTGACTCGGTTTTATTAGAAAGAAGAATTATCTTTTTTGATAAACCAGTTGATACTGAATCAGTAAATGAAGTTATAAAACAATTATTAGTTTTATCTTCATTAAGTGACAAACCTATTATCGTGTTGATAAATACACCAGGAGGTTCAATAAACGATGGCTTGAGTTTAATTGATGTGTTTGAAGCTATCCCAAATGAAATTTGGACAGTATCAACAGGAATGGCAGCATCTATGGGTGGAGTAATCTTGGCAGCTGGTGATAAGAGATATATCACAGAACATTCACGTGTTATGCTCCATGAACCATTGATTCAAAATGGAGCAGGCGGTTCTTGTTCATCTGTTACAGCTACAGCTAAAGCTCTTCAGGAAAGAAAAGATTTGATAAACGAGCTTTTATGTAAATTTACTGGTAAAAGTAAAAAAATAATCAACAAAGCAACTTCATTTGATAACTATTTGAATGCGAAAGAAGCAGAAGAATTAAATGTTATTGATGAAATTTTAAGTCAAGAAAAGCTTTATGAAATTTTGAAAGGAGTTTGTTAATATGTTTAACGATATGATACTTGCAAAAAATACTTATTTAAAAGGTGGTTTTAAGAAAAATCACAACATTGTGGTACTCGGTACACCAGGAACTGGAAAAACGAGACATTATGTATTACCTAATTTATGTAACATGGAAAACTCTTCTGCTATACTTTTGGATCCTAAAGGTGAATTATATGATCTTTCATCAGATATGATGCGAAAAAGAGGCTTCAAAGTTAAGTTAATTGATTTTGACAACCCAAGTAATCCTAACACTTGTTTTTATAATCCGATTCGTTATTGTGAAACCAGTGATGATATTATAAAAGTAACCAATCTCATACTTTTAAACCAAAAACAAACGACAAATGATATGTTTTGGCCATGTGCGGCACAACTGTTGGCAAATGCAATTATTGGATATTTGGTTTCGGAATGTAGACCAAGTGAACGAACATTATCGAATGCAATTAAACTTTTAAAGGCATATAAGGTGAAAGGTGAATTGGACTTAGAAAAGTGTCCTCTTGATATTATCTTTGGAGACTTGGAGAAAAAGAAACCAGACTCATGGTGTGTAGAGCAATATAATATGTTTAATAACTCAGGTGGCTCTCCTAAAACTTGTGCTACTGTTGTAATGGTTCTTGTTTCTGCTTTTGCATCTTTTATGAGCGAGGGGATTAAGCGTTTAACAAATAACGATACTATTGATATAAGGTCAATAGGAGAAATGCCAACAGTTGTATATGTGAAATCATCTGACTCCGATAGAAGTAAAGATGAATTGGTTTCAATTTTCTTTGAGCAAACAATTAACCAGTTGTTTAAGGTTGCAGACAGCAATGAAAACCATACATTGAAAGTGCATACACATCTCTTCCTTGATGATTTGGGTACGAATTTAACAATAAAAAATTTACCATCATATCTTGCAGCTTGTAGAAGTCGTGAAGTTTCAATGTCTGTTGTATTACAATCAATTGCTCAATTAAAAACACATTATAAAGAAGATTATTCTACAATATTAGGTTCGTGTGCTTCAACATTGTTTTTAGGGTCAAACGATATTGAAACTTGTGAAGAGTTTGCAAAACGACTAAATAAACCGTTAGGGGATGTGTTGTACAAAGACTCTAATTCAATATTTGTTTTTACTCAAGGTGAAAAACCAGTACATACTCAACTTTACGATTTACAAAATGATGTGAATTATATGTTGTTGAAAGAGTTTAGAACAACTAAAGAAAAAACGCTTGAAATTGCTTGATATAAATAAAAGAGAACCTTAAAACAAATGACACTTTAAGGTTCTCTTGGAGAAAAGGTAAAATGAAAAACTTAATGAAAATTTCACGGAAACTTACATTGAAAATTATATTTGATATGGACAAAGTGTGGTGATAATATGACACAGTACACAGATGAATATTTAAAGTTGGAGGCATTAGTGATGAATGGAATAGAACAAGAAGCACTTAACGAAGTTTATAAAACAATAGCTGAAGAAGCAGGGTTAGAAGCTGCTCATGCTATATACAGGCTTTACAGAGGTACCCAGATTAACTTCCCTAAGCAGTTTTTGTCTTCAGAATATATAAAAAGTAGGATTATTTATGAGTATAATCAAGAAAACGTTTCCATTGATCGTTTAGCGGTAAAGTATAATTATACTCAACGTACTGTGAAGCGTATATTACAAACAAATAAAAATGATAATTGAAATTTATTACAACGAAGGATGGAGTTTAAATGAGTAGAAAAGATGCAGTATTAAGATTAGTTTTACATATAGCAATAGGTGTTGTGACAGGTATGCTTATAGGAAGTGCTACTGGTGATATTGATGGTTCGACAATCGGAGAAAGAATAGGAATGATAATATTTTTCACTTTTGCTACAGGTGGGCTTCCTTTTGGTTGGAAATGGTTAACAAATTTTTTCTCGGCTCGAACAATAATGTCTATAATAGTTAAAGCATTTTTATCTGTTTTAGTAGGATGGATTATTTATCCAATTACTCTTGTTAAAGATATAATAGCAATAATAAAAGCAGATTAAAATAGATGAGTGAATATGTTTATTTCAGTATAAATACATCAAAACTAAATTATCTATTGTAAAGATTTTCAAGTTGAATTATAATAGAAATGGTATTTTATTGATTAAATCTATAGATTTGTGGTGAATAATATGAGCAAATTTAGACTTAAATTTAAAGACAAAATAAATAGTAAACTTGAAAAATATGTTAAAGTTAGAAATAGTGTGAAAACTCATCCAAAGGCAATATCCCTATTTTTATTAAGAATTTTATGGATTTATGTAGCTGTTCCTTTTGCGTGTTACTTTCTTATTAATTTTATATTCTGTAATCTTATAGAGTGTATTAATTTAAATGGTGCTGTAAATGATTTAATTGTAGCATTATATAGCATTTTATCTAAATTTAAATGGGTCATTTGTTTTATATTGATTTTTATTTATTCTTATTTTATGAATATAAAAGCAATTGGGTATTCAATTGTTATGAAGCACGATGAATTAAGCCGTAAGTATAAAAGATTGTGTCCAAGATGTGGTGCAAAAATTGTTCAAGATCAGTATAAAAAAGAGAGACAAGAAATAATGGCCGTTTCTGAAGAGACCCATTATGAATATAAATATGATCCGGATTTAAAAAGATATGTTGATTATGAATGGACAGAAAAAGTTCCAATTTATAATACAGTATATGATGAAGTGAATTATAATAAATGCTCAAATGAAAAATGTGGTTATAGCTGGAGAAATAAATTGTTATTTAGAGTAATGCCCACAAGAATAACAGATATATATACTATGTTGTTTCATGAAAGGGGATATAGTTTTTCTTCAGGTCCAATTAATTATTGTGGTTCAGATATGTATTCTATTTTTAAATTCGGGATAAGCCAAATAAAAGCGATTTTAAGTTTTGTATTATTTTTGATATTAGTTGTAATTTTTATATTAAATGAAGATAATATGTATCAACTGACTGAAGAACATATCCTGGAATGGGTGTTGTTTTCAATGGTTTCTACAGTTGTTTTTGGTGTGTTACAAATAATAATACATAAAGTAATTAACTCAAAAAAATTGAAATTACGTAAAATCTTCTCTAGTGTCAAGATTGAGCCTAATGAATGTGATAAGTTGTACAGAGTGTTGGAAGAAAATGTTAAAGATCACAACAGGGAAATAAAAAAGAAAAGAAATAAAAAAGAAAAACTTGCTAACGAAAGAATATTAGATATTATCCAAAAAACATTCATTAATTTTTTTGATGGATATGAGGTGAAAGTATATCAAGTAAAAGATGATTTTTTTGTTACTGAGCCATTAAGAAAATCTGAGAAATGTCATTGTAAACCTTATGGTTTGGAGTTTTGGGAAACCGATGATGGAGTTCTGCATTTGAGAATCGTTTCATTGCTTCAAAAAATTCCAGGAGAAGCATATGTACAGGCTTGTATGGAAGTTTCAAAATTCTATAATTTTCATAACACATTTCAGACAAAAGTACTTTATGATGAAGAGGAAACAACAGTTTTGTTTATATCGTCACTTGATGTTATTTTACCAAATGAATTAATAATACATTTACAGAATGAAGATTACTATTCATATTCGTTTGAAGAATATATTTCGAGGGCAGTCTATGAATTGGAAACTTTAGAGATAGAGTTAAGTAAAATTATAGAAAAGAATAATTAAGGAGAGTGCATGGTTATGGCTTTTTTTGACAGTTTTTTTGATGAGTGTGAAAGTTCGAGAGAAAAAGAACAAACAAAACTTATTGATGAAAGTAAATTAAAAAACGACCCTGTGTTTAAACTGTTTGAAAAAGTATGCAATTTTTTTGATTTTGAGAACAAATTTAATCTAATTGATAAATCAAAAGAAGAATATGGTTATCGGATATATTTTGAGTCCAAAAGCAAAAATGAAGATTGGTTAGATACAGAGATAATGATTCACAATGAATTTTATGGGATTTCGTTATGTACTATTGGAAGTAAGATTCCTGACGATAGAGTTGTGGAATTCATTGTTGAATCAACAAAAATTTCGGGCATAGTTGAGCAGCAAGGCCATTTTTCATATAAAAGTCATTGTACGATTTTTTCTGCTGAAAATCGTATGGATGTTGAAAAATTGAGGAAATATGTAGATGATCATTTTAAAAATTTTTCTCGATATCATAGTTTGTTTATTAGTTGTGTAGAAAATAATGAGGCTTTTATTAAGATGGGAGAATAAAATATGACCGTAGAACAGCAAATGCAACAAATGCAAAGTGATTATTTAAATAAGAAAAAAGAATTTAACAATGCAAAGAAGAATGAATTTATCAGCGAAGATTTGAATATGATAGAAGATGGTTCAAATATTAATTATCAGGACAAACTATCTAACATAATAAATATTCTTCGCAATTATAGAGATTTGGTTTTGTTTTCATATCTTTTAGAAGTCAAAAATTATATATCAATGCCATATAGAATTGAACCATCTTCTAGTGTGATGGCGAAAAGTCATTATTTTTCTAACGTTTCAGTTTTGTTTTGTGAAGACTGCGATGGTTCTTGGCTTACTGATTCATTTTCTGAAATGTCTTGTCTTGAACAATGTTGTAAAAGTGAATTGATTAGTAATGAATACGTTGCACCTTTACCATTATCAATTTTAAATCCAGAAGTAGAGATACTTAAGGCTTGTGAAAATTGTCCCGGAACATCGGTGTATAATGGTGAAACTCTGCCTTTTTGTCCTTATAAATTATGTGGACTTATTAAATTAGTTGCCCATCAAACGAAAACCGATACTAAAGTAATTTATGAGCGGATTTTAGAGCGTGATTTAAACGATTTTTTACCTAGGTATAATCCGAGTTCGATTAAGGTAACAGATGAGTTGCTCAAAGACATAAAATTGGTCAATTCAGTTTCAGCCCGCTCTGCAATGATAATGGAGGAGATAGGTGTTTTTCATGTTGATGAATTTTCGAAGGAGAGTATAAATTATTCATTTGTTCCGTTATGCAATAATATATCCAAGGCAACAAGGATAAATGATGTAATTAATTTCTGGAAATATAGAAATGGTACAAGCGGAAAAGTAATTTTATCTCAAAAAGAAGATGAAATACAAGTAAAAGATGATTGTAAACAATGCTCGTATATTCAATGTCCTCACAAGGTAGCAGCTTATTTGCATCATATTGCAAATAAGCACTTGTGTAACCCATATTCTTTGATGAAATTTGTTGCAGATGAAAATGTGAAATCGTCTTTAACCCCTTCAGAAGATTATCAATTTGAACGTTTTAAAACGAATATTAATAAAATTCCAATAACAGAAAATAGTAAAAAGCAATATTTGGAAATGATAAAATATATTATTAATCGAAAAAAAGATTCGAGCATTCCTATTTTACCATTCAACATTATTTTACATTCAGCCGATGAAAAGATTGCAACAAACATATTCGCTGATTTTTTCAATGTATTAAATCATTTTAATTACCTTAGTAAAAATCAAGTTGCCAAAAAAACAATTTCGCTTGCAAGTACATCTTTTGAAAATCTTATAGAAGAATATGAGAATACTAAATATTGTACGATTTTTCATATTGAAAATATTGAACTTTTAGCAAAAGATGATGATAAAAAATATAATGTTTTGATGCCAAGATGGATTAAAGTAATAGAGTCAAAAAAGAATATTATATTTACATTTTTATCAGGCGATAAATATAAATTAAAAAGTTTTTTCGCAAAAGAACCCAAACTTTATAATCGAATTTTTTCATACCATTTATTTGTTGGCGATATGTCGGAAGAAACTGTGTATAAGAGGATTTATGAGAAATTATGTAATGGATATGAATTTGATGAAGAATTTGAAAATAGTTTATGGGAATGTGTAGCTTCTAATTATTTGAATTCTGAACTTAAGAGTAATGATTATATTGATAATTTATTTGAAACAATTTTGTTTAATCATTATAGTAGAGATATCAGTTCTTCCAAGAAGTTAGAACTCAAAGATTTACCTTATATAGTGGAAAAACGTTCAGAACAAGAAATTTTCGATGAATTAGATGAAATGATTGGTTTACAATCAATAAAAGATGAATTGAGAAAAATAAATGCTAGTGCTAAATATAATCAGAAGATGAGAAGACATAATTCCAAAACAAGTTATCATATGGTGTTTTCTGGAAGTGCTGGTACTGGCAAGACTACAGTAGCGAAATTATTAGCTGAAATTTTAAATTCAATTGGTATAATAAAACAAAATAAATTAGTAGTTTGTTCAGGCAAAGATTTAATAGGTGAGTATATGGGACAAACAGCACCTAAGGTTGCAAAAATGTGTGAACAAGCATATAATGGGGTTTTGTTTATTGATGAGGCATACCAATTAAATCCTTATTCAACATTACATGCGGATGGTTATAAAGAAGAAGCAATTGCCGAGTTGATTCAACAAATGGATAATAACAGAGATAGATTGATAGTGATTTTTGCGGGTTATACAAAGGAAATGCACGATTTTGTTGAACACTCAAATCCTGGTATGAAGTCAAGATTAGGAAATATAATTGAATTTCCGGATTATACACTTGAAGAACTATTGGAGATATTCAAATTTATTGTACAAAAGGATGGTTTAGAATTAACCGAAGATGCTTTAACAAGAGTTTCTCAAATAGTTGAAGGTGCGATGAGTAAAACTGAAAATTTTGGTAATGCTCGATTTGTTAGGCATTTATTTGAACGCAGTTTAATGAAACACGCATTTAGGACTTGTGATTTGGATGAATCTGATAATGAACTAAGTATATTGGATGCCTGTGATATTGATGATGATTTGAGAAATTAGTATTTAAAAAGAAAGGTATAAATTATATGAAAACAAAAATAATAGCTGTTATTGCAAGTTTGGTAACAGTTACATCTGGTGTTGTTGCTGTTACATATTACTCAAACAATAATTTAAACGGTGAATTAAATACAGATACAACAATAGAATCTTTTGTATCAAATGAGGAAACTAATTCTTTAATAGAGATGGATATAGAAGAAGGTTTTGCTGCTCCTGGTGAAGCTGAGATAGCAAGAACATTTTATTTAGCAAAAGATTTCTATGACAGAAATGTTTATGGACGTGATTATCCTGTAACTGTTAGAGATGTACAATCACCACCTCAACCAGATTGTATAGTGTTTACGGGTGAGTATTTAGCACCAAATAATAATTTTGATGATTATCCGGATTTTTTAAATCAATGTAATCAGTACTTTGATGAAGGAGCAGTTTCAGGTTTGATTCATGAAATTCGAGCAGAAGATTATAAAGGCAAGATGTATTCTCGCTTTCAATATTGGGGAGTTGGAGATGCAATTTTAGGCGATACATATAATGTGAGTGTAAAGGAATACTCAAGCGAGGGAAAAGTTTTATACTATATTGTGTATGTTTCTTTTGAAGATCTTGCAGGAGAAACAGTTAATCTTGAAATAAATTGTAATTATGTTAATGGTAATTGGGTTTTCGATAGTTATGATTTCTATGGTTTAAACAGGTTTAATTAAATAAAAATGATTGTAGAATTTGAAAATCCTACAATCATTTTTATTTTGTTTTCGATTGGGTTTCGTCTCTTAATTTATTTTCTTTTCGTTTGGATTATATCTGAACATTAGATTTGGTTTTGAGATTTTTGGTGAAAGTTTCGGTTTGGGTTTTAAAATATTCCTTTTGATTTTGGTTTAGTTTTCGTTAGAAAATCGGTTGAAATTTTTCGTGTTCAGGGTGAAAAATTTTTGTACGCATGAAACAAAGAAAAAGGATTTTGAATTTTGTTTGAAAATTTCTTCTGAAAGTTTACCAACAAAGAAGAAAAAGGTTTGAAAAGTTTCATCGGCAGCTGAGAAAAAAATCTGCGAGTTGAAGTGAAAAAGTTAGTCAGGAAATGAAAAAGTTATCAAAAAGCAGAGAGAAAATGTAACCGAGAGCTGAACAGAAATTTTTGTTTAATGACACCTGTTCGCCCAGATTTGAGCGAGTGAATTGGAAATAGAATACAGACCAGGATAGGAGAAAAAGACGGAATTTGGCACGAATTTGGGCAAATATACGAAAGCAGATGTTTGTCATGGTGTGGTGGTTTTTCGAGCTGATTCGGACGTATTTCGCAACGGATTTATAGGCAGGAATAAGAAAAGTCTTTGCTAAAGCGACTTTTCGGCTGACATCAGGCGGCGGTGCCACCTGTTTCAAGGCGTTTGCCGATTTAGGATGGTTCGTAACCTTAAAACACCCTTTTCTTTGCTGAAACGAAAAAATAGCCATAAACACACGAAACTCAAGACTTGTTTGGGTCTTTGCTGGATGATGTTTGGGAGAATTGTTGAATTGTGAGGGGATAAAGAAAAGGAGCAGAAAACTGCTCCTTATGTTATTTTGTGTCTAACGAAATTTTATCTTTCGTAAACTTCATTGGTTTTCATTTTTTTCATATATGATTTACTATGGTAAAACTTTCTTTGCTCACAAATAAAGTTAATTACATATTTTTTGCTTAATTCAGATAAATCTTTTGGGTAATTATCTCTATTAATTATTCTTTCAAAAAATGAGTCGTTCGACCAGATTTCATAATATTTTTGTCCATTTTCAAGATCACCTGTAAGATAGCAAAACATTGACTTTATATAAGGATTCCAATTTTCATCATTCAGTTCATTAAAAATATATTGTTTTGCATATTCAACATCTGTGAATTCCCGATACCTTGAAATATAGTCGTTTGCAAGTTCTACATATTCTATGACGTCTTTTTCAAATTGCTCGTCGTTGATATAGTTAATAAATTTTTCTCCCACCCTAACGTTTTTATTAAACGCATAACAGAAGGATAAATCGGATTTATCAAACAAAAAGTCTATCCCTATATTTAAATAAGTACCTTTTTTTAATGAATGTGGTTGAAATTCAATTATTGTGAAATAGTAACCATTATCATCTATGTATACTCTGGAGTTTCCTTTTTGAAAAACATCTTTTGGAAATATTTCTTTGCATAGTTTCTTTATTATTTTATTAATATTATCTGAACTCATATTACTATTCACCACTCAATGTATTTACAAAATCTATGACTTGAATTTATTCAAAAAGCAATTCATATCTCCAACCAGTTAACCCATTTTCTTCGATAATATTTTTTAAACCTTCGGTTACGAATGGAAAGGAATTACTTGCCTCAGGAATTTTAAACAACTCAAGTTCTTTGATACGATCTTCGTAAAAAATATATTTTTCTATTCGTTTTAATCGACCAGAGCATTTGAAATATTCAACTTCGCTTTTTTCTAAATTTACACAATTATTTACATTGAAAATATTAACAAGATACATGTTTCCAAAATCCGTTGTTGTTTCAAAGAATTGCGCAAAGTCTTTCAAATGCGGATATAAAATCTCAAATGCTTTTGGGGATATTAAAGGTGTACACCCTTCCACAAAAGTTAGATCGGTAAAAACCTCGATATTGTTTTTGTAAGGTTCTTTTGCTACTAACTGAACAGGAGTCCAATTTGTTATTATTGAACCATCGAATTGACAAGCCTGATGATTTTCTTCTGTGTCTTTTAGTGGCTTAAAAGTTTTTATGTTTTCGGCAGCCCAAATTCTATAAATTCTCATAGTAGTATCTCCTTATAAAACCAATAATTCAATTCTATAAAAATTATTATAACACAAATAAAAGAATAGAACAACAAAGGTGTAAAAATTTTATACACATAAAACAAAGAAAAATAGGTGACTTGAATCATAGATTCGAGCCGCCTGTTAATTTTATTTTATGCCATTTTGCAGAGCTTGTTTAAGCATCTTTCTCAATTGGTTTTTGAACAAGGTTTTTAGCACAAAATTCGCCCTGGAAAATAGAAATAAAAAATATCTGTAAAATTTCTATAAGTGGGCAAATTTGTGGTCAAAACGCTTAAATTACGATTTCAGAAAAAAGTGAAAACCGCTGAAACCCAATGGTATCAACGGTTTTCGATGGTCCGAGTGACGAGACTTGAACTCACGACCTCTTGACCCCCAGTCAAGCGCGCTACCAACTGCGCCACACCCGGTTAGCTATAGTATATTAACATATATTTTTGAATTTTGCAAGCAGTTATTTGCAATACATTTTTAATTTATATAATATAAAATGCTACGAAAAGCGGGGGAATTGAAAGAAAAACAACAGAAATGTTGTTTTTTATTGTAAAACGCTACATTTTTTTGAAAAATATTGGAAAAAATTACGGAAAGGTATTTACAAAGCAAAAAAAGTATGTTATATTTATAACAAGAAATACATCAGTATTTCGAAATCTCCTTTTTATTTCATTATAATTCTCCCCCAAAAACTAAGCGGAACGACGAAAAGTACTCCCAACTTTTCGTCGTTTTCGCTTTTTCAGCCGATATATTTCCTGCGGAGAAATATATCGGCTGAAACTTTGTCAAAATTGCTAAATAATCGGCTAAAAAAACATTGTATTGCATAAAAAAGGCTCATAGGTTAAAAAAATATAGACAAATCGTTGCCTATCTGTTATTATATATTATAAGTATAAGTGTACACTCCCCCAAAGTATGCTTATGTTGTTATTAAATTTTATTGAGGTGTGATTATGAAAACTGCAACTAAAAAGCTCGGTTCAGAAAATCGCCAACGAAAAAAAGTGAATTTGAAAAAATCTAATTCTGATACTGCTAAAAAGCTCAGCTTATTAAAGCATAAAAAGAGTTCAAAGCAAACCCGTGAGCAGCAGGAGGAAAGCCTTCTTGTTAAGAATATGATAATCATTGCAGCAATTGCTATGTATTATGCTATTAACAAGGCTACTTCAGGCTTAGTTACAGAGGGTATTGTAATAGCTGTTGCTGTTGCGGCAGTAATTGCGGTCTTCTTTATTCTTAAGGTTTTAAAGGTTAAGCTTTATGCACGTGGCGCATTAATTACAGCAGCACAGCTTATCTTGATTTTCGGTATTTCCTTCTTTGGAAAAAGCCTTACTGACGACTTTATTTTGTACGCTGTAAGTGCTGTTATGACAGGTATTTATTTCAGACCGTCATACGTTATAATTCAAACCGTGCTTCTTAACGGCTTCTTAGTATTTGTTTACACAACAAGACCTGAGATGTTCGGCTTTAATCCGGCCGATATTCCAATGTGTTGGATTTGTTCAAATGCAGCTATGATGGTTTGTTACATGATGGTTAACAGAGGTAAAACTCACATTGAAAGAGCGCAAAAAGAGGCTGAGGAAAGTGCAAAGCTTTTAGAGGAGCTTGCAAACATTCACACACAGCTCTCCTCAAACGTTTCAGATACATACCAGGAAATTATCAGTCTTTCTGCTGCAGGTGAATCAATTCAACAAGCAGGTGACAACCTTCAGACAACAAATACAGACATTGGCTACACAGTTGCAGAAACTACCGATGCTGTTCACACACTCTTCTCAGATATTGCACAATGTGTAAATTCATCAGATAAAATTTCAGGCGTTGTTTCAAGCGTTAACACCATGGTTATTACAAACCACGACAACATTGAAGCAACAGCAACGCACCTTTCTTCTGTAGATAACAGTATGGTTCATCTTGATGAGCTTATTAACAATCTTCAGGAGGCTATGGAAAGAATTAAAACTTTCTCAAATGAGATTGATAACATTGCCCGTCAGACAAATATTCTTTCACTTAACGCTGCTGTTGAGGCGGCTCGTTCAGGTAAAGCAGGTGCAGGCTTTGCGGTTGTTGCAGGTGAGGTTAGAACTCTTGCTGCACAAAGTAAGGAATGCTCAAATGCAATCAATGCGGTTATTGCAGAGCTTGATTCTATGATGGTATCTACAAAAGAGCAGTCTAAAATTGGTGTTACAGCGGTTACTGAATCTCAGAAGCAGCTTAGCGTATTAAACGACAGCTTTACAACTCTTAAGGATCACATTGACCAGGTAGAGCAGGCAATTGATGAGCAGGCATTTGCAATTCAGAGAATGCAGCAAATCGGCTCTGACCTTGTTGAAAAAATGAAAAAGGTTGACACTGACTGCGTTAATGGTAAAACTGATGCAGACGGCTTGTTTGAGCAAATTGTTCTCTTTAATGACAGTATGCAGTTACTTTCAAAGAGTGCAGACAGCATTAAGGTGTTAACAGATTCAATTTCAACTGAAATTGAAGGCGAATAATTAAAAAATCTAACGGGGATTGCAAAAAACAATCCCCGTTTTAAAATTTAAAGGGTAATACTTATTTTATGAAGAATGTAAAAATCTTAAAGCTTGTTATAGCGGCAATTCTTGTTGTAGCTTTTCTTGCGTTAGGTGCATTAGTTGCAAACAAAAGTGACTTGTTTGAGGAAGAAACCACAACAGAGCCCGTAACAGTGGCTACAACAAAAATAACGTTTATAGAGGGCATTACGCTTACAGAGTGCTTTAAATTATTAGAGCAAAACGGCGTTGCCTCTTACGAGTCTTTAATGAATGCGGCGCAAAGCACCGCTTTTTCGGAGTATAAGGTTTTTTCAGATATTCCGCAGGATGGCAGATGCTTTGTGTTAGAGGGCTATCTTTTCCCCGATACCTATGACTTTTATTTAAACGAAGCTCCCGAAAGTGTAATAGGCCGATTTTTAAACAATGCCGACGTGAAAATAACAGATGAAATGCGCGCAAGAGCAACCGAGCTTGGCTATACTATGGATGAAATTATGATAATTGCATCTATAATACAGGCGGAGGGTGCATTTCCGAATGATGCAGCTACTATTGCAGGAATTATATATAACCGTTTAGAGGATAATATGCGGCTTGAGATGGATTCGACCTATTTTTACGAGAAAAATACAGTTGCACCATTTGTAGGGCAAGAGAATACAGAAGGGTATAAAGACCTTTATAATACCTACGCTTGCTTCGGCTTGCCGCAGAGTCCGGTGTGCAACCCCGGTATGATGGCAATAAACGCAGCACTTTATCCGGAGGAAACCGGCTACTACTATTTCTGCCACGATAAAGACGGCAATACCTATTATGCAAAAACCTACAGCGAGCATCTTCGTAATTGTGATAAAGCAGGGCTATAATAAAAGCCGATACACTTATTGGTGTATCGGCTTTTTGTTAATTATCTCGGTTTTTTAGCCTCGACTCTGTTTATGTTGAATCCAAGACCTGAAAAACGTCTTTCGTATTCTGTCATAACGTTATTTTCCATGAATTCGGAGTTATGTAAGTCGTAGGTTAGCTTGTTAAGCTCCCAACCCATTTCCTTGAATTCCTCAACAGAAAAATCGAAAAGTCCGCGGTTGTCTGTTTTAAAGTGAATTTCACCGTCGTCCTTTAAAATGGTTTTATAAATATCTAAAAAGCTGCGGTGAGTAAGGCGTCTTTTTTCGTGCCTTGCTTTTGGCCACGGGTCAGAAAAGTTAAGGTAAATTCGGTCAATCGATTTTGAGTCGAACAGCTCGGTTAAGCTTTTTGCATCACAGCAGCATACTCTTACGTTTGTAAGCCCTGCGGCCTTGATTTTTTCTGCAGCCATAACCAAAACGTCGTGTACTCTTTCAATTGCAAGAAAGTTAACATCTGGGTTTTGTGCCGCCGTACCAACTATAAAATCACCCTTGCCGCAGCCTATTTCAATTCGCACCTCGTTGTCGTCATCAAAAAGGTTTTTGGGATTTTTGTTTGCAAGTGTTAAATCGTTAATTACAATATCGCCGCACGCTGCCATTCTTTCGGCACCGTGCTTTTTCTTTTTTACTCTCATAAATACCTCGCGAATCAAGTTTTTAATATAGTTGTTATTATAATGATTATAGTTAGTCGAAACAGTGTAAAATAGCACTGTTTCGATACCAAATCTTATATTTGGTATCGAATTTTCTTCGAAAATTCGACTATAATCCTTTCAATGACTGTAATGCAAAATTGTGTTTTTTTAAATCAATTTTGCTAAAAGCCGATAAAATCGGCTTTTGTGAAACGCTACTGCGTTTCGACTAATGACAATCATTATAAATGACGATTATTCCAGGAGTATATAAATGAGAGAAATTGACGTTTCTTTAATAGAAAAAACAGTTGAGGAGCTTTTTGTTTCGGCAAACGCTGAATTACCCAAAAGCTTAGAATGCTTAATTAAAGCCTCCAAAAACACCGAAACCAACGAAACAGCAAAAAGTATATTTTGCGATATGTGTAAAAATTTAGACATTGCAAGAGAAAACGAAATTCCTATTTGCCAGGATACAGGTATGGCTGTACTTTTTATGGAAGTAGGCCAGGACGTGCATTTTGTTAACGGCAGCCTTAACGAAGCTGTTAACCGCGGCGTAAGGAAGGCATACGTTGACGGAAAAATGCGTTGTTCCATTGTAAGGGACCCTATTTTCAGAGAGAATACAAATGATAACACGCCCGCCTTAATTCACTACACCATAACAGACGGTGACAAGGTAAAGCTTACTGCTGTGCCAAAGGGCTTTGGCAGTGAAAATATGAGCAGAATAAAAATGTTCACTCCGTCTGCTACAGAAGAGGATATTGTAAGCTTTATTGTCGATACAGTAAAAAAAGCAGATGCCAACCCCTGCCCGCCCATTGTTTTAGGCGTAGGAATAGGCAGTGATTTTGAGGGATGCGCTATTCTTTCAAAAAAAGCATTAGCACGTGACGTTGCCTCTTCTAACGAAAACGAATATTATAAAGGCTTAGAAGAAAAAATTCTTACCGAGGTAAATAAATTAAACATTGGCGCACAAGGCTTTGGCGGAGATATTACAGCGCTCAAGGTAAACGTCGAGGCAGCACCTACACACATAGCGGGGCTGCCCGTTGCGGTAAACGTCGGCTGCCACGTAACAAGACATAAGGAGCTTGTAATTTAATAAAAAAACACAAAAAACACTTGAAAAGCATATTGCCTTTCAAGTGTTTTTATTATATGTAATTCATTATCAGCTCCGTCGCAAGCACGGCAAGACACGAGAATACCGCAACCTGCACGAGGCTCCGTTTAAAGAGTGCCGCAACAACAGCAACTGTAAAGCCTATAACTGCGCTTACGTATGAGGACGTTGCAAAAAATATTGCGGGCACGGTCATTACGCTTAAAACCGTATACGGCACGTAATAAAGAAAGGATAAAATATATTTATTCTTTATTGGCTTGTTTACAAGCACAAGCGGCACCATTCGCACTAAATAAGTAACGCCCGCCATAACTAAGAGATAAATAAAAAATTTGGTGTTATCCATTGCTTTGCACCTCTTCTTTTATTTCTTCTATTGTAATGGGCTTAATAAATGCAAACAACGCACTTGCTGCTACAGCACATATTATTACGGTAAAGCCCGTTGGTATATCCTTTAAAACAGGCGCAAAATAGAAAATGCAGCTCAACAAAATTGAAGCACCTACGCAAAGTGCCGTCCATTTCTCTGTTTTTATTACCGGCACAACAATTGCTACAAACATTCCGTAAATAGCTACACCTAATGCCGAGGTAACAATATCCGGCAGAATATTACCTGCAACGGCACCTGCAAGTGTCCCTGTTACCCACCCTATTATCGGTGTTAAAATAAGCCCTGCCATATAATTTTTGCCTACCTTTTCCTTATTGGAAACTGCAACCGCAAAAATCTCGTCCGTATTACCGAAGGCTATAAAAAATCTGTGTGCCGTTTTTACGCTTTGACCTAATTTTTGCGAAAGGGAGATAGACATCAACGAATAGCGCGAATTTATAACGAGCTGTGCTAACATAAGCTCTACCAGGGTGCCGCCGCCTACCATTATAGGTACGGCTGCTAACTGACCTGCCGAGGTTAAATTCGTGAGGGAAATTAACACAGCCTGCAATATGGAAAGCCCGTTTTCTACAGAAAATATGCCAAATGCAAACGAAACGGGAAAATAGCCTATGCAAATGGGAAGACCTGCTTTAATACCATTTTTGAAACTATTTATTTCTTTCATATTACGTATTCTTCATAACAATCATTTCAATTGTATCGCAAACGTGCTCGCAGGCATCTGCACAGCGCTCCATTTTATAAAGAGTTTCTCTTAAGGCAATAACTAAAAGCACGTCGCTGTTTTCCTTGCGGATTTTGAGTGTACCCTCTAAGTAAAGCTTGTCGCACTCCTCTTCAAGAGCACCTAAATTTAAAATCATCTCTTTTAATTTTTTCGGTTTTTTAAAGGTTGGCAATTCCTCTAAAACCCTTTTAAGAAGCTCACAGCATTCTACTATTTTAGCAGAAAAGGCTTTAAAATATTCGGGAATTTCTTTTATTTCATCTACGTAAAGACGTTGCAAAACCTCTTCTATTGTGTCTGCAACCTCGTCTATATTTGCGCTTATTTGAGCTATATCCTCTCTGTCTAACGGGGTTACAAACGCCTTTGCGAGAGCAGCTGACATTTCGTGATGCACCTCGTCTGCCTTGTGCTCATACTCGTGCATTTTAATTATATTTTCCTGAAGCTTTTCTGCATCATAATTATTAAAGCATTCGTCTAAAAATATTGCTGCATCAACACAGCACTCTGTTGCTCTTAAAAGATTATTAAAATAAAATTTATCTGCCTTACTACCCATTTTTTACATCCTTTCGTTTTAACGCTGTTAAATGAAAATCGCCATAAATATTTTTGCCATTATAAAGCCTATAAGTCCGCAGCCCGGGAATGTTAAAATCCACGTTACAACCATTTCCTTAACCACCGAGAAATTTATAGCACTTATTCTTCTTTCTGCGCCAACACCCATAATTGCAGTTGTTTTAGAGTGTGTTGTAGAAACCGGAATACCAAACACAGAGCTTATTAAAAGTGACACAGAGGCTGCAAGGTCCGCCGAAAAGCCCTGGTATTTTTCTAATTTCACCATATCCATACCAACTGATTTAATAATCTTTTTACCGCCGATTGACGTTCCAAGACCCATAACAATTGAGCAAATCGCCATTATCCACGTAGGCATTTGTATGCTTGTATTTTCAGGACTCTGACCATTAACTAAAAGAAGGCTGAGAAGTATAACACCCATAAATTTTTGTCCGTCCTGAGCACCGTGCATAAAGCTCATAGCCGCCGCACCACCTATTTGCGCTGCTTTGAAAAACCGCTCCGTCTTATTTCGTTGTATGTTTCTGAAAATTATAACAACTATTCTGCAAATAACAAAGCCTAAAGCAAAGCCTAAGAAAACAGAAATTACAAGTCCGTAAACAACCTTCACCCACTCAGAGCCGTTAACACCGTCAAGGCCGCCGTGAAGTGCTATTGCACCGCCTGTAAGCCCTGCTATAAGCGCGTGGCTTTCACTTGTGGGAATACCGAATACCCACGCTAAAATTGCCCACACCACAATTGCAAAAAGCGCTGCGCTAAGGGCAACTATTGCCTCCTGAGAATTCGTGCCGAAATCCACCATTTTTGTAATTGTTTGCGCAACAGTTGCGTTTACATAGCTCATTACAAAAACGCCCAAAAAATTGAACACCGCCGCCATTAAAATTGCCGTTCTTGGTGAAAGACACCTTGTTACCACACAGGTTGCAATGGCGTTGGGGGCATCTGTCCAGCCGTTAACAAGTATTACTCCGAGTGTAAGAGCTACCGCAACAAAAAGCAACGGATTAAGCGTCATCTGCTCCCAAAAATAACTAAATGTCAAATCCATTTTTGTAACCTCCCCTTTCTAAAATATATTAACCGCTTTGCAAATTTATCTTTTTTTATTTTACCAAAGATTTTTCTTCTCTACAACCTATTTTTTCTTTTTTATACGTTTAGATAAAAAAATAAAGGATGATTCTTAAAATTTATAAGAATCACCCATTTTTTATTTTGTAGCAGCATTTTTAAGAATTGTGTCAACTAACTGCTCGTTTTGCGAAACGTTGGTTTTTTCACCTATTCTGAAGGTTACGGGATTTTGGTGGTAACCGCTTAAGGTAGCTCCCTTAACCGCTCTTGCTGTGTAAATATACGTTGTGTTTTCCTTAACTGTAGCATCTTCAAAGGAATTGGTTTTTGTTTCGCCTAAAGCAACCCAGTTTTTATCACCGACAGCTTTTCTGTAAATACGGTAGCTCTCTGCTGAGTTTATAGCCTTGAACGAAATGCTTACGCCGTTTTGTGTAGCCTCCGCCTTAAAAAGCGACGGTGTTTCAAGATAAAGCACGCTTGCACCTGCATTAAGGTAAGCACCTGCAACAGAGCCGTCGTAAGCTCTTACCGTGTACTTGTAGGTATTGCCGCTTACTACGTTTTTATCTACATAAGAAACTGTATTGCCGTTTTTAATTGTAGCAATTTTTGTCCAGCTGTTTTTCTCATTCATTCTGTAAACATAGTAGCCGTCTGCATTCTGAATTTTGTTCCACTTAACGGTAACTCCACTAACACCGTTTACTGCATTAGGTGTAGGAGCGCTGAGTGATACTACAGATTTACCTGCGTAATACTGGCTCATAACGTTATTGTCAACAGCTCTTACAGTGTATTGATATTTTACACCGTTAGTAAGAGTTTTATCTGCATAGCTTGTTTTTGTAGTTGTAGCAACCTTTTTCCAGCCTGTAGAGTCTGTTTTACGGTAAAGATTGTATTTATCTGCCGCCTTTACGTTAGTCCATTTAACAACAACGCCGTTTGCACCGTTTTGCAAGTAGCTGATTTCAGGCACGCTTACAGTAGTTCTTGCACCGTAGCGAAGAAGACCCTTGTCAAGAACAATTGAGTACATTGTCCAGTTTTGTGAACCACAGCAATAATAAGTATATGTTTTCTTTTTACCATTGTGTGCATTGTTGTGAGCGTAGTCCTGAATAAAGCCCTCACTGTTAGCACCATTACAAACAACAACATGTGCATAGGTTTTACAGTTGTTACAGTAATAGAAGATTAAATCGCCCTTGCCAACCTTACCCTCGTTGTCAGACATTCTGATAGCGCCGGTTTTACCGTTTGTTAAAGTAAGCTTGTAGGAGGTACCGTGTACGCCGTTAAGAGCGTTGTATAAATCTACAACACGTGGCTTAAAAACGTTAATACCGCCTGCCATAATGCATCTTGAAGCAAACTCGGCACAAAGTCCCTTGCCGTTATTCCAGTTTTTTTCAGCATAATCGAGTGCTTCTTGTATGCTGTATGGATATTCATTAGGATTTTTATTAGCAGCCGAAGCTGTTACACTTAAAACTGAAAAAGAGCTTATTGCAAAAATGAACGCGAAAATTATTGAAATTAATTTTTTTGTCATATTTTCTCCTTAAAAGTTACAACTTTGTAATAAATGTGCTACGATAATACTATAATAATAAGACTTTGTCAAGTTTTTCGACACTTTTTCTTGCATTGTGCCATTATAAATGATTAAAATTTGTAACTTTTTAGGCAGAATAACAACTGATTTTTTAAATCAAAAAAAGTAAAACGCTCTACCAATTAAGCAAAGCTTAATGATAGAGCGCTTGTTTTCTTTAGGATTATTTTTTAAATTCTATTCAAAATAATTTTTAACGTACTCTGCAAGTCCCGGTACAAGGGATTTAATTTCCTTACCCGAGGTATTCACCAAAAGGTGGTAGCCTGCTTTGTCACCCCATGCGGTATCGGCAAGCATTTTTCTGAGCTCTGCCCTGCCCTTGTCAATTTCCTTCATTTTCTTTTCTATTTCCTTATCCGTAAGGCATTCACCGGGCTTTGCCCTTTCCCTGCAGCGTTTTATTTTAGATTCCTTATTTGCATAAACAAATATGTTTAAAGGCTTTTCATTATCAAGAAGAACGTCAGCACATCTGCCTACTATTACACAGTCACCCCTTGAGGCAAGCTCTCTTATAACCTTGGTTTGCTCTGTAAAAAGCTCTACCGACTGGTTAATAAAGAAGGTAGAATTAGAAAATCGCACACCCACTGTTGTTGGGTAAAAGGCTCTTATATCCCTTTCAGCTGCGTTTTCAACGTAATTTTTATCAAGACCCTGATTTTCTGCAACCATTTCAACAATCTGGTAATCGTAGCAAGGCACACCGAGCGCATCTGCAAGACGTTTACCTAACTCTCTGCCACCTGAACCGAATTCACGACTGATTGTAATAATCTTTGACATACTAATACCTCCTTTTAAGGGCGTGTAAAGTGCATCCCGACAAATCTTAAGATGCCCTCCCACAAGTATTATAGCACAAATTATTGAATTTTACAACAAGGCTTCGAGCTCCCTCAAAAGAGACTCGTCACTCTTTTTTGTTTTTGTAAGCTCTGAAAACGCCTCACAGCCGAAGCCGATTAAAAATTCAGCGGAATAAGTATTCCTTGTAACGTCGGTCGTAAAAATTTTGGTTTCGGGCGCTTCACCTAAAGTCTCGTAAATAAATTTACTGCTGTTAGAAAGCTTTCTTTGTGCATTTACAACCGCCTGCTTTAAGACCTCCACCTCTTTTTTTAGCTCTGACTCTATTACGTCCTTTAATTCTGCCGAGCTGTCTTCAAGCGCCGAATTTATTTTTAATATAATTAAGTTATCCGTTTTTGAGGCTAATGAAGCCACAGCTTCCTCCTTATTTGCGGAAATTATATTTTCATCCTTTAAAAGCTTTACCGCTGACTTTATTGCATTGTTTTTCACAATACATTTTTCAAGCTCCTCGTTAATACTGCCGGCTAAAAGATTTATAAAACCCAGCTTTTCCTCTATACCTGCATTTTTAAGCTTTTCCTTAAGCTCCTCGTTCGCGTTTCCCTCAAATATATTTTTTGGCGAGCAAAGAGCACTTATATTTTTAAAGGTTTTATAAAACGAAGCAAAATTCTGGGCTATTGTTGGCACCTGAATGTACTGTGAAACGAATTCAGCTTCAATTTCCACGCCCTTTTTCTCAAAGGAATACATAAGCCTTGATAAATCCTCCCAGCCTCTTGCAGTTACAAACTGCTTGCCGTCAGGAGTATTTTCTATTATGTAAAAATCACTCGGTCTTGAGTCAAGGTAGGTAATAATTGAAGGGTGTACTCTTTCATTTACCGCGTAGTCTCTCCACACGTCGTAATCTGACTGAATATCTATTTTCTGAATTCTGTCGAGTGTAGCAATGTCGTACTCTTTTACAGATTTGTTATATTCAGGCGGGTTGCCTGCAGCCACAATAACCCAGCCATCCGGAACGGAATGCGAGCCAAATGCCTTGTACTGTAAAAATCTTAACATAGATGGTGCGAGCGTTTCGGAAACACAGTTAATTTCATCTAAAAACAAAATGCCGTTTTTGTGACCCGTTTTTTCAATGTATGAATACACGTCTGAAAGAATTTCACTCATAGTAAACTCCGAAACGTCGTACTCAACACCGCCGAAGGTGCGCGTTTTAATAAACGGCAAGCCTAAGGCACTTTGGCGTGTGTGATGCGTCATGGAATAAGATACTATGCCTATATTCATTTCCCTTGCAATTTGCTCCATAACCGCTGTTTTACCTATACCCGGAGGGCCGTAAAGGAAAACGGGACGCTGCTTATTAACAGGTATAACAAGCTGACCGTTTTCATCCTTTTCAAGATATGCCGTTATAGTGTTTTTTATATGCTTTGTTGCTTCCTTAATATTCATAGCATTACCTCACACTAAAAGTAAATCCTTTAACATATTTTCCGTTTCTGTTAAAGCTGTTTTTTCTTTTTTTACTGATACCGTCTCCTGCAGATTACTGTACCCCTTTTTAGCGCACAGGCTGTATAGTGCAGCGCAGAACTCCGTATCGAAAGAAAAATTTTCTAATAAATATGATAACACATTTTCGTCATTGACTTCAACAGAAAAAATTGCAACATCCTTTTCGTTACCCTTAAGCAGGTTAAAATACTCTTTTCTCTTAGCCTCACTTAATTCCTTTGGGTATGCAAGCCTGAATGCTGCAACGAAGGGCTTTTCCGCAGCCTCTGCCTTTTCTAACTGATTATCATACTTTAAAAAATCAAATTTATTATTTTTAATTAAATAGTCGCTGTCATCCGAATAGGAATAATAAGCGCTGCTCATAAAAACCTTAGCCTTTTCCTTTTCCAACGCCAAAACGTGATTAGGGCAGGTTTTGTTTCTGTTTATATATGCAAAGGGCAACACACCCTCAAAGCCTAACGCTAAATATTCTATGGTCGAGGGTATGGTTATTGTTATGCAATTTTCCATATCTTCCTTAGCTGCAAAGGAGGAAGAAAATGCCGTACCCTTTATTTTATACTCGTCGTAAACTTTGTTGTAAAAAACCGCCTTGCCTAAATAGCTTAAATCACTGTTGAATTTGACAATTTTTAAATTCTTATCATCCTCAAACGCCTTGTCACCTATCACCTTAAGTGATTCGGGGAAAACTACGCTTTCAAGACTCTGACAGCGTTTAAAGGCATAAGCCTTGATTTCCCTGAGATTTTTGCCGAAGGTTATTTTTTTGAGGCTTGTGCAGCTTTGAAAGCAGCCCTGCTCAATAACCTCCACAGAATCGGGAATTACAACCTCTTCTAACGCAAAGCAGCCCTTAAAAAGATTTTCGGGCAGTACCTTAAGCTCAGGTAAAACAACTTTTTTTAAGCTTCTGCAATCCTTGAAGGCCCCATCTCCCAGAGCTTTAAGCGTTAAGGGAAGCTCCGCCGAGCTTAATGAAACACAGTTGTAGAATGCTCCATACTCAACTTCTTCAAGTCTATTATTAAATTTAACGGCTTCTATACTTCTGCAGCCTGCAAAGGACATTCTTGAAAGCTTTTTCACCTTTTCCCCTAATTCAAGCTGCACAATTTGCTCGTTATAACTAAACTCGTTTATTTTAGTTTTCTTTTTATTGAAAACAAGTGTATTGTTTTTTATTTTCAATTTATCACCTGTATAAATCACTGTTATCAATAAAGAGAGGAATTGCCCACACGGGCATTTCTGCTTTATTGAAGCTGCTGTCGTTTATTACAAATACCGATTTAAAGCGCGGCATTTGCTTCGGGTAAATTCCCTCACCATCAGTAAAATAAATAAGTCCGTTTATTTCGTTTGGCAAGGATTCATCAAGCACCTTTTCAACGTACTCAAACACGGGACGAAAATCTGTACCGCCAAAGCCCTTTAGGGTTAGTGTCTTAACGTATTCCTCAAGCTCCCTTTCGCCGTGAAGAATTTTTATTTCCTTAATCTCGGAATCGCATTGAATAAGGTGTATTTCTGTCTTGCTTGTAAAGAAATCGGTTGACCTGAGTATATTATAAGTCTTTTCAATAAAATTCTCAACTACCTTACCCTTAACCGAGCCTGAGGTATCTATAGCAATAAACAGTTTTTTTACCTTTAGGCTTTCTACGTATTCAAGAGGCTCAATTATTGGCATATTACCATAAGTTTTTAAGCCGTAGGTGTAAAATATGTAGTCAAACTCGTCATCATTTATTTCCATAGTTTCGTTAAAAGCTATGAATTTTTTCAAGAATTTAGCGTAGTCGTATTTGTCGTTGTTTACGCCCTTTAAAATTTGCGTGTCCACACCCGACATAAGACCCTGCTTTTTGAGCGCTTCAATATCGTTTGCTACAGTAGGCGTTATTTTACGCCACTCTTCTTTTTCTTCCTTTGCGCTGCCGCTTACGGCGTCGTACATAATTTTGTCATTCGACTCGTTAGAAAGACCCTGGCGGTTGTCCGCTTTTTTGTAAATTGACCTTGCCTCTACAGTTTCCTCGTCATCATCAAATTCAAAAAAAGCAAAGTTCTTGTTTTTGTACCATATTTTATGAACGTCATCCTTAAAGGTGGAAGCATACATATCAAGCGTTTCTTTGCTTATATCGGCACCCTTTAAATAATAGTATATATTTTCTGCAGAAGGATTTTTAACCTGTTTTTTTATTTCGGCAATTATTGCATTCTGCATTATTTCTTTTTCGTTTTTTGTACAGGGTAAGCCCCAGCTGTTTATTGTAGCTTCAACAGAAATATCCGCCGCTATATTCCATAGAGAGGTATCCTTAAAATCTATGTTAAACGGATGCAGCAGCATACAGTGAAGAATAGAATGAAGCAGAGCTCTGTTTACGGACGTTGTGCTTCCCTTAAAGCGCATAAGAATATAGTTAGGGTTATAGTAAAAGCTTTTTGCATCTGTAAAAATATCCTCTTCATTAGTTGCAACAAAGCTTAAGGCGCTTATTGCCCTTACGAGAGAGTGAATATTTGCAGTTAATTCTACCTTTGCCTTTAACAAAATTTCTTCGGCAAGAATTTCTGTTTTAGATTTTTCCGTAATACTCACTCCTTTAGAGATTTTGGGATAATCTTTTCTCTTTTTAAAAGAAAAAAGGCCGGTTTTTGAACCGACTACCCTTTTAGAATAACACATAAAATTATTACTTGTCAACAGCTTTTACGAAAGTCGTTTCGGTGAATGATTATTCTCTCCCTTTTACATATACAAGGCACTTTAACTTTGTAGGTTTTGTGTATTGCAGCGCATATTTTAATGTGCTACTATATAGACAGAAGGAAGGGTGAGTCCAATGCCACAGTAAAAACAAAAAATAAAAAAGAAAGTGTGGTTCCGATGTACTAAAACCTAAGCTCAAAATTAAAATTGAAAGTGTGGTTCCAATGTACTGAAAAACATCTGACCTTGGCTTAAAATGAGCCGGCGGCAATTTCCTTAAAATGAACAATAAGAGTTAAAGCTTTAACCATTATATAAAAGGAATTGCCTGAAAAATCTGTAGAAAGAAGAGGTAAATGAGAATGATGTTAGATACAAAAAGTGAACAGTAACAACCCTTAGTTCGGATGCTCAAGAAGAGCATGAGCTAAGGGTTGTTACATTTTTATTTTCACTTTTTATTTTGCATCTGTTCCATAAAAGCGTATTGTTTCTAAGCCCGGGCAGTTTTCTGCATCCAATTTAAAAGCATATTCATCGCAAACGTTGCCCCAGGCAACCGAGCATTTTTCAATTAACACGTTTTCTGCATTTCTTAAATAGAATGCGGAATTTTTTATTTTTTCCACACCGTAATCAAGACACGGTCTTAAATCGTAAAGTCCGCTTTCCCACTTTGTGGTTTTTGAAAGTGTAACGCTTACGTTTTCAAAGGTCACGTTTTCAATCATATTTTCGTTTGTACCGTGAACAAGCACACCATTTTCACCCTTGCAGGTAATGTTGAAAAACCTTACGTTTTTAACCTTGCCCGATTTTGTGTTTTCATCACGGTTAAAGCTTGTAATAACAATCGGCTCCGCCGTGCCCCACCAATCCGGGCAAAAACGGCGTGTTTCTATTATACAATTTGAATACGTTACGTTTTCAACGTTACCGCCGTCACGAATCTGAATTGAAAGTCCGCGGTTGCTTCTTGTTATAATACAATTGTTTACTAAAACGTTTCTGAAATCGCCAACGCCCTCCGTACCGATTTTTATTGCCGCAGAGGTTGAAACAAGCGTACAGTCAGATATTATTACATTTTCGCAGGGACCATATTCACTGTTACCCTTTGATGCCTTAAGGCAAATGCAGTCGTCCGCACACTCAATGTGACAGCCGAGAATTCGCACGTTACTGCAATGGTCGGGGTCAATTCCGTCTGAATTCGCAACGTCGAGGTCGTTTAAAATTCTTATTTTTGATATTAAAACGTCGTCACAGCCTGCCGGGTGAAGCGTCCAGAAGGGCGCATCTGTCACGGTAAAATCTTTAAAGGAAATATTGTTGCTCTTTTCAATATATATAACAGTCGGTCTCGGGTAGAAATCACCTGTTACGTAATATTTATCCTTTCGTTTAACAAAGCTGTGGCCGTTTGCATCTATGGTGCCCTCACCCGTAATTGAGCATTTGTCCGCTTCGTAGCCGTAAATAAATACAAACGAAGGCTTACCTGTAACGGGGTTGCCTATGAGAGCTGTTTTTGGGTCGTTTATCATATTACACGGACGAATGTAACCCTCTATATTATTCGTTGCTTTCAGCACAGCACCCTTTTGCAAGTGAAGCTCAACGTTCTTTTTCATTCTTATTGAATCTGAAAAATACGTTTTTCCGCTTGTTAAAACAACCGTACCGCCGTTATTCTGCTCGGCTGCATCTATAGCCGCCTGAATTGCTTTAACGTCGTTTTCCCTTCCGTTTGCCCTTGCGCCATAATCTTCAGGATAAAAGTACAACACAATATCACCCTTGCCTTAAAAATTAATTCAGAATTCAAGCATAAGTATAGCATACGCCGCTGTACTTGTGCAAGAAATTTTGCCTACTCTAAACAAAATATGTGGGGAAAGACTATCCCAAAATCTGATTTGGATATACCTACAAACAAAAATTCAAAACCCTATTGACAAACGTCTCTGCTTCTGTTAAAATACCATTTGCCGCATATTAAGGGCGAGGTATGTCCTCACAAACACAAAGCGTGTGCCTTGTTAGCGAGACTGAAAGAAAGCAGGTAAAAACTATGTACGCAATCATTGAAACAGGCGGAAAGCAATACAAGGTTGAGAATGGCGATGTTATCTTCATTGAAAAGCTCGACGTTGAAGCTGACGCAGAAATAACTTTTGACAAAGTTATTGCAATTGGCGCAGAAGACGGCCTTAAGGTTGGTGCTCCATACGTGGACGGTGCTTCTGTTGGCGCAAAGGTTCTTAAGAATGGCAAAGGCAAGAAGATTGTTGTTGCTACTTACAAACCAAAGAAAAATGAAAAGCGCAAGATGGGTCATAGACAACCTTACACAAAGGTTGAAATCTCAGCTATCAATGCGTAATGACAAAAGCAACTTTTTATTTTGACAAAAACGTTCCTTACGGCTTTTTAATTTCCGGTCACTCCGACTTCGCTGAGGAAGGCTACGACATTGTTTGTGCCTCTATTTCCTCTGCAGCATACCTTGTAGCTAACACTATTACTGAGGTTCACGGAGTAAACGCTTCTATTCAGGTAAGCGACGGTAAAATGAAGCTTACCGTAAATAAGGAACAACGACATATTACAAAGGATATTTTGTTAGGGCTGAAGCTTCACTTAGAGGGCTTACAGGAGCAATATCCTGAGTTTGTAGAAACACTTACGGAGGTGTAACGAATGCTTAAGATTAATATCCAATTATTTGCTCATAAAAAAGGTATGGGTTCTACACGTAACGGCCGTGATTCTGAGTCAAAAAGACTTGGTGCTAAACGTGCAGACGGTCAACACGTTCTTGCAGGCAACATCCTTGTAAGACAAAGAGGTACAAAAATCCACCCGGGCACAAACGTTGGCAAGGGTAAGGATGACACATTGTTCGCTCTTGTTGATGGCCAAGTTCGTTTCGAACGCCTTGGCAAAGACCGTAAAAAGGTTAGTGTTTACACAGTAGAGCAATAATCAATTAAAAAGAAAAACCACCGGTTTTCCGGTGGTTTTATTTTTTTACTGATTTTTCTTTTTAAAGATAAAAAACTTGCTGAAAATATAATTTAAAGCAACCACAACAACTGCAAGCAGAATTTTTGCAACAAGCTGACCCGTTATTGTTATTCCCGCAAGAGAAATTGCTTTTTCACCCATTCCTAAAACAGATACAAACAAGAACATACCGCCCTCTTCTACTAAAAAGCTGAATATTCTCGCACCGAGGAAGCCCGTGAGCTCTTTTGAAACGGTCTTTAAGCTCCAACCTTTGGACTCAAACACAAAAAGCTTGTTTGTAACGTAAGCAAAAACAACGCCCACTGTCCACGCTATTGCATTGTTTACTAAATAAAGCTCCTCGCCAAGTATTTTTGTAAAAAGCCAGAACGCAAAAAAATTCACAAGCGTTGTGAGCACGCCGAATATAACGTACGTTATGAGCTCTTTATATTTAATGAAAAGTGATTTAATCGTTTTCATCATCTTTACCAAGATGCTCCTTTAAAATATAAAGCGGTCTGTTTTTGGTTTGCACGTAAACCTTTGCCAAATATTCCCCAAGAATACCTAAGCAGAAAAGCTGCATACCGCCCAAAAAAAGAATTAATACTATTATAGATGCATAGCCGGGCACGTCTATACCCTCAATAAGCTTTTGTAAAATGACTACCACAAGGTAAATTACAGAAGCAATAGCAGTAATAAAGCCCGTTGCTATGGAAAGCCTTAACGGCAAGGTTGAAAAAGCAACAATTCCGTCAATTGCATACTTAAAGAGCTTAAGAAAGCTCCATTTACTTTCGCCGTACTCTCTTTCCTCTGCCTCATACGCTATATATTTAGTATTAAAGCCTACCCAGCTGAATATACCCTTTGAAAAGCGGTGATACTCACTCATGGAAAGCACTGCATCCACCATTTTTCTGTTTAACAGTCTGAAGTCTGAGGCACCGTTTACAAAATCAACCTCAGCCAATTTATTTATAATTTTGTAAAATGCCGATTTTAAATTGGAAAGCAGAGCGCTTTCATTACGCTCCTCCTGATATGCCGCAACACAATCAAGATTTTCATCTACCTGTATTTCCTCAAGCATTTTAAGAACAACCTCAGGTCTTTGCTGAAGGTCTGCATCTATAATGCAAACGTAGTCACCCTTTGACGCCTTAAGCCCCGCATAAATTGCTGCTTCCTTGCCAAAATTACGGCTAAAGGAAAGCACCTGAATATTATAAGCAGAATTTTCTTCATATATTTCCTTAAGCTTTTCATATGTTGCATCTTTACTGCCGTCGTTTACGAAAACGAATTCGTAATCCTCAACACTGCAAAGAAAAGCATCATTAACCTCACTGAAAAAACGCTTAACGTTTGCCTCTTCATTAAAGCAAGGAACAACGAGTGATAATTTCATAGCAAGTACCTTTCATAATATAATTACTGTTTCTATATTTTACCATAAACATTTAATTTATGCAACAAAACGACAATTCAATTTAAAGTATTCACAAACAATTTACAAAAAAAATTGTATAAAAGGTTGACAAACGGGAAAAACAGATGTATATTATTAACAGAGTTAGCACTCTCACCTTTAAAGTGCTAACGAGTGCTAAAAACGACACAGCACTTAACACAATCAATTGCAAAGGGGTGTTTAAATGCCGGCGTTATCCGAACGAAAGCAAAGAATTTTAGCTCTTGTTATTGAAAGCTACATTGCAACCGGCGAGCCGGTTGGTTCAAAAACACTTCAGAATGCAATGGGCAATGCAGTCTCCTCTGCAACCATAAGGAATGATATGGCAGATTTAGTAGACGCAGGCTTTTTAATTCAGCCGCATACCTCTGCCGGCAGGGCACCCTCTCAAATGGGCTACCGCTATTACGTTGACAACCTTATGACTAAATATGAATTAGGTCACGAGGACCAGGAAAGAATAAAAACCTGGCTTCAGGGCTACTCCGGTGAGCCCGACCAATTATTAGAAAAGGCAGGCAGCATTCTTTCAGAGCTTACAAACTGTGTTGCAATCTCCTCCTCACCGTCTGACAGTGAGGCGCTCATTAAAAGAGTTGAGCTGGTCCCGTTAAGCAGCAAAACAGCTATGGTTGTTCTGCTTGCAACCTCAGGTATTTTAAAAAGTATGGTAGTCCGCACTGAAAGCGAAATTACCACACAGGTTGCCGAGGTTTTTTACAACATTATGCAAACCTACTTTTTAGGTAACTCGGTTTCAAATATTGATATTCCGTTTATTCAAACACTCGTTGCTTCCTTGGGCGACAAGGTTTTTGTAATGTCTCCCCTGCTTTGCGGTGTGGCAGACCTTTGCAACTCGGTAAAATCTACCGACCTGCACTTTAACGGACAGTCAAATATTTTAAACCACCCTGAATTATCACTTGATGCTTTTGAGCTTATGGATTTTCTGCACAGAGAGGAACCAATTAAGGCTCTGCTTACCACTCACCGAAAGCCCTTTACGGTTTCCATTGGTGAAGAAAACGCTTTTAAGGAGCTTCGCAATTCATCTACTATATTTTCTAAATATACAGTGGGTGACCGCGATGGCGGCTCAATAGGAATTATAGGTCCTACGAGAATTGATTATGCAAAGCTTATACCAAGCATTAAATATTTAGCAGGTGTTATAGGAAGCCTGCTTTCAGAAACACTGGAGTGAAAAAATTATGGCAGCTGAAGAAAAAGTATTAAACGAAGAACAAAAAGACACTTCTAAGGAAGCAAAAAAATCTAAAAAGGCAGACAAAAAGGCAGATGCCTTTGCTGCTGAAAAGGAAAAGCTCGAAAAGGAGCTTGCAGAAACAAAGGATTCTTATATGAGAATTCTTGCTGAGTATGACAACTACAGAAAACGCACACAAAAAGAAAAGGAAGCTGCATACAACGATTCTAAGGCAAGCACGTTAGCACTCCTTCTCCCTGTTATCGATAATTTTGACAGGGCAATAGATAACAAAACCGACGACATTGAGTCTTACAGAAAAGGCATTGAAATGACCTATAATCAATTAAAGGATATTTTCTCTAAATTGGAAGTAGCTTCATTCGGTGAGGTCGGTGAAGAATTTAATCCGGAAGTACACAATGCAGTTATGACAACAGAAAACCCAGATTTACCCGAAAACACAATATCTGCAGTATTTGAAAAGGGCTACAAAATGGGCGAGCGTGTGTTACGATTTGCAAGTGTTCAAATAACTCAATAAATATTGGGGTGAAATGAGTTATCCGAACCTGCCTAAAAGCGAGTCTTTTCAAGTCTTTTTGGCATTTCGGTCTTGAAAGGCGTCAGCCTTCCTTCACCCTCAACACCAAAAATCCAATAAAAATCCTTCGCTTTATAGGTCGAAGATTTTTTAAAGAACGGATTTTTAGTCAAGCAAGGCAAAAACACTGTGAATCCTTTGCGGATTCACGAGTATTTTAACGAAGAGTGGATGAAACTCCGTCTGTAAAAAACACGGTTCGGGTAATTCATTTCACCCTATTCTAAAATAAAGAAATTTTTGGAGGTAATTTATTATGGCTAAAACAATTGGTATTGACTTAGGTACAACAAACTCTTGCGTAGCAGTAATTGAAGGCGGCGAGCCTGTTGTTATTGCTAACATTGAAGGCAACAGAACAACACCTTCTGTTGTTGGTTTTTCAAAAACAGGTGAAAGACTTGTAGGTCAGGTTGCAAAGCGTCAGGCTGTTGCTAACCCGGACAGAACTATTGCTTCTATTAAAAGACAAATGGGTACAGACTACAAGGTTACTATTGATGACAAAAAGTACACACCACAAGAAATTTCTGCTATGATTTTAAGCAAGCTTAAGGCAGATGCTGAAAGCTACCTTGGTGACAAGGTTACAGAGGCTGTTATTACTGTTCCTGCTTACTTCACAGACTCACAGCGTCAGGCAACAAAGGACGCAGGTAAAATTGCAGGTCTTGAGGTTAAGAGAATTATAAACGAGCCTACAGCTGCTGCTCTTGCTTACGGTATTGATAAGGAAAATGACCAAAAGGTTATGGTTTATGACCTTGGCGGCGGTACCTTCGACGTTTCAATTATTGAAATGGGTGAAGGCGTGCAAGAGGTTCTTGCTACTGCAGGTAACAACAACTTAGGCGGCGACGACTTTGACCAAAGAATTATTGACTGGCTTGCTGCTGAATTCAAAAAAGAAAACGGCATTGACTTAAAGGGCGACAAAATGGCAATGCAGAGACTTAAGGAAGCTGCAGAAAAAGCAAAGATTGAGCTTTCAGGCGTTACCTCCTCTGCTATTAACTTACCATTTATTACAATGACAGAAAACGGTCCTTTACACCTTGACACAACTCTCACAAGAGCAAAGTTCAACGAGCTTACTGCTGACCTTGTTGAGGCAACAATGGGCCCTGTTCGTCAGGCAATTTCTGACTCAGGTCTTAAAACAAGTGAAATTGACAAGGTGCTTATGGTTGGTGGTTCTTCAAGAATCCCTGCTGTTCAGGATGCTGTTAAATCTTACACAGGCAAGGAGCCATTCAAGGGCATTAACCCTGACGAATGTGTTGCTATTGGTGCTGCACTTCAGGCAGGTGTTTTAGGCGGCGACGTTAAGGGTCTTCTTCTCTTAGACGTTACTCCTCTTTCACTCGGTATTGAAACCTTAGGCTCAGTTTGCACAAAGATTATTGAAAGAAACACAACAATCCCAACAAAGAAGAGCCAAATCTTCCCAACAGCAGCAGACAACCAAACATCTGTTGAAATTCCCGTTTTACAAGGCGAAAGAGAATTCGCAAAGGATAACAAAACTCTTGGTATGTTCCACCTTGACGGTATTCTTCCTGCTCGTCGCGGTACACCGCAAATTGAGGTTACCTTTGACATTGACGCTAACGGTATTGTTCACGTTTCTGCAAAGGACCTTGGCACAGGTAAAGAGCAATCTATTTCTATTACCTCCTCTTCAAACATGAGCAAAGAGGATATTGAAAAGGCTGTTAAGGAAGCAGAGCAATTTGCTGAAGAGGATAAGCAGCGTAAAGAGGCTGTTGATATTCGTAACGGTGCAGACCAAATGGTATTCCAATGCGAAAAAATCCTTGAAGAAAACGGCGATAAATTAGACGACGCAGACAAATCTGCAATTTCTGCTCAGGTAGATGAGTTAAAAGAAGCTCTTAAGGGTGAGGATATAAACCTCATTAAATCTAAGCAAGAGGCTCTTCAGGCAAAATTCTACGAAATTTCTGAAAAGCTTTACAAGGCTGCAGGTGGCGCACAAGGCTTTGACCCGTCTCAGGCACAGGGCTTTGACCCTAACGCTGCAAACGGCGGCACAGATGAAAACGGCTACTACGAGGCACCTTTCACAGACGTAAACGAATAATTCTAAAATCAATTCCACAACAGAAGCTCAAAAAAGGGCTTCTGTTGTAGGTATGTAGAAAGGCTTTACTATGGCAGATAAAAGAGATTATTACGAGGTCCTTGGACTTTCTAAAGGTGCATCAGCAGATGAAATTAAAAAATCCTACCGTCAGCTTGCAAAAAAATATCACCCAGACTTAAATCCGGATAACAAAGAGGCTGAGGCTAAGTTTAAAGAGGTAAACGAGGCTTACGAAATTCTTTCAGATGCAGATAAAAAGGAAAAATACGACCGCTTCGGCTTTGCAGGCGTAGACCCCTCCTACGGAGGCGGTGCAGGCGGCTTTGGCGGTGGCTTTGGCGGATTCGGTGATATGGAATTTGACTTAGGCGACCTTTTCGGCTCCTTCTTTGGCGGTGGTTTTGGAGGCGGCTCTTCACGCTCAAATCCAAACGCACCAAGACGCGGAAACGATATTCAGGTTACCGTATCCTTAAGCTTTGAAGAGGCTGCAAAGGGTTGTACTAAAAATATTGAATTCCCAAGAATAGAGACCTGTGACGAATGCTCAGGCAGCGGTGCTGCAAAGGGCACCTCACCACAAACCTGCCCCGAGTGTAACGGTCGCGGTCAGATTACAACTCAACAGCGCACACCTTTCGGCGTTATTTCTACGCAAAAGCAATGCCCAAAATGTGGCGGTAAAGGTACTTATAACCCTACCCCCTGCAGCAAATGCAAGGGCGCAGGCAGAATCAGACGACCAATTAAAAAGGACGTTACAATTCCCGCAGGTATTGACGACGGTCAGATGTTCACTGTACGCGGTGAGGGTAACCGCGGCTTAAACGGCGGTCCTAGCGGTGATTTAAGAGTAGCTGTTTCATTAAAGCCACACCCATTCTTTAAAAGAGATGGCTACAACGTTTGGTGCGACGTAGACGTTTCCATTGTGCAGGCTACTTTAGGTGATGAATTAACTGTACCGACACTTGACGGTCAGGTAAAATACAGCATTCCTGCAGGCACACAGCCGGGAGATATATTCAAGCTTAAGGGCAAGGGTATTCAGTTTATTAACAGCTCCCGTCGTGGTGACCAGCTTGTAAGAATAAACGTTGTAATACCTAAAAATCTTAATGATAAGCAGAAAGAGCTCCTTATTCAATTTAACAAGGAATCTGGCGGCAAAGATTTAAAAGCAGAAGAAAAAAAGGGCATTTTCGGCAATAAAAAGAAAAAATAATTTTCAATAAAAAACAACCAAGCATTTTACTGCTTGGTTGTTTTCTTTTTATGCTTTAAGCTTCGATTTCCGGTGTTTTGAGAATACCCGTTCTCTTTAAAATATATTCATAAGACCAGTTGTTACCCTCTTTACGCCAGGAATCAGGACCCTGCCAATGCTCAAATTTATCTACAAGATGCACAGAGCCAAAGGAATTAAAGCGATTTGTGTAAAGCTTAAGGTAAAGCGTATGCTCACCGTTTTCAGCAACAGTTGTTGCCTTGTAAGGTGGGTAAATAATTTTACCGAACAAATCTGAATCAAGTGTTGCTGTTATGAGCGCACCGCGGTAGAAGGATGGGCAAACTGTAAGCTGATTATTTTTTACCGTAACAGGAATTTTATAGGTAATATTACCTCCGTAGAACGGCAAGCCCTGATTTACAATATCGCCAAAGCAAAGCTGCTTTGGAAGCTCTGTAAGCTTTGCTTCTCTGCCGATTACGCTTACGCCGAATTCACCTAAAAGATACATAGACTCTAAGTTCTGGGATTCACCGAACGGAAGAGTTACAAGTAAAACGTTAGTACCCTTTACTATATCGGGAAGCTCAACCTTAAATATAGAAATATCTACGTAGTTGCCCAAAATCTCGTTTTTAACTAACTTGCCATTAAAAATAATTTCCGCCTTGTCTGCATCCTCAAGCGCTAACATTGCACCCTTATAGTTAATTTCACTTTCAAACGTATATTTAAGAGTAACCTTTGCTACAGGTGGGTTTTCCCCGTAAATCCAAGGCTGAACAACAGCACCGCCGCGCTCTCTTAAGCCGAGTCTTTCTCTTAAAACGTTGTCGAGTCTTAAAATTTCTTCCTTTTCGCTGAAATCAGCATCCTCTTCCAATTTAAACTCTGCCATATCAAGCAGCAATACGTTCTCCTCTGAAAGAGTATAATCTACAAATTGAGGTACAGAGATTTTTTCTTGCGGCTTAGCCTTTTCTTCTACTGCCGCTTCATTCTTACCATCTTCTAATTTGTAAAGGAATGAATCATAAGCAAAAATACGCTCACTGATAACTGTTTTACCGTTAACGTAATCAACTCTTGCAGGGTATTGGCTGCCGTTTTGTGTATCATATACAGTAACCTTATACTCACCCTCAATGGTAATTCTTACCTTTCTGCCGTTGTCAACATCCTTATTATACGGCTCTTTTGAGTGTGCTACAAAAAGCCATTTGCAATCGTTATCCTGACGGAGCTGATAAAGAAGATTATCTGTGAGGTTTCCATTTGCAAAACGAAGCGTTACAGTTCTGTTTTCATCTAATGCAGTAAGCACAGCCGCTCTTGAATACTCGCATACAATGCTTTTTTCGTAAAGCTCTTTACCGCGGTTTGATTCTACCGCATCACAAAGCGTTGGTGCCGCACCTAAAAATACAAGCTTGCCGCCGTTTTTGCTGAATTCCTCAAGACGCTCTAACGTTGTGCTTCTTAAGGTTTCGCAAGCAGGCACAACAATTGCATCATATTCCATTTGACCCACCTTGAGCGGGCTGCCACCCTTTTCACAAAGAGTCGGGAAAAGTGATTCTGATATAAAGTTAAAATCTATGCTACCTTCAAGAAGCCAGCTTGTAAGCTCCTGGAATTTTTCGTCACAGCTGTCACGGAATACGGCCGATTTATCATTAGGGCCCCAATGAAGCCAAAAGCTTTCAACGGGATGAATTACGCCTACCCTTACAATAGGCTTACCTCTCGTAAGAGCAGTATTAACTCTTGCAAAATGGTCCTCTACTGCGTAGTATTCCTTATACCAAGGCGATTGATATGAAATAGAAGCAGGATAGTCACGCTTTGCCTCGCCCGCCATAGCATACCATGAAAGGTGCGGCACTCTAACTGTTACACCGAGTGCTGCCTGCCAGTCACCCTGATATTTGTACGTTCTGAAATCGCAATTCCAGCCTGTAACACCGTAAAGCTCAGAAAGAACACCCTCATAGCCGAATTGGTGTGCTGCAGACTGCGCTTGCTTTGCCGTTGTAAACTCTTTCCAGTTACAAAGCATATCTATACCCGGAAGGCGGAAGCCTCTGTAAGAGCGCATTGCCTCACCTAAGGCAGCGGTCTGACTTTCAAGCGTAGGCTCCTCCATCATATGACCGGTAAGAGCAATATTATTCTCGTTACACCAGCCGCCTACCGTATCTGCAAAGGAACGCGCAAAAAGCTCTGCAATAAAATCGTGGTAGCGGTAGCGGTGGAGTGATGGCTTGCTGCCCTTTAAATCCCAAAAGATTTCCGGAAGGGTGTCTAAAATATCTGCACCATAGACTTCCTTATAAAGCTCAGGTACGTTATCTGTCCAAGGCATACAAACGTCATCTGTATCAAATGAATTGTCAAAAACCTGTTTTCTTGTAAACTGTGGCTCATCTGTAAAAATAGCAGGTACAGTTTTGTCAAACTCGTCGCCTACTGTTTTTCTATATTTTTCGTGAGTAACCTCTATAAATTTTTTAACTGCATCTACACTTAAGGTATCTAAATACGCCTGGTCGTTGTACCAGGAGCTTGAGCCGTGAATTTCTAAAAGCGCATACCATTTAGTGCCCTTTGCTTCGTCGTTTTCAGCTATTCTTTTGTAACCTTCAAGGTAGCCGTCCTTATCTAAAACAACGTCGTAGCAAGCAAGCAGCTTACCGTTACCTGTTCTGCCGCCCTCTGCTCTTGAGTCGTTATTCTGAACAACCTCACCCTCCTTTTCAGTTGTGAAAAGAAGACATCTTGCACGGTATTTTTCATCCTTCGTAACAAGACCGCCTGCTGCGCCTGAGGGCCAACGGTCCTCATCATAAAGCCATGCAAGCATTTTTTCTGATTTTGCTTTTTCTACGCAATGCTTTACAAGACCCATGTATTCTTCGCTCAAGTACTGATTTTTAAGACCGGTTCTTACGTGCATATGAAAGCCGCCAAGTCCCATCTCGTTAAAAATCTCTATTTGACGAGAAAGCTCCTCCTTAGTAAGATAATCGTTCCAAGCCCAAAACGGTGTACCCCTGAATTCGCTTGTAGGATTTTTGAAGAGTTCCTTCGACAAGGATTTTTCAGAATTCTTTTTATACAGCATTTTTGTCACCCACAATTTTTAAAATAAAATAGAGTGCGTTTTAAACGCACTCTGATTATATCATATCTTATACGCTTTTTCTACTGGTAAAGCACATAAAATTCCCCTCGCCTCACTTTTTAAGCCATATTTTTCGTTTACGTCCTCTAAAATTTTTGCGCTTACGTCTGCAGGAGCTAAAATTATAATGCTTTCTCTTTCTTCCTCTATTTCCATTTCGGTTATTGCCTTAAGCTTTTCACTTTCTGCAAGTCTGCCCTTTATAACAGTACCGCCCGTAGCACCTGCTCTCTTTGCAACCTCCATAACAGAGTCTGTATAGCCTCTGTTGACGGTTATCATAACAAGATAATGCTTATGTTCGTTTTTCATTACTGTATCCTCCTGCATAGAAATTTCTTCAGGTAAATCGTGATTTAAAACCTCGGCAACTAATCTGTTAACGGCAAGCACGTTAAGCACAATTAACAGTCCGCCGTACTTTGTGTAGCTTGAAAATCTGCCACCGAAATCCGTCATAAGCGAGTTAATAGCCTTTTTAGAGGCCATGCTTATTATAATATCCTTGTCATTACTACCCAGCCCGAAAATATCCATCATTTCAGTAGGCGCTGTGCCGTAGCCTACAATTTGCATATTCATTTTAATCTCTTGCTTTTCGAGCACCTCAATGAGCCTGTGACCCTTTTCGGCTTCTACTATTGAAAGCATCATCATTATTTTTTTTGCTTCCTCACCCATTGTCACTCACCTCATTAAAGTAAATAATATCATCCTTAATAGACTGAAGCTCCTCGTAAACACGCTTCATTTTTATTTTGTGCTGCACCTTACTGCCAAGACCTAACACCTGAATTGTAATAAGCGGTGCTAAGGCTATCATAGCAACTACACCGAAGGCATCAGTCATAACGTTGCCGCCTAACATTTCGCAGCTTCCTACAGCAAACGGCAAAATAAAGGTTGTTGCCATAGGACCGCTTGCAACTCCGCCCGAGTCAAATGCAATAGCCGTGTAAATGGGCGGTACAAAAAAAGAAATCACAAGAGACACAGCATAGCCTGCAATTAAAAACGGAAGAATGGGAATTCCCGTTAGTACTCTCAGCATTGAAATAGCAACCGACGTGCCTACACCTATTGAAAGTGCAAGACCAATTGCTTTTTGCGAAATGGCGCCATTGGTGATTTCCGAAACCTGCTTTTTAAGAGAATGCACCGCAGGCTCTGCAGAAACAACAAAGTAGCCTATAACTAAGCCAATAGGTACCAAAAGATATTTTAAGCTGCTTTCTGCAATTTCTGCACCTAAAAGCTTACCTGCAGGCATAAAGCCAACGTTTGCACCCGTAAGAAACAGCACAAGACCTATATAGGTATAAATTAAACCGACAGAAACTCTTAAAACCTCGTGCTTTAAAAAACGACGGGAGAAAATCTGGAAAATTACAAACATTGCAACAATCGGCAAGAAGGCTACTGCAACCTCTTCTGCATATTTGGGTATATAATTCACAAATTGCATAAAGGCGTCCTTTGTAGTCTCAACCACAGGAATTATTGTTTCACTCGTTTCAGATTTCGGCTTAAAGCAAATGCTTAGCACAAGCACGGAAAGAATAGGTCCAATGCTGCAAAGCGAAACGAAGCCGAAGCTGTTTTCTAAGGAGTGCTTGCTTTTGCTCATGGTTGACATACCTGCACCGAGCGCCATAATAAACGGCACGGTTATAGGCCCAGTTGTAACTCCACCCGAATCAAAGGCTGTAGGAATAAAATCCTTTGGTACAAAAAATGAAAGCGTAATTACTAAAAGATAGAAAAATATAAGAAGCCTTGGCAGCTGAATGCTTTTTCTTGCACGAAACAGTGCTATGCTTAAAAATACGCCCACGCCGAGCGCAACAAACATAATAAGCATCATATTAGGTATAGATGGCACCTGCTCCGCCAAAACCTGCAAATCGGGCTCAGAAACAGTTATTAACACACCTACAACAAAGCAAATTATGAGCGGAAGCCAGATTCTGCGCACTTTCCCAAGCTTAATGCCTATGCTCTCACCCAAGGGCTCCATAGAAATACCCGAGCCTATTGTGAAAAAGCTCATACCAAAAATCAAAAGCAGCGTACCAAACAAAAAGAGCACTACTACACCTGCATTTATTGGTGCCAAGCTTACGCTTAAAACCAGGACTATTGCAGCTATGGGTAAAACGGAAAAAACCGATTCCTTTAATGATTTTGAAAGATGCTTCAAGGCTTTCCTCCTTTAGTTTTTATATGGCATTTAAGGTGTTCGAGTCCCGTCACCTTATAGAAACGCGCCTGCAATAATAATTGCAGGTGCGTCATAAAATTTATTTTAGTTAGAGGTCATAGCCTCAGGTATTAAAGGCAAAACGCTCTGTAAACCAATTCACCTAAAAGTGTTTTCCTTATACGCACTACTATTTCATCAAAAAACGTAAGAGGCTCCTGCTCAGGGTAGTCTATAAGCTTTGCTTCCATATTGCCGTCATCACAAACAAATGGCTGTGAAAGAAGAATACCGCCCTCGTTTTTAATCTGGAAACGAACGTATGAGCCTATGTATTTGCTTTTTGCTCTTAAATCAAGGGAGCTGCCCGTTGCAATAATATTGCCGTCAGAAATCCATTCTATAACGTCATAATTATTTGCGGTAACAGTAATAATATCCTTTTCCTCGTCTACGTCAATTCTTTCTACCTTTGCATATTCGCCCGTACCCTCAAAGTCCTCACCGAGCTCTAATCTTGCAATTCGTGAGCAAGCAAAGAAGGTACCCTTTTCCATAGCAGTTCTGAGAGCCTCGTTTGAAAGCTCCGGCATAAGCATAATTTCTGCTGTAACACCGATATTTTCCATAACGTGAGCGTCGTCATCCGAGAAAGCCCACGGTACTACACCGCGCGGAACTGTGTAGGTAAGAATGGTATCCCACAGAATTCGGTCTGCTCTTGCTACTGTATCTCTTTCGTTGAAAACCTCTAAGCCAACGCAGGAATCATATTTTAAAAGCGGCTCAATAAAGATTTTTAAGTTATTTAAATCTCTTGCTCTGTCAAAATCGTGGTGTGCAGCATAAAAATCACCGGGATGGTCTATAAAGGAAATACCGCCTGCCTCGTGTGTAGCTTTAATAGCAGACTCGTAATCCTCTTCACCGCCCCATTTACCCTGGTAAGCACCGCAGAAGAAGCCGTTAACGTGGTTTTTTCTCATAACAACGCCGTTCATCTCTATGCCCATTTCAACGTCAAGCATTGGTCTGCCGTCACGTCCGACACCTGTTGTAAGCTCCTTATAGCGTTCCTCGGAAACGGGAGTTAAGTCATATAAATATTTATTATAGCCGATAATAGGAAGCATTTCAGGCACCTTATTCCAGCCTCTGTTTACAACGCCGTGGTCGGTTATAGCCAAAATATCGTAATCCTGTCTGTAATATTCCTCTACAACGTCCTTAATATCCACTCCGCCGTCACTGTAAAGCGTGTGAGTGTGAAGCTGTGCCTTGTATTGGTTGTATGTATCCCAGTCTACAGATTCATACGGACTGGTTATAGTATATGAAACCGTATTGGTAGCAAATGCAGATATTGAAAAAATATTTGCTATAGCAACCAAAGCAATAATAACGGAAATTATTTTTTTAACAGTCATAAAAAGACCCCCTTTTAGTCTTTTACTATTATACTAAATTTTCGGTCACAATGCAATAATGCTTTTGACCAAATAGTTAATATTGTTTTCGTTAAATTGCGACATTTTCCAACGCGGGGCTGTCGTCTAAATGTGATAATATTTTTATTTTTCAACAAAATGCAACCCAAAATGTTGTATTTATCACAAAAAATGCAGATTTTTTTAAAATACTGTTTTCTCTTACATATAGTGACCTTTTTCGACAAGCACTTGGTGTATAATTCAATTACAAAATAAATTTTTAAAGGAGCTGTTCACAAATGTTACTTAAACAAAAATTACGATTACAAATTGAATACCACTGGCTTTGCGTAAGGCTTCTTAAAAAGCAGCTGCACAACGCAAATACCTTCGGCAAAATTTCCTTACACAAAAGAAAGGCGGGCGCACTTTCTGAGCAATATGAAATTCTCATAGGCTTACGAAATGAGAAGGGTGTTTTTATACATTAACTGAAAAGGGCTGTAAAAAAGCGCAGACCGCATAAGAGTATATAAACCAAGGGGTTCATATAGGACGCACACCTATAAGAACCCCTAAAATTCATCAAAAACCTTAAAGCGCATTTTTTTATTTTATGCTACGAACAAATCTCACCACTCGACGTACCTATGTACGCCTTCGGGCAAGCAAAAACAAGACTGAAGCATTGTTTTTGTTCGCTTTGTCCGTTCTGCATCTTTTTTCCTACCCTTTGAAAAAGGCAGTAAAAACTTAGCGTTTTTACTGCCTTTTTTATATTATTTAAATAATTCCTCTTTATAATTATTTTCTCTTTTAAAAACGAAAACGTCGCCGGCCTCTGTTCCGTTCACGGTAGAAAAATCACCATCACAGTAAACGAGCGCCGCACCATCCTCTGCTGCAATACCATCAAAAGCTATTGTTTTAATTGCGTACTTAAAGTTGCTCCAGCTTTTGCCCTCGTAATGCGGACAGAAGCACCCTTTTAAAATTCCGAGACACTCTACAAATACAAATGAATGGTCCTCACCGCAGTCATCCCAGCCCATTTCGAACCAGCACATAGCGCCTGAGGAAAGACCCGAAAGCACTACACCATTTTCGTAGGCCTCCTTTAAATATACGTCTGCCTTAGTTTTTTTTAAGGTATTCATCAAAAACTCTAAATTACCGCCGCCTGCATAAATAATATCGGCAGAAAGAATAGCTTTTTTAATTTGCTCCTCTGTAAGTGCTTCATCTGTAAGCAGAAGCGTTTCTACGTTAGCGGAGCGTTCCTTAAAGGGCTTTAAAATAATTTCCGCATCTGACATATCGTCAAAGCCTGCGGTGGGCAAATACAAAACCGACGGGTCGCTTTTAGCGCAAACCTCGTAAATTTTTTCGATTATTGGCAAAACCTCGCCGTTTTCAAAAACGCCGCCACCGAGAGCAACTATTTTTCCCATAGAAAAAACCTCTTTTTAATATTTTAGCCTTTGCTCGCAAATACTATTTGCGGTGATATTATGAATAAAAAGAAAAACTCAAAAATTGACAAATACCAGGTAGAACTAACTCCGTCTGCCGTTTCCGTAGGTGACGCCCCCGACGATTCATTTCAATTAATCAACAAATACGGTACCTATGAAATACAACCAACGGCTGACACCGACAACAAATTCCCGACTATTGCACAAGGCTTTTCAAGAGCAGAGCAAGAGCGCGAGCAGCTTGACGAGCAGCACAAGGAAAAATAATATTTTAGTTTTTAAGACTGTGTAACGGTGCAGGAATTCTGCCGCCACGCATTATAAAGTCGTAGCTGCTTTCACTGTGAACGGGCATAACGGGTGCTGTGCCCAAAAGTCCGCCCATTTCTATTTCGTCGCCAACCCTTTTGTTTAAGGCCGGTATAATTCTTACTGCAGTTGTTTTGTTGTTTACCATACCAATTGCCGCCTCGTCTGCTATAATTGCAGATATTGTTTCTGCAGAAACTTCACCCGGTACCGCAATCATATCAAGACCAACAGAGCACACGCAGGTCATAGCCTCCAGCTTATCTAAGGTAAGAACGCCGTTTTTAACAGCCGCTATCATACCCTCGTCCTCTGAAACGGGAATAAATGCACCAGAGAGACCTCCTACAGAGGAGGACGCCATAACGCCGCCTTTTTTAACAGCGTCGTTAAGAAGCGCTAAGGCTGCCGTTGTGCCGTGAGTACCGCAGGTTTCAAGACCCATTTCCTCTAATATTCTTGCAACGGAGTCACCTACTGCAGGTGTTGGTGCAAGGCTTAAATCTACAATACCGAACTCGGCATTAAGTCTTGCGGAAGCTTCTCTTGCAATAAGCTGACCCATTCTTGTAATTTTAAACGCGGTCTTTTTAACTGTTTCTGCAACCACATCAAACGGCGCACCCTTTACACCCTTTAAGGCGTTGTAAACAACACCCGGGCCGGAAACACCTACGTTTATTGCACACTCGGGCTCACCCACACCATGAAACGCGCCTGCCATAAACGGGTTATCCTCAACGGCGTTACAGAAAACAACAAGCTTTGCACAGCCAAGACCGTCGTTTTCCTTGGTCTTTTCTGCAGTAGCCTTAATTACGTTACCCATAAGCTTTACTGCATCCATATTTATGCCCGCTTTTGTTGAGCCAACGTTTACTGAGGAGCACACAAAATCTGTTTCGGCAAGAGCAGAAGGAATTGAATTTATAAGCCTTTTGTCACCTATTGTAAAGCCTTTTTGCACAAGAGCAGAAAAACCACCGATAAAGTTTACGCCACATTCCTTTGCGGCATTATCCATAGCCTTTGCGAAAATGGTGTAATCCTCAGTTTCACTTGACTCAGCCGCAATAGCCATAGGTGTAACGGAAATTCTTTTGTTTATAATGGGAATACCCATTTCCTTTTCAATTTCCTCACCTGTTTTAACAAGGTTTTCTGCATATTTTGTAATTTTATCATACATCTTTGTTGCGGAAACCTTTGCGTCGGGATGACCGCAATTTCTTAAAGAAATACCCATAGTAATTGTACGGATATCAAGATGCTGATTATCTATCATATTTAAGGTTTCAATAATTTCGTGTTGATTAAGCATTTTTCACACCTCATATTCTGTGCATAGCATCAAAAATGTCTTCACGCTGAATACGTATGCTGACGCCGAGTCTCTCGCCCTCTTTGTCAAGAATATCTACAAGCTCCGAAAAGCTTACGTTAGCATCCTTTACATCCACTAACATATTCATAGTAAACATATCCTTAAGAATTGTCTGGCTTATGTCCAAAACGTTTACGTTTGTTTTTTCAAACGCAACGCATATGCCTGCCATAATGCCAACCTTATCCTTACCGATTACTGTAACAATTGCATTCATAGGAAACCCTCACTTTTATAAAATACAAAATAATTTTAACATATATTTTCAAATTTTACAACAAAAAAGTCAACCCACTTTAGAGTGAGTTGACTTTCCTTTTACAGCGCTTTTTTTATTTTTTCAGCTAAGCTCTTTACGTCAGACTCTGTCCAGTCAGGGTCTATTGAAATATGCGCACATTTCTTTAAAATAGCAAGACTTTTTTCGCACATATCTTCAGTATAGCTTGCATTTTTATTTGCCTCAAAATTAAACGGATTCATAAGCGGATGACAAGCACCCTTTTTCTCTAAAATAGGCTTCCAATCGTTATAAACGTGTCTGCCGCAGTACCCGGGAATCATAGCGCCTGTTTTGTCTGCAAATTCTTTGCATTTTTCCTCACTATCAAATTTAATTGTGAGAGCAATGCCGCTGTCACCATCGTAATCGTTAGACGGAATATAGTCTACACCCTCGCCTAATTCCTTCATTAAAAGCGCTTTGTTCTTTCTTAAATCTTTTACAATACCGTCAAGCTTTTTGAATTGCTCACGCATAATAGCAGAGGTAATTTCACCAATTCTGTACTCTGTACCACAGAATGGCTCTGTTGAAAAGCCGTTCATTTGGTCACCAAAATACGCAATAGCACCGCTATCGTGGTGAATAAGCGCTTTTTCAAAAATCTCTTGATTATTTGTAAGCATTGCGCCGCCTTCACCTGCACTTATTATTTTAAAGTAGTTAAAGCTTAATGCACCTGCATCACCAATTGAGCCGAGTCTTTTACCTTTAAAGAAACCGCCGTTGCCTTGACAGGCATCCTCTAAAACGAGCAAATTATGTTTTTTTGCAATTTCCATAATTTTCTCCATATCGCAAGGGTAACCCATCATATGAACGGGAATAATCGCCTTGGTTCTTTCGGTAATTTTATTTTCAATATCGAGAGGGTCAAGCATTAGGGTTTCGTCAATTTCTGCTACAACAGGCATTGCACCTGCAGATACAACTGCGAGTGCGGTTGCTATATAAGTGTAAGCGGGAATAATAACCTCGTCACCCGGACCTATGCCCATACCAACCAAAGCAGAGGTAAGCGAGCCTGTGCCCGACGTCATAAGAACCGCTCTTTTGACGTTGAACATCTCACGGATTTCTCTTTCGCAATTTTCAGTTTCCTTTAAAGGTCCGCCGTTTACTTTAAAAAGCTCTTTTGAATCTATTACTCTTGCTACTGCATCTTTTTCCTCTTGTCCCATTCTGTACATTTAAAGCACCTTACCTTTCAAGCCTGTTCAAGGTCTTAATTGTTTCACTCATCAAATGAAAATCCGCATCATCCGCTAAGCTCTGAACGTCGTTATATTTAAACATTTTTATTTCGTAACCACCACGACAAAGCTGGTCTTGTGTAGGGAAGTAACCTAACGAGCCGTTTGTGTTTGAAAGTGATAATACGTGTAAATCCTTTATATGCTCATCAACTCTCAAGCCTATTTCCGAAAACAACTCGTAAGGAAAGCTAACAAACGCTACGTCACCTATACGGATAACGCTCTGCTCTAATTGAAAACACTCTTTTTCAACGTAATTGTTTTCGTAAGATTCTTTCACCTTATTGTAATAAACCGCCATCTGTTTGTCGCAATTTATTGCATCAAGTGAAAATTCTTCGCATCCCTTTTTTGCTTCCTCATAAGAAATTCTTTGTGCATATGGCAAACTAATATTCCCCGAAGCTACCGCAAACGAGCTGGCCTTATATTCTTCAATGCTGTTATAAATATTTACAGCATCCTTTGCACCAATAGCACCAACCTCATAAATATACGATAATTCTGCGGTTGTACCACCTGTAGAAATTCTTGGGCCAACGTCACCCTCGGGACCATTAAAAAATGCCGTAATTGCACCGCTTTCTTCTTCAAGCGCATCGGTCATTACACCTGCCCAGTCGCGGCTGATTTTTGTGCTGAGACCCGCAACAGTTCCGTGACAACCATAGTGAATTATATTGCCAAACACCTTATTTTCATTATTTTTAAAAGAAACAATTGTCATTTTGGGGTTATAAACACCCCATTCACTCTGCCCTAAATCGGCATAGTTAAGGTAGTTAAGATGCCTTCTGTTTATTCCCAGCTTACTTTTACCTACGCCTATACCTACCGTTGCCGCCTGCATATTGCCAACAGCTTCTTCTATTGCAGAAAAAATTTGCGGTTTTAAAATCTCCTCGTAATAAGGTCTGTCCACGTCACCCCAGCCGGGCATATTTATTGTAGAAGGTCCCGTGTGGGTATGTGTGGCAGAAATTAAAATATTTTCTCTCGGAACGTTATACCTTTCATTTATTTCTGCTTTGAAAAAATCTGTAATTTCATTATCTAAAAGGCATACACTTACCGTCATCATTAATGCTTTTACCGCACCGTAAGAAAACGCAAATGCCGTTGCAGTAAGATTATCGTTTACACCATCTGAATATAAATCGGGTCTGTACCCAAAAAGCTGACAACCTACCTTAGGTGTAATATCACTTCTTCCTACACCTACCAAAAGCTCTTTTGCCATAATAACACCCTCATGAAATTGGGTACACTTTAAGTTAAAGTGTACCCGTGTTTTTTATTTATAGTTTATACCAAAGCGACGCCGCCATCAAAGCAGCTTTGTTTCTGATAATAGCATTGTTGCCAAAAACGGCATAGTCGCCGAAATCATACCTTAATTTTAAAATTGTTCAGTTCGGATGAATATGACTTTTTCGAAATCCGAAGGCGTATAAGATACGCCGAGCGGTTGAGAAAATGGCATAGTCGCCGAAATCAACAATTTTATGCTATCCAGCCATAGATTGTGTCAAATATCTCAAGGCTTCCTAAAAGTCTTACAAGTGTATCAGGAATAATACTTGCTAATTTCCAGAGGTCTGTGAAGCTGCTGCCCTCAGATTCCTCTGCACCCTCGTACTCGAGCATAAATGGTTGAGTGTACACAATGCCACCCTCACCGAAAACCTCTGCTCTTACGTAGTTGCCTATTTCTGCACTGTGAGCATCAAGGTCAATACTGTTACCTGTTGCAATAGTTTTGCCGTTTGCAATCCAACGAATATTTTTTGCGCCTGCCGTAACAAGTGTAATTGTATCGCCTTCTTCATCTACTGCAATTGCTGTAATTTTCGGTGCATCTACGTCCTTTGGAGCCTCGTATTTGCCATTTGGGTCTTCAGCCTGAATTGCTTTAAGCTGTTCACCGAGTGCAACTGCTGAAGGGTCTATGCTTTGTACTAAGAAATTCGCAATTTCCGTGATTTCCTCAGGGTTACCTAAATTTTTACTGCAAGGGAAGAAAGCACCGCTTTCAAGGCTTTCTCTGAAATTATCTAACGTAAGTGAAGGCATAAGCATTTCTGTATAGCCGGTGTAAACAGCCTCTACCGAGTGAGCATCACTTGTAGCAATAGCAAGAACGTTTCTGCCGGTAGGAGTAACATTTTGAAGAAGAATATCCCAAAGCTTTCTGTCGTAGCGGGTTCTTGAATCACCCTTACTGTTAATATCTATACCAATGCAGGAATCGTAATTAATGAGAAGATTTGTGAATTTGTCAATGTAGTATTTGTACATTGTATCGCTGTAATCGTAAGCATCTGCCGTGTAGTCCTCGTCACGAGCGCCCGTGTATTCACCCGGGTGGTTAATTACAGAAACGCCGCCCATTTCGTGAACGGTTTTAATTGGTGTTTCGTAGTCACTTGTGCCGCCTAACAAGCCGTGGCCGTAATCTACAAACCAGCTGTTTACGTGAGCGTTGTTAAGTGAACTTGGGTTATGCTCAATGCCGTAAGGCACTCTCATCATATTGTGAAGCGGAATTCCCTCAGGTGTTTTTTGTGAATAATAATCACCGTTTTTTGTAACCTTAAGAGAATAGGAATTGCCGTTTGCAGCCTCTCCGCCTGCTGATTCGAGCGGAACTATATCGCCTGCTCTGCCCTTGAATAAATCTATAAAGATTTCCATAGCAGGAATTACCGATTGACGTGTCCAACCGTAATCTACAACACCGTGGTCCGTAACAGCAACAATGTCAAAATCGTAAGCGTATTGCTGCTCTAACATATCCTTAAGACTGTTTGTACCGTCACTTGCGGTTGTGTGGCTGTGAAGGTCTGCCTTATACTGCTTGTAGGTAAGCCAGTTTACGTTTTCGTAAGGATTTATTATTGTGTAATCCTTACCGGTATCACCTGCAAAGGCAAGTGTTGAGTAGCTTACAATAAGCATACAAGCAACCATAAAAACAGCGATAAGCTTTTTTGCTTTTTTCATAAAAAACGCCCCTTTTTTATTTAAGATTAGCTCTTTACACTATTTATGTTAATACTATAATAAAAAATTATATAGCATTTTTTTCCTAAATTCAACGATAATTTTGACCGAAATTTTCCACCCTGTTATGTGCAAATAAGCAAAAACACAGCCCTGTAAAACGAGGACTGTGTTTTCTTTATTTCTATTATTTTTCAAATTCAGCTCTTATAGAAATTCTCTCAAGCGCTTCTTCGCGTGATATTTTTCCGTTGTTAAAGTCAATCATAGCCTTAACGTCTTCATCCTTAAGCTTGTAGAATTGCCAGAAGATACCTGCAATAATAAGTCCTATGGTTGGTATCATTATAAAAATAAACCACAAGCCGTTAAGTGTGAATTCTGACTGCTGAACGTTTTGGTCGGCTAAATCCTGGAAGCTTTTTGCAGCAACTTCCTTCCAGTCAAAGTAGTCAAGCAGGAACATACCGAGCGTTGCGGCAAGCGCTGCTGCCATTTTTGTAACAAAGGTCTGAATTGCAAACGTAATACCCTTTGCATCTATACCCGTTTTAAAGCGTCCGTACTCAGCACAGTCCGGTGTAAACATAAATATCATAATACCCTGAATACCTAAAGGAATAGCACGAAGCACGGTTAAAATTATAAATAAAACAACGTTTTGATATCCGCAAAGCCAGCTTATGGTACCAAAAAGTACCGCCGCCCAGTTGCTTATAATAAAGATTTTGCGTTTTCCGTATTTTTCCACCATTTTTGGCACGAGAAGTGATGCTACAAGGATTGGTGCAACCGCTAAAGCACCGACTAAAAGGCTGAAGCGTTCGTCGTGGAATAAGTAATAAGAAGCAAGAAGATTCATAGAAATCATTACGTTGAAGCCGCTTTGGAAAAAGTAGCCTGCGTAATAAAGGAGTAAATACTTGTTTGAGAATAAGTATTTAAGCATTTTTCTTACGGTAAATTGCTCTTCATCAACGTTTGTGAAGCGTTCCTTACCGTTTTTGCACACGGGAATCATTGTAACAAACGCCATAACGCTTACAATTGCCGCTGCAACGCCAAAGCTAAGGCCTATGTCCTGACCTGTAATAAGTGTAGGTATAACCGTTGCAATAGCACTACCTGCGCCGGACCAGATGCTCTTGTAGGAAATAATTGAGGTTCTTTCGTCAAGATTATCCGTCATAACGGTAACCATACCGTGAATAGGCACGTCGCAAAGAGTGTAAACAGTATCCCAAACAAGGTAGAAAACAGCAAACCAAATAAGCTTAACCATTTCTGTGCTGCCGTTTGGAATCATATATAAAAGAGCCGTTGAAAGCGGAATTATAGGCAAAGAAATTTTAAGCCACGGTAAAAATTTCTTTTTGCTTTTGAATTTAACCTTGTCAAAAACGCAACCGAAAATTGCATCATTTATTGCATCCCATATTTTTACTATGAGCATTACGGTACCTGTTTTAGCAGGGTTAATACCCTGGAATAAAAGGTACGTCGTAAGGAAAGAGGTTACCATTGTGTATATCATATTTTGACCCGACAGGTATATATAATAACTCTTTCTTTCCTTATTGGTTGTTTTCCAGGTCTCCGGTGTGTAGCTTAATTTTTTTAAAAGCGTCTTCAAGCGAAGCTCCCCTTTTTATTTTTTAATTGGTTGTTTTTCTTGCAACAACCCAGGCATTCGGTAAATATCTGCCGGTTGGCATATCTGTTGAAGGTCTGTTTAAAATTTCACCCTCGTAGGCCAAAACTGAGGAAGAACCACCGTCACACGCGCCCGCGTTAACAGCACCGTACTCCTCTAAAACGTCGGCACAATCACCCATGGTAGCACCGAGTGAATAGCCTACCTGTCTACCGTCTACAACAAAAAACATAACAACGCCGTTTGCTGCCTGACCTATAACCGAACGAGGCTGAAGACCCCAGCCTGAGGAACCCTCTATTACCTTATCACCATTTATAATGAGTGCCGGATGATACTGGAAGGCATCACGCATATTATGTTCTTCCCAGTCAGAGAACTCACCGACTACAAGACGGTCATCCTTATCGAAGCCGACTGTAATATATTTGGATGAATAATCACCCCAGTACTCGCCCTGCGAAATGCAACGGGCTGTAACTATACCGCCGACGCTTGTTCCGCCCGGATCATAGAAGCCTGAGGCATTCATACCAATTACAGCATCCTCTTTTTCAAGATAATTGCATATAAATTCACCGCGTGAATTTTTATAATCGGTAGCAGAAATATAAACTCTTGAAGGGTCGTCTATCAAAACGAGTCTGCCTACAAAGTTAGAGGTTTTTACCTTTAAAACAACTATACCTTGTTCAATGTCGTTAATTAAAACCTCGTTTCCGTGCGAATCCGGCTCACCTACAACAAGGTCCTTTTGCCCTAAAATATCCGGCTCCTCTTCTTCCTTGTTAATATCCGTTTTACCTATATCTGTAATATCAACCTGCGCATCCATAACGCTGTTTATTAAGTATTCGGGGAAAAATGAGGTTGCAAGCCATTTGTGCTGGTCGGTAGTCATTGCGGTTTCAATCCAGATGTTGCGCCATTTTGTAATGAACGGCACGTTGCCGAAAATAACGAGCGCATACATTGAAAGACCGAGTGAAATTACAATGATTGCGGCAGTAAGGCATTTAATTAGCTTGTTTGCACGCTCTTCTTTTTTTCGCGCCTTTTCTTCCGCAAGTCTTTTGCTTTTAATTTCCTCTGCTATGGGAGCATACTTTTTCTGCGCAGGAGTTTTTGCAGGAGTAGGTGTTGAACGACGTCGTTCCTCCTCTACCAAACGGTTATATCTTTCCTGTGCAGGTGTTCTTGTTACGGAAGAGCTTCTTTGCGCAGCCTGAGTGCTTTCCCTGCTGCTTGGTGCACGCCTTTCTGAATTCACCACAGGGGGCTGTTGCCTTTGATGTGGTGCAGGTCTGCTTGCAGATGGTGCTGTTCTTTGCGTATTAACGCCGTTTTGCCCCTGCAAAGCTGTGTTTCTGTTTGGCATATTTGCTCTGCCGAGCTCACTGGCGGAGTGCGACTGAACGCTTCTCATTCTGTTTGCCTCGTAAGAGCCGCTTTTAAGCTGTTCTGCTTTTATTTCTTCCTCACCGTTTATGCCTACCACAAAAACACCACCTTTCAATAAATTCGGAATTTTATTGTACCACAAATAATTTTAATTTGCTACATTAAAACGAAAATTTTATAGTTTGTTAAATTTTTTGTGAAATACTGTAATTACTACTCCCGGAGCCCCCTTTACTTTGTGCAACTACACTAACGAAGCAAGCGTTTTTTTGTGCATACTAACGCGCTTTTGAACATTGTAAAACAGTTGGGTAATGTGTTATAATTGTTGTTGATATTATTTGACTACAGGAGATGAGAAAATGAATCTCAAAGCAAAAGCAACGGGACTTGTTTCCAACCTAAAAACACATTGGAAAACGCCCGCTAAAGGTAGATATATGCCTTACAAGGAAATAGCGGCATATTCAGGCGGCGGTATTGGTGCATACATGATTATTACCATGGGCTCTGCGTGTCTTTTGGCGGTTAACAGCACGCTTCTTTCAAGCACGTTAGGCGTTGACCCAATGGATATGTACGCAATGTATATTATAGCGGTCCTTGCAAACATTCCGCTTACAGGCGTACGTGCTAACATAATTGACAACACCCGTAACAAAGCAGGTAAATACAGGCCGTACATAGTAACAATGGCTATACCGGCGGCTATCGTTTGTATGGCTATGGTGTTTTTCCCGTACACAAAGCTCACAGACTGGTTTGGCTCCGAATTAATAGGCTTTGTAAATTCTCCTACGAGTGGCATGTTCTTCGGTGAAATTTCGGCTTCAGAGGTGCTACTATTCAAAGCCGAAAAAGCAAAATTCTTTTTCTGCGAACCAATAGACTACATTTTAAAATGTGCTATTATTATGGTTCTCAATTTATTCCTTCATTTCTTCTATTACTTCTTCTATGACGCTTACGAAAATCTTATTCACGTGCTTTCACCTAACTCTTACGAAAGAAGTGACGTTGCGGCTATAAAGAGTGTGGTTTATTCACTTGCACCATCAATCATCAATGCCGCAACACCTCTTATTGCTCAATATTTATTCGGTTCAAACACTACAGATATACGTGTTTACAGATTTTTATACCCGATTCTTACAGTTGGCGGCTTGCTTCTTTGTATGGTTGTTTACAAGCATACTGAGGAAAAAATTGTTCAGGCAAGAACGCACGTTGTTCAGATTAAATTCATTGACGCAATTAAAGCGGTTGCAAAAAACAAATATTTCTGGATTATTTCCCTTGCAGGCTGGATAGGCTTCCTTGAAAGTGCTTACCAAAACATAATGTTCTGGTTCTACAACTATGGCGGTGCCTGCTCCGGTGGCGAATACAGCTTTATATTTACCGTTTATGGTAACGCCTCCCTCTGGGGTATGCTTGCTGCTCCTTTCTGCATAAGAAAATGGGGTAAAAAGAGCGTTTTAGTTGTTACTAACATCTTCAATATTATATTCATTCTGATGATGCTTCCTTTCACAAATGAAATAAACAATATGACTATCTGGCTCATTTTAGGTTGCCTTTACCTTAATGCATTTATGGGTTCATTTGCACATATCCTTAACCCTGCAATTCAGGCAGATATCCGCGATTACCAGCAATACAAAACAGGTGAAAGAATTGACGGTGCTTTTGCCGTTGTTACAACAATAGGTACCATACTCACTCTTATCACCTCCTCTGCATTACCTTTTATTTACGAAAAGAACGGTCTTACAAAAGACGTTGCTGCAAAGGTTACCTCTGACCCGGCAGTTCTTGACAGAGTTTTGGGTGACGGTAAAACTACCGTCCGCCAGATTCTTGCAGAACAATTAGCAAACGGTCAGGACAACTACAATAACGCATACTCTGCTCTTTACGACCCTGATATTCTTTTAAGCCTTGCAAAAATCCTTATTATTGTTGCGGCTTTTGGTGCGTTAATGAACGTTATTCCTTACATCTGGTACGACTTTAATGAGAAGAAGCAGGAATCTGTTATTCGCGTGCTCAGAATTCGTGCTATGTTTGAAGACTACGGTAACGGTATTCTCAACGATGAAAAGCTCGTTGAAGGAATTGATATTATCCGCACTTCACAAGAAATGGCCGTACAAACACCTAAAGTAATCAACAAGAAAAATTACAAGGGTAAAGATGGTAAAAAAGCACTTAAGGAAGATATTAAGTACAACAACGAAATTGAAATTGCTAAGTTTGTTTGTGATGAGCTTAATAAATTCTCTTCTCCTGCTTACCAGCTGGCATTTGAAGAAAACAGCAAGGTTTATTCTGCCGGACTTAATAATCTTTTAAGCTTTGAAAAGGCTGCTATAAAAGCAGAAATTGCTGCTGCAAAAGCATTACCTAAAACAAATCAGGAAGAAAAAGAAACGAGAAAGCTTGCAATTGAAATTGCACAGAAAAAGCTTTCTTCTTACAAAACTATTAAAAAGCACTTCAGTAACTCCGACGACTTTGTTACACCGGACTTTAACGTTCTTGAAGCCTGCTTCAACGCTGAAGATGAGTGTGACGATAAGCTTAAAGCACTTTACCTTGATTTGCAGAAGGCTAAAAAAGACAAGGCTTCTGACAGAGCAAAAGAAATTAAAGCAGAAATCAAAAACGTGCAAAAGAAAAAGAAAGTCGCAAAAAAGGCAACAAAGGCAGAAACCGACAAGCATGCTTACTTCAACCGTGCAGCAAAGGTTTATTTGGATGCAGAAAAGCTTGTTAAGCAAAAAGCAAACTACAGCGAGTTAGAAACAATTTTTGCTATGTACGACGAAGCAAAGCAAAGAGTTGAGGCTGAGGCTTAATTTTCAACAAAACAAATAAAACAAAAAACCTCGTGTTCAATTGAACACGAGGTTTTATTTTTTTGTTTATTAAAGTGCGTCAATCATATCAAAATTCTTTTCTAATAAATCCTGCACAGAAATGCTTTTAAAGTAGTTATTAAGCAAATTATCTACGTTAGTCCACATTTCCTTTGTTTGACAAACGCCTTCTCTGGTACAAAAGTTTTGACCGCAGTTGATACATGCAACAGGTGAAAGGCTGCCCTCTGTTAAATTGAAAATCTGATAAATAGATATATCCTTAGCATCTCTTGAAAGTCTGTAACCGCCTGACATACCGCGCTGACTTCTTAAAAGACCACCGCGAACAAGCGTTGCAACTATTGTTTCAAGATATTTTAAAGATACGTCCTGACGTTTAGAAACCTCTGAAAGAGCAACGTAGCCGTCGCCCTGATTCTGAGCTAAATCTAAAAATACTCTGAGAGCATATCTTCCCTTTGCAGATACCATTTATAACTCAAACCTTTCATTACAGGCGTTAATTACATATCACTAAAGCCTGCACCATCAAAGAAATAATAAAGTAAATCGCTTATAATTTTAAAAATTGTAGCAAGGTAGTCGTTAAACACAAGGCCGCCTGTGTATTCCTTTTCTTCACCGTAAATTATTTCATCACGTGTATCATAGAAATATGCCTTTGCAGCTTCAAATTCTGCTAAGTTAACGTTTGTTTGCTCTAACGCTGCCTCTCCGCGTGCAATTGCATCCTCAAACCTTACACGCTCATCTACCGTAAGACCGCTTAAATCCATTTGCTTTGCCTCGTTAAGGTCATTCATAAAGCCCTTGGAGTTACGACCCACGTTGAATTGCGGGAAGCGGTCAGGGTAGCTGTAAACGTCTACAAAGCCTTCATCCACAAGAAGCTCTGAAACAAGCTTCATAATAACGTCGTTAGAGCCTGTTCTTTCGTGGTTTTGATTATAGAAGTAGAAGGTGGTACAAGGAAGAAGTCCTGTATTTGCATCTACTATATTTCTTGGGTCAGAGTGGTCGTGATTCGGATTTGTACAGTTGTTAACAGGAGAAACGTAGCCCTCAGGGAGAGTTTTGTTTACACCCACACTGTATGCACCCATAGAGGTTGAATCAAGGTGAATAACACCGTCTGCATTTACGTCGTCCCAGGAGTCAATAATTTCGTAAAGTGCTACGTTGTAATCTACAATATCAAACACCTTAACGCCCTGTGCTATTGCCTCTTTAATGTTAGCATCTGAATTCTTTTGAGCGTTGTAGTACCAGTCTGTTTGCTCACGGATTACTGCCATTGAAGAATCTGCAAGATACATTTCTCTGCAGGGCTCATAGTTGCCCGACGGCACAAGACCCCAGAGAAGCGTTGAATACTTCATATAATCATTAACAAGGTCAAACGCAACAACGTCCAAAATGGTATTCAAATCGGCATTTGGCATAATGCGGAGAACAACGTTTACAAGGTAGCCGGCCATTTCGTCTGCACCCATAAGAGCAGGCATCATTTTGCTGTAAAGCTCTACGTTGTCATCAAGAAGACCGTACTGATAAATTTCACCAACTAAAAGAGAGCCGTCAAGCGCAGGAATAACGTAAACTATTCTGTTAATATCCTCACTGAATGCTCTGCCGTTATCCTTGTAAAGCTGCATAACAGCATTCATTACGGAGCCGCCCTGGCTTACAGGTGCTAAGTTAACCTTGTCGGAGCCGGAATCCTCTTTAACGAACTGAATAAAGTCGTAAAGCTCCTGTGCAGTATCCTTCATATTGCCTAATGAAGCGTAGGAGAAAACGTAAAGATTTTCCTCTCCTGCTAAATCTATGTATTTATTAAGCGGAAGCTGGTCAAGTATATACTCCTTATCGTACTTGCTTAAGTCTGCAAAGGAATCGTAATACTTGGTTGCTCTTACGTCATTTATAAAGTGACCGTTTTCATCACACTTTAATTTGCCCATAAGCACGTCGCCAAGAACACCTGAAAGTGCCTTTGCAGCCTTTTGGTCCTTATCCTGCTGAGAAATAAGCATTTTGCTTATTGGCACGAGTGCTTCTGTAAGAGCTAAACCAACAATTTCCATTGTGTCATCCATAAAAAACGGAGCTGCGAGATTTGTTGGCTTGCCATCCTCATAGTATTTTGTTTCGCTTTGGAAAAGTCCCGGAACAACAATACTCGGTATTACCGGGTCATTGTTAACAGCGCTTGCAGCAACCGCAAAAACAGTTGTAAGCATAGCAACTACTAAAATGATAGAAATAATTTTCCTTGAAAGTTTCATTTTTCGCCCACCTCTTGTAAAAATACTGATAATTAATCGTAGATATTTTACCATAAATTTCTGTATTTTGCAAGGGAAATATTAAATTACAAATACAAAAGCAGTAAAATAAATACACCCTGCCACCTTGCTTAAAAACAAGATGGCAGGGTGCCCGTGTATTAAATTATTTTACAAACTCGTTGTAAATTGCCTCAAGAGTTGCAACGTAATCCTCTTCTGCAACGCCTACAATAATATTAAGCTCACTTGAGCCCTGGTCAATCATTCTTATGTTGATGTCACTTTTACCTATTGCACCAAAGAGTCTGCCTGCAGTACCCTTTGAGCCTGCCATACCACGACCAACAACTGCAACAAGTGCAATTCCGCTGTTAACGGAAATGGTATCCGGCTTAGTTTTTCTTTGAATATCTGCAATAATTGCATCCTTAACAGGTAAAAAGTCGTTATCATTTACAACAACAGACATTGTATCTATACCTGAAGGGAGATGCTCAAAGCAAATTTTGTGGTTTTCGAGTGCCTCAAGCACCTTTCTGCCAAAGCCTATTTCTGCATTCATCATACTTTTTTCAATAGAGATAACAGAAAAGCCCTTTTTGCCTGCTATACCGGTAATAACGGTATCCACCTTATTGGATTCAACCGAGGAAACAATCATTGTACCAGCATCCTCAGGCTTATTTGTGTTGCGGATGTTAATCGGAATACCCTTTTCTCTTACAGGGAAAATTGCATCCTCGTGCATAACGGTTGCACCCATGTAAGCAAGCTCACGGAGCTCTGCATAAGTAATGGTGTTTATAACCTTTGGATTTTTAACGCATCTCGGGTCTGCCATGAGCATACCTGAAACGTCAGTCCAGTTTTCGTAAATATCGGCAGAAATTGCTCTTGCAACTATTGAGCCGGTAATATCTGAACCACCGCGTGAGAAGGTTTTAATTGTGCCGTTTGGCATAACGCCGTAAAAGCCGGGAACAACTGCATGGGTATGCTCCTTAAGGATTCTTGAAAGCTCTTCATTTGTTTTTTCTGTGTCAAGCTCACCATTCTCCGTAAAGAAAATACCGTCCTCCGCGTCAATAAAATCGTAGCCTAAATATTTTGCTAAAATCATTGAGTTAAGGTATTCACCGCGAGAAGCAATGTAGTCACGGCCTGCGTGGTGAACAATAGCATTTTTAATTCTGTCGAATTCAGGCTGCAACCAAAAATCGAGCTGTAAATCCTTAATAATGCCGTTGTATCTGTCCTCAATTAATTTAAAAGCATCATCAATAGGCTTGTTTTCCTTAACTAATTTGTAGCAGGAATAAAGCATATCGGTAACCTTGATATCGTCATCAAATCTTTTACCGGGAGCAGAAGCAACAACAAAGCGTCTTGCAGCATCTGACTTAATTATAGCAGCAACCTTTTTAAATTGCTCTGCATCAGCAAGTGAGCTACCGCCGAACTTTACTACTTTTACCATTTTAAAGTACCCCTTACTTAAAATATAATCATATCTATTTGGTTATACTACCACTCTTGGTTATACTACCACTATTTATATTCATTCGCAACAAAAAATTTCTTCCATAAAAAAAGTTCTAAACTTACGATAGTTTTCACAAACGCAAAATGAATAACTTGTGCAAAATCACAATATTTTTTGTATTTTTTTACTTTTCATCTTTGAAAACTTGAAAATGTATGGTATATTCTTACATATTACAAAACAGACAGGCGGTGAAAATATGGAAAAGGATGAAGCTATTTTAATTAAACGCTTGCAGGAATTATCCTCACGCTCCTACAACAGAGGAATTTTTGTTTTTTCGGATTTTCTTAATATGTACGAGCAGGACCTGCTTTTTTCACATATTCACACACCGTTTTCTCTTTTCGGCGGCTACGAGGGTGCCGAAAGGCAGCTTGCAATATTCGGCAGTGAGGAGGAGCTCGGCTTTTCAGAAGCACCTCCCGTAAAATGCATTTTGGTTACACCCGTAATGCAAAAATTTGCCGATAATTTGTCGCACCGCGATTTTTTAGGCTCTGTTATGGGACTCGGAATCAAGCGTGAAGCTATTGGTGATATTATAATAAAAAACAATACGGGCTACGTTTTCTGCCTTGATTCCGTTGCCGAATACATTGCAGAAAACCTTAAAAAGGTTTGCCATACAACGGTAAAATGCGAAATGACGGCAGAAGCACCAAGTGAAGCAAGCCCCGAGCTTGAAGAAAAAATAATTATAGCAGCCTCTGAGCGCTTAGACGTTATTATTGCGGAAATCTACAACCTTTCAAGGAGTGAAAGCAACACACTTTTTGCCGCAAAAAAGGTTTTTGTGAATGGCAAGCTTACAGAAAACAACTCGCAAAAAATCAAAACGGATGACGTAGTTTCCGTAAGGGGCTACGGCAGATTCACCCGCTGCGAGATTTTGGGAGAAACAAAAAAAGGACGACTTAAAGCGAAAGTAGAGGTTTATTGAGGAAGTCCTGCGGACTTGATTTTACTTGCTTCGCAAGATTGAGAATTGAAAATTGAGAATTAAGAATTGTGGGACCTGCGGTCGGCTTTATAAATAAATATTCATATTATAAAAAACATTCTATCATTTAAAGCTTGTGTAAAACTAAAAATGATAGAATGTACTTCTTTTTATTCACTTATAATTAAAATTCAAACGCGAAGCGTTTCCTGAATTCTCAATTCTCAATTCTCAACTCTCAATTCATTTACGCCTCGTACTCAAACTCTGTTGTGTAGGTTCCGCTTACGAACTCGTACTCCTCATTATCAAGGTAAAGCGTTGCGTAAGCACCATCAGGAATTGTAAAGGAGAATTCGCAAAGGTTACCGTCACCTTTAAACTCCCAAGAAGAAATAATTTCACCATTAGGCGTTAAAATCCTTGCTTTTGCGTAACCTAATTCTTTATTTGGAATTGGTTCAAAAATAATATGCTTATAACCCGGTTCGTTTTCATCCGGACGAATACCTGCAACTGTACTGAATAACCAGTCACCAACCGCACCAAAAGCGTAGTGGTTGAAAGAGTTCATTTCAGGCGTTGCGAAGCTTCTGTCAGGCTTCATACCATCCCAACGCTCCCACATTGTAGTTGCACCCATTTTTACGGAATAAAGCCATGACGGGAAGGTATCCTTAAGTAAAAGCTTATATGCTAAGTCTACTCTGCCTATGTCGGTTAACACGTGAAGAAGGTAAGGCGTGCCTACAAAGCCGGTTTTCAAGTGACCGCATTCTTCAATGAGCTTCACTAGCTTGCCTGCTTCTCTTTCTCTGTTATCTGTAAGGTTAAGATAAAGAGCTAAAACGTTTGCAGTCTGTGTTTCGTGCTCCTCTTTGCCGGTATTAAGATGATTTTTTCTGTACTGCTCAACAATTACAGGGTACATTTCTTCATAATAAGAAACATCCTTGCCTACAGCCTTACCCATTTTAATTAAAAGGCTTGTGGAATACGCATACATTGCAGTAGCAATTAAATTTTTATCTGTAAAGCCACCTGCCGCTTCGTAGCCCGCGTCAAGTGAAAGCCAGTCGCCAAAGTGACCGCCTTTATCCCAACGACCTTTTTCAGAACATTCTGTTTCAATAAATTTAAGCCAATTAGTCATTGACTCCCATTGCTCTTCAATAATTCTTGTGTCGTTATATGCTAAATACATCTGGTAAGGCACAATAATTGCCGCGTCACCCCAGGCAGCAGAGCCACCGCCATCCCAGCCGGCAGGTACAACGTTACCGACTGCACCATTTTCCTCTTGGTCAGCAGCAAGGTCGTGAAGCCATTTTCTAAAAAACTTTTTAGTGTCATAGTTGTATATTGCAGTTCTTGCAAAAACCTGAGCATCACCCGTCCAGCCCATTCTTTCGTCACGCTGAGGACAGTCTGTAGGAATATCTAAAAAGTTACCTCTTTGGCCCCAGACAATATTTTCATAAAGCTGCTGCACGTCCTCGTGACCGCAAGCAAAGAAGCCTGTGCGCTTCATATCTGAAAATACTACAACCGCTGTGAAATTCTCCAATTTAATTTCATCATCATTAAAGCCTATGAGCTTTATGTAGCGGAAGCCCTGGAATGAAAAATGAGGCTTGTAAACGTGCTCAACGCCATCAGAAACAACCTCTATTTCACACTTTGCACTTCTTAAGTTTTCCGTGTAGAAATTGTCTTCCTTATCAAGGAATTCTGCGTGCTGAATTTTAAAGGTGTTACCCTTTCTTGCAGGCACTACCCACTCAACGTAGCCGGTAATCTCCTGCTTAAAATCTATTACCTTTTCACCCTTTGGCGTTGTTATTAATTCAACGGCATCAAGGCGTGCCATCTCTCGGGTTTCCTCACCCTCGGTTTCAATGAGAATGTTTTTATCAAGAGGAATTTCCTTTACGGTAAACTTTTCCTCACATTCAACGGTAAAATCCACCTTTTCACCATCATAAATATCTGAAAAGAGTACGTTACTCTTCATACATTCCCAGGATTTATCTGTTGTAATTACCTCTACAGTATCATCCTCGTACTCAACGGTTAACGCTGCAATTACAGCAATTTCGTCTGCCTTTAAAAACGGAAGCTCCTCGTCCTTTCTGTTGTGACGGCGTCTGCCCGTGCCTACGGCAATATCTATTGTGTTGCACTCCTCAAGGTACTTTGTAACGTTGTAGGTCTGGTATTGCAAGCGTGTTCTGTAGCTCGTCCAGCCGGGAGCAAAAATAAATTTGCCTACTCTGTTATTGTTAATATGCGCCTCGTAAAAGCCTAATGCACTTACTGAAAGCGTAGCCCTTCTCACAGGCTTGTCTGCCCAGTAAATTTTTCTGAACACAGGACAAACCGTGCCTAAATCTTCGTTTTGTCTTATAAATTGAGCTTTAAAAATATTATCCATTTTGCCTGACTCCTTTATTGACATTGTACATATTAAAATATATAATTATCTTATTATATTTCTCAGGAAAAGACAATAGCAATTGAGGTATTTTATGAAAAATCTTTCGGATATAAACGTCATACGCTCTGTAATGTCAAAGCACGGTGTAACCTTTAACAAAGGGCTTGGGCAAAACTTTCTTGTTGACCCCGAGGTTTGCCCCGCTATGGCAGAAAGCGCTTTTTTAGATGAAAACACCTGTGTTATTGAGGTCGGTCCCGGCGTAGGCGTGCTTACGGCGGAGCTTGCAAAAAAAGCAGGTAAGGTTTTAAGCTTCGAGCTTGACGAAAGACTTTTACCCGTATTAGATGAAACTCTTGCCGAATTCAATAACGTTGAGATTATAAATCAAGACATTATGAAGGCAGATTTAAAAAGCATAATAGAGGAAAAATGCAAGGGTATGAAAATTGCTGTTTGCGCTAATTTGCCCTACTACATTACCTCCCCTATAATTATGATGTTCCTTGAAAGCCGCCTGCCTATTGATTCAATTACGGTTATGGTGCAAAAGGAAGCTGCAGACCGCCTTTGTGCCGAGGTCGGCTCGCGTGACGGCGGTGCAGTAACGGTTGCCGTAAGCTACTATGCAGAAAGCGAGATTCTCTCTTTCGTTCCGAAGGACTCCTTTTTACCGCCCCCAAAGGTGGACAGCAGCGTTATAAAATTAACTCTGCGTGAAAAGCCGCCCGTTGAGGTTGAAAACGAGGAATTTTTCTTTAAGGTTGTTAAAGCCGCCTTCTCTCAAAGAAGAAAAACGGCAGAAAACTCTATAAGCGCAGGTCTTTCTATACCTAAGGCAATTGTTAAGGAAGCTCTTGAAAAAGCAGGTCTTGAGCAAACTGTACGCGCAGAAAAAATGACTATGGAGGACTTTGCCGTTCTCGCAAAAATTTTAGAAGAGGCAAAAGCGATATGAACGTACTTTCATTTGGTGAAATAATATGGGACGTTTATGAAAACGAAAAGTTCATAGGCGGCGCCCCGTTTAACCTTGCGGCACACTGCAGCAAGCAAGGCGCAAATGCTTTTATGCTTTCTGCAGTAGGCAACGACGCTTTAGGCAAGGATGCCATAAAAGAGGTTAAAAAGCACAACGTTAAAACAGCCTTTATTAACACACTCGACGAAAAGCAAACAGGTCAATGCATTGTCACCTTAGACAAAAGCGGCGTGCCGTCCTACAACCTTTTAACAGACACGGCTTACGATTACATAAAATTCCCCGAAACTGCAAGAGACCTTTGCTTTGACGTATTTTGCTTTGGTACGCTTGCCTTAAGAAGTGAAGCAAACAGAGCAACCGTGCAAAAGGCATTACGGTCACTCAAAATTAAAAAGGTTTACTGCGACGTAAATATCCGTCCGCCCTTCTTTTCAGACGAGGTAATTTTATTTGCACTTGAAAATGCAAATATTTTAAAGGTAAGCGACGAGGAATTACACTACGTTTTTGAAGCCTGTGGCTTAAATAAAGAAACAGCAAAGCTCTCCGATATTTACGAGCGCTTTCAGAATTTAGATTTTATTTTACTTACTCAGGGTGAAAAGGGCGCTGTAGTTTACGAATGTAAAGCCGCCAAGCTTTTTTCACACGCTGCACCCAAGGTAACGGTGGGCTCCTCTGTAGGTGCGGGCGACAGCTTTGGTGCAACCTTCCTTTGTGAATACGAAAAAACAAAGGACGTAAAAAAAGCACTTAGCAAGGCAATTGAAATAAGCGCCTTTGTTGTTTCAAAAAAAGAAGCAATTCCTGAATATTAATTTTTGTGAGGTATATACTATGAAATTCGGTATTTATTATGCTTATTGGGAGCATGAATGGGGCGGTAATTTTGTCCCCTACATTGAAAAAACAAAAAAATTAGGCTTCGACGTGCTTGAGGTTGCTTGCGGTGCCTTCCACTTAGAAAACGACGATTACTTTAAGGAGCTTAAAAACGTTGCAGAAGCAAACGGTATGCTCCTTTCAGGCGGTTACGGTCCGAGACCCGAGCACAACCTTGCTTCTCCCGATTCAGCAGTAGTTGAAGGAGCATTAAAATTTTACTCTGACGTTTTCAGAAAAATGGAAATTGCGGGAATAGACAGAATAGGCGGCGCGCTTTACTCTTACTGGCCCGTAGATTTTAAGGGCGGCTTTGACAAAAAGGCAGATACTGAAAGAAGCATTAAAAATATGCGCAGACTTGCCGATATTGCCGCAAACCACGGCATTACACTTTGCATGGAATCACTCAACCGCTTTGAGGGCTATATGATTAACGAAGCGCGTGAGGACGTTGACTACGTTAAGGCAGTTGACAAGCCAAACGTAAAATCAATGCTTGACACCTTCCACATGAATATTGAAGAGGACTCTATAATAGATGCAATTCACCTTACAAAGGGCACTCTTGGCAGCTTCCACGTGGGTGAGCCTAACAGACGCTGCCCGCACAAGGACAGCAGGCTTGACTGGTATGCAATAGGCAAAGCCTTAAATGAAATTGACTACGACGGCTACGTTGTTATGGAGCCGTTTGTGCTTATGGGCGGTCAGGTCGGCAAGGATATTTCTATTTGGCGAGATATGTCTATGGGAAAAACACCCGAGCAGCTTGACCTTGATGCAAAAAATTCTGTAGAATTTTTAAGAGAAGCCTTTAAAAAATAAAGAAAAGGGATTAGAAATTAAAATTCTAATCCCTTTCTTTTTATTCATCCAAATCTAACGGAAGCCCTAACAAATCTTCTGCCTCACTGCCGTCAATCATTTCCACACCCTTAAGCTTTTTCTGAATAATATCATTTCTTTTTTGTGCTTCGTCAAGGGTTTTTCCTGCCTCATCTATTTTGCGCTTTGCCTTTTCCAAAACAGTGCCAAAGGTGTTGTATTGCGATTTTGCAACTGAAAGGAGCGTTCTCACCTCGTCCGCCTTTTCGTTTATTGCAATAGCCTTAAAGCCCATTGCAAGGGAATTTAAAAGTGCGGTAATTGTTGCAGGACCTGCAATCATAATATTTTCTGCCTGCATTTTTTCAACAATGCCGTTTTTCGAGGATATTATTTCTGCATAGAGCCCCTCGGTTGCAAGGTAAAGAATTGCAAAAGGTGTTGTTTTTGGCGGAGCTATGTATTTTTTAACGTCCTTTGCTTCCGCTAAAACTCTGTCCTCAAGTGCTTTTCGTGCCGCCTTTAAAAGCTCGGGGTCGCAGGATTCTGCTGCATTGCAAAGTCTTACGTAATCTTCCATAGGGAATTTTGAGTCAATAGGCAGGTAAACCGCCTCATCCCTTTTTTCACCGCTCGGAATTTTAACGGCAAATTCTACACGCTCGCCATTTGTTTTTGGCGAGTAATTTTTTACGTACATTCCGGGTATAGTCTGGTCTAAAAGCGACTCAAGCTGTACCTCTGCCCACGTGCCACGCGCCTTTACGTTTGTAAGCACTCTGTTTAAGGAGGTAACGTTATTTGTAACACCCTTAGAAAGCTCCTTCATTTCTCCTAAGGATTTGTAAACGTTTTCAAGCTGCTCCGAAACGGTTTTGAATGAAGAATTAAGCCTTGTTGTAAGGGTAGAGGTCAGCTTTTCATCAACAGTAGCTCTCATTTCCTCAAGCTTTTTTTCGTTGCTTTCCTGCAGCTTTGCAACAGAGTCAACTATAAAGCGTGCCTGTCTTTCGTTTTGCTCTATATTATTTTTTCTTATAGCGTTAAGAGATTCGTTGATTTTTTCCGTCATATCTATACGGCTTTTGTAGTTTTCTTCCCTTAAAGCGTTAAGGCGTAAATCTACCCTTTCGAGCCCCTCGGTAACGTCCTGCCGTGAAAGCCTGCTTGCCGCAGCCATTTCCTCACGGTTGTAGCGAAGCTCATTTACAATTTCTCCCTTTGAATTACCGCGTTTAAGAGAAACAAGCAGTACAACGCACACTCCGAGCAAGAGAATTATTACACCAAAAAGAATAAATAAAATTGTAGTCTCCATAACAAACCCCTTTCAATTTTTAAATCCTAAGCTTATTATAACATACTAAAAGTCCTATTTGTAGTACTTTGCTACAAACAGGACTCTTTTTAATTCAAATTATTTTAATTGCTTATGCCTCTTCCCAATTCATGGAGCATTTAACAGCCTTGTGCCAGCCCTTAAGCATTTTTTCACGCTTTTCGGTGTTTACGTTAGGAATGAAAATGCGGTCTACCTCGCGGTCTGTTTCTATCTCCTCAAGGCTTGACCAGAAGCCGACTGCAAGACCTGCCATATAAGCAGCGCCGAGCGCCGTTGTTTCTACAAGCTTAGGTCTGTTAACCTTTGCGCCTGCCATATCTGCCTGAATCTGAAGCATTACGTTGCTTACAGAAGCACCGCCGTCAACACGGATTTCCGAAATTATTATTTCGCTATCCTTTGACATAGCCTCAATTAAATCTGTTACCTGGTAGGTTATGCTTTCGAGCACCGCTCTTGCAAAGTGAGCACGGTTTGTACCGCGTGTAAGACCAACTATGCAGCCGCGTGCATACATATCCCAATAAGGTGCGCCAAGACCCGTAAAGGCAGGCACCAAATAAATTCCGTTGGAATCCTCTACGCTTTCAGCAAGAAAATCGCATTCAGACGGCTCAGAAATCATACGAAGCTCGTCACGAAGCCATTTTATAACGGAGCCTGCGTTAAAGGCACTACCCTCTAAATCGTATGTAACCTTGCCGTTAAGACCCCAGGCAATACCCTCAATAAGCTGATTTTGTGAGTGAATTCTTTTTTCACCTGTGTTCATTAAAAGGAAGCAGCCCGTGCCGTAGGTGTTTTTTGCCTGACCTGCATTAAAACAAGCCTGACCGAAAAGCGCAGATTGCTGGTCACCTATTGCACCACCTATGGGAATTCCTGCAAGTGAGGAAAGTCCCGGTAAATTATCTGCAATTTCACCGTAAACAGCGCTTGATTCCTTTACCTCAGGCAGCATGCTCATAGGAATACCTAATTTGCTGCAGAGGGTTTCATCCCAACAAAGCTTTTCAATATCGAAAAGCATTGTTCTTGCAGCATTACTATAGTCAGTAATATGAACCTGCTTATTTGTCATATTCCAGATAAGCCAGGTTTCAACAGTACCGAAAAGAAGCTTTCCGTCCATAGCGAGAGTTCTTGCTTCAGGAACATTGTCAAGAATCCATTTGATTTTTGTTGCGCTGAAATAAGCGTCAATAAGAAGACCTGTTTTTTCTTTTACATAATCTTCAAGGCCGCTTTCTTTTAATTTTTCACAAATAGGGGCTGTTCTTCTGCACTGCCACACAATCGCATTATAAACAGGTTTACCTGTATCCTTATTCCAGAGAATTGTTGTTTCTCGCTGATTTGTAATACCAATTGCTGCAATTTCTTTGGGGTCTATTCTGCCATAGTCAATTGCTGCAG
>JAZOOH010000044.1:0-2614 GCA_045654905.1 Acutalibacteraceae bacterium | reverse complement strand
AAAAAAATCTCAAGGGTTTTTCTTTAATCGTTGTTTAATTTTCAAGGTTCGTTTGCACCCTCTTGAGCTCCCGCTCTCTCGAGTGCTTGCATATCATATCAAATTCATTTGCGTTTGTCAACACTTTTTTTCAAATTTTTTTCATTTTTTTTAAATAATTTTTTCGACACATTTTTTTCACAATATGTAGTATAAAAACCTTCTACAAACCACAATTTTTTTGTTCATAACTTTGAAGAAAGCTTGTATAAAACAAAATAAGGAAGAAATAATAATTTTAACTATATTAAAAGAGGTGTAATTAAATGAAGAATAATACTGTTAAAAGCATTCTCTCAGAAAGGATTAAAAATCCTTTTTTTAAGTTTCTTGCATTCTTTTTGGCTGTTAGCGTAGCTACCTCCTGTTTTTCTATTTATATAATAGAAACAGAAAACACAAAAGCGGTTGCCACTCTTTCAAAGCTCGGCTCACGCGGTGAAGAGGTAAGAAGAATTCAGACTAAATTAAAGCAGCTTGGTTTTTATAACGGCAGCGTAGATGGAATATACGGTGCAGCAACGCAAAAGGCCGTTAAACGCTTTCAGTCATCTGTCGGAATAACCTCTGACGGAATCGCGGGTAGCAAAACACTTTTGTTTTTAGGTCTCGGCTCATCCTCGTCGGGCGGGTCAGGTGGGTCATACGGCTCCTACAGCTCCTCTGATATATGGCTGCTTGCAAAGGTAATAGAAGCAGAGGCACGCGGCGAAAGCTACACGGGTCAGGTGGCGGTCGGCGCAGTTGTTTTAAACAGAGTTGAATCTGCATCCTTTCCGGATACAATTTCCGGTGTGGTGTACCAGGCAGGTGCTTTTTCCGCCGTTACCGACAGCAACTGGTCGGTATCACCCTCGGCTACCTCAAAAAAGGCTGCGCAGGATGCAATTAACGGTTGGGACCCAAGCTACGGCTGCTTATACTATTATAATCCTGCAAAGACCTCCAACAGATGGATTAGAACTCGACCTGTTGTAACTACAATCGGCTCGCACGTGTTTTGCAAATGACAGCAATTGCAGACAAATACGTCCTGCTCAGAATTACCCGCGGGACGTATTTTGCTCTGATTTCCCCATTTATTTCTTATATATATATAATAGTATAGAAAATTACATTTTAATTTCGTCAAAGCTCTTGTAAAAATGACAAGTTTATAGTATGATATAATGGGTGAATTTGGAAGTCTTGTTTTGGCTTTCTGTTCATACAATACAGTTTAATTTTTATTCAAATATATTCTGCAAAGGAGAAATGACGATGCAAAAGGTACAGTTTACAGAAACAGTACTCCGTGACGCTAACCAGTCACTCATTGCTACCAGAATGAAATTCAGTGAATTTGAGCCTGTTCTCAAAACTCTTGACAAGGCCGGCTACTATTCACTTGAGTGCTGGGGCGGTGCAACCTTCGACTCATGCCTTCGTTACCTTAATGAAGACCCATGGGAAAGACTCAGAAAAATTAAAAAGGCTTGCCCTAATACAAAGCTTCAGATGCTTTTAAGAGGACAAAACCTTTTAGGCTACCACCATTATCCGGATGACGTAGTTCGTATGTTCGTTAAAAAGAGCGTTGAAAACGGCATAGATATTATTCGTATTTTTGATGCACTTAACGACGTTAAGAATATTGAGGTTGCAGTTGATGAAACAATTAAAAACGGCGCTATTGCTTCAGGTGCTATTTGCTACACAATAAGCCCTATTCATACTCTTGAGTCTTACGTTGAGCTTGCAAAGAATATGAAGAGCATTGGCTGTCAGACAATTGCAATTAAAGATATGGCAGGTATTTTAAGCCCTGCTGAGGCTTACAAGCTTGTTTCCGCACTTAAGGATGCGGTAGATTTACCACTCGTGCTTCACACACACAGCACAACAGGTCTTGGCTTTATGACACTTTTAAAGGCTGTAGAAGCAGGCTGCGACGTTGTTGATACAGCGATTTCTTCAATGTCAGGCGGTACCTCACAGCCGGCAACCGAAACTCTTCAGTACACACTTGAGGAGTTAGGCTACGAAACAGGTCTTGACGGTGAAGTTCTTAAAGAAATCGGCGATTTCTTCAAGCCAATAAGAGCAGAGTATTTAAAGAGCGGTCAGCTTAACCCTACCGTTCTTGCAACAGATACAAAGGCACTTAACTACCAGGTACCGGGCGGTATGCTTTCTAACCTTGTTGCTCAGCTTACAGCACAAGGTAAAATGGACAAGTTCGACGAGGTTCTTCTTGAAACTCCACGAGTTCGTGAAGATTTAGGTTACCCACCACTTGTTACTCCTATGAGCCAGATGGTTGGTGTTCAGGCAACAAACAACGTTCTTGCTGGTGAAAGATATAAACACGTTTCAAAAGAAGTTAAATCTTACCTTATGGGTGAATATGGTAAAGCCCCTGGCGATATCAACGAAGATGTAAGAAAGATGATTCTCGGCGACGTTACTCCTTTCGAAGGCAGATTCGCAGATACTCTTGAACCTGCATTTGAAGCTGCTAAAGCTGAAATCGGTAAGAAGGCAAAGAGTGACGAAGACGTTCTTTCATACATCGCATTCCCCACTCAAGCAGAAA